>NZ_JBSHBW010000015.1:0-183485 GCF_053612185.1 Streptomyces sp. NPDC054757
GCCCGGCGCGTCGACGACCGCACCGCCCGGTGCCGTGCCGCCGGCCGGCGGGGGGGACGGGTGTCAGCAGTGACGAGGTGTTCCAGGTCGAGACGCACGGGATCGACCCGATCCCCGACGAGGACCGGCACGGCAGTGCCAAGGACATCTTCTGGCTCTGGTTCGGCTCCAATCTGACCTTCACCTACGTCATCAACGGCGCTCTCGCCGTCGGCTTCGGACTCTCCTTCTGGCAGGCCACCGCCGCCGTCGTGATCGGCGGGCTGACCTTCTTCGTCATCAGCGCCGCCGGCCTGAGCGGGATACGTACCGGCACCGCGACCCTGGTCATCTCCCGGGCCCCCTTCGGTGTCCTCGGCAACTTCCCGGCCGGACTGCTCAACTGGGTCGTCTCCATCGGCTACACCATCGTCAACACGGTGGTCGGCACCCTGGCACTCGAAGCGCTCTTCGCCGACATCGGATGGCACGGCGGCGACGCCTCCCGGGCGCTCGCGCTGGTGATCACCCTCGCCGTGACCTTCGCGGTCGCCATGTGGGGCCATGCCACGGTGCAGTTCGCCGAGCGGTGGATGGCGTACGTGCTCGCCGCCGGGTTCGGAGTGCTGCTGGTCTTCCTGCTGCCCGGCGCCACGACGGGCGCCGACTCCGGGGGAGCCCCCGGGTTCTCCGGCTGGACGCTCGCCTTCGTCGTGATGCTCGCGGGCCCCTTCTCGTATCTGCCGATGCCCGCCGACTACACCCGATATCTGCCCCGTGAGACCTCGCTGCGCTCCCTCACCTGGACCGGTGCGCTCGGCGGCCTCATCTCATCGGTGGCGCTCGGCGTCGCCGGGGTCGCGGCCGCCACCCAGGCCGATATGACGGACGCCGTGGCCGGGGTGGAGAAGCTGCTGCCCGGCTGGTTCCAGCCGGTCTTCCTGCTGCTCGTGCTCGGCGGTTCGGTCACCAACTCGATCCTCACCCTCTACTCGTCCAGCCTCAACCTCCAGGTGCTCGGCATCCCGTGGAGCCGGGCCAGGGCGATCATCGTCAGCGTCGCCGTGACCGCGCTCGGCTCGCTCGGCGCGCTCTTCCTGGTGGACTTCACCGAGTCGCTGCTGAGCTTCCTCTCCCTGCTGATCATCGTGTTCGCCCCGTGGGGCGGGGTCTTCCTCGCCGACATGCTGATGCGCCGCTGCCGTTACGACACCCGCGCGCTGCACGCGGGGCGCGACGGTGCGTACTGGTACCGCGGCGGCTTCCATGTCCCCGGGATGGCCGCCCTCGTCGCCGGCATGGCCTTCGCCGCGCTGACCTGCGACTCGGAGCTGTGGACCGGGCCGCTGGTCGCCCCGCTCGGCGGCGGCGACCTCACTCTGCTCGGCTCGGTCGTCTCCGGGCTCGTCTACTGGGTCCTGGCCCGTGGCCGGTTGCGCGGGGCCCCCGCCGACAGCTGACCGGCCCGCGTCCGTACGGGCCGGACGACGCCACCCCGTACGGCCGGCACCACGAGCACCATCCCCACCACCGGCGCCGCCGACACCGCCCCCGTCACTCGTACCTCCCGCACCATCCGTACCTCCCGTACTACCCCCAGGAGTCCGTCCCTCATGACCCGCACCGCCGCCCCCGCCGACCTGGTT
The DNA here is from genome assembly GCF_053612185.1 of Streptomyces sp. NPDC054757. Classification (NCBI taxonomy): domain Bacteria; kingdom Bacillati; phylum Actinomycetota; class Actinomycetes; order Kitasatosporales; family Streptomycetaceae; genus Streptomyces; species Streptomyces sp. NPDC054757. The sequence continues at coordinate 1,626 of NZ_JBSHBW010000015.1, forward strand.
CTGCGCAACGCCCGTATCCACACCGTCGATCCGCGGCTCCCCGCCGCCGAGGCACTCGCCGTCCGCGGCGGCCGTATCGTCTGGCTCGGCCCCGACGCTGAGGCGGCGGCCTGGACGGGCGAGGGCACCCGGACCGTCGACGGGGCGGGCCGGCTGGTGCTGCCCGGCTTCATCGACGCGCACAACCACGTACGGCTCGGCTCCGACGACGCCTGCGTCCAGCTCGCCGGAGCCCGCACCCTCACCGAGATCCACCACCGCATCACCGCCTGGAGCGCCGAGCACCCCGACGCCGAGTGGATCGAGGCCGAGGCCTTCGACTACTCGGCGATCCCGGACGGCCGGATGCCGAACGCCGCCGACCTCGACCAGGTCACCGGCGACACCCCCGCCTTCGTCCTCAGCTACGACGTCCACACCGCCTGGCTCAACACCGCGGCCCTGCGCCGTCTGGGCGTCACCAGGGAGACGACCTCGCTGCCGTTCGGGCGCGCCGAGACCGACCCGGTCACCGGTGAACCCACCGGATTCATCAAGGACTTCGCGGTGAAGGGGCTCTCCCGTGCGGGACACAGAGCACTGCGCGAACTGGGCGTGCCGTGGGCGGCACCCGACCGGCAGTACGGCCGGCTGGTGAAGAGCCTGGACGACGCGATCGGCTTCGGCATCACCACCGTCGTCGAACCGCAGAACTCCCTGGACGACCTGGAGCTGTTCACCCGCGCCCGCGCCGATGGCCGGCTCCGTTCGCGCCTCGTCGCCGCGCTCTTCCACCCGCGCGGCACCACCGACGCCGACCTGGACGACTTCGCGGCGGCCGCCGCCCGGTTCGACGACGACCGCATGCGGGTCGGCCCGCTCAAGCTCTACATCGACGACGTGGTCGAGCCGCGCACCGCAGCGCTCCTCGAACCGTACGCGGGCTGCGGCAGGCACCGGGGCGACACCTTCTACCCGGCGGAGGAGTTCGCCGGGCTGCTCGCCAAGCTGGACGCCCGGGGCTTCCAGTGCTTCGTGCACGCCACCGGGGACCGGGGCATCCGCACCGTCCTGGACGCCGTCGAGCACGCCGCCGCGGTCAACGGGCGGCGCGACGCCCGCCACCAGGTCGTCCACGTCGAGTGTCTGGACCCGCAGGACACGGCGCGCTTCGCCGAGCTGGGTGTCGTCGCCTGTATGCAGCCGAGGCACTGCGCCCCCGAGATCGCGGGGCCCGGCCAGGACTGGGCGCAGAACATCGGCTCGGACCGCTGGCACAAGGCCTGGCCCATGCGCAGCCTGCACGAGGCGGGTGCCGTGCTGGCCTTCTCCAGCGACTGGAACGTGGCCGAGATGGACCCGCTGATCGGCATCTACACCGCGGTCACCCGCCGTCCGCTCGGTGGCGGCGAGCCCTGGCAGCCGGGCGAGACAGTGGATGTCGAGACGGCGGTGCACGGATACACCATGGGCTCCGCGTACGCCAACTTCCTTGAGGACGAACGTGGTTCGCTGAGCGTCGGCAAGCTGGCAGACTTCACCGTCCTGTCCCGGGACATTCTGCGGATCCGCCCGGAGGACATCCCCGGTACGAAGGCCGAGCTGGTCGTCGTCGGCGGCGAGGTGGTGGCCGGGACCGGGGCCTGAGACCCGGGAGCCGGGGGCCGTGGCTACGGCCCGGCCCCCGGCGGCAGCCGCCCCGGCCGTGTACGGCATCGTGAGGACCGGCAGGGACCTCCGGGTCCACCGGCTCCCGTACCGGAGCGCCGCCGCCGGGCACGCGCTCCACCGGGACAAGGACAGACAGGGGACCCGCGATGAGCGACGACGGAGTGCGGGCGCGCACCGAGGGGCGGATCGGCCTTCTCACCCTCGACCGGCCGAAGGCGCTGAACGCGCTGAACCGGGCGATGGTGAACCGTATCGACAAGGCGCTCACCGCCTGGGAGCAGGACCCCGCCGTGGAGAGCGTCGTGCTCACCGGGGCGGGGGAGCGCGGGCTGTGCGCGGGCGGCGACATCCGGATGATCTACGAGGATGTACGCACAGGGGGGAGCGGAGCGGACGCGTTCTGGCGTGACGAGTACCGGCTGAACGCCCGGATCGCCCGCTACTCCAAGCCGTATGTCGCCCTCATGGACGGCATCGTGATGGGCGGCGGTGTCGGGGTCTCGGGCCACGGGAGCGTCCGGATCGTCACCGAGCGCTCCAGGATCGCGATGCCCGAGACGGCCATCGGGTTCGTCCCCGATGTCGGGGGCACCCATCTACTCGGCAGGGCGCCCGGGGAGCTCGGCACCCACCTCGCGCTGACCGGGGCGGCCGTCGGTGCGGGCGACGCGCTGCTGTGCGGGCTCGCCGACCACTTCGTACCGGCGGAGCAACTCCCGGGCCTGCTAGCGGCGTTGGCCCGGGAGCCGGTGGCCGATGTGCTCCGGGCCCATGCGGCCGGGGCGCCGGGTGCGGAGCTGGCCGGGCAGCGGGAGTGGATCGACCACTGCTATGCGGCCCGCACGGCCGAGGAGATCATCGCCCGCCTGCTCGGCACCGGAGTGCCCGCCGCCAAGGAGACCGCCGAAACCCTGCTGAGCCGGTCGCCCACCGCGCTCAAGGTGACGCTGGCCGCGGTCCGCCGCGCCCGTGAACTCGGCACGCTGGAGCGGGTCCTGGAGCAGGAGTACCGGGTCTCGCGCTCCGCGCTGGCCTGGCCCGACTTCATGGAGGGGATCCGCGCCCAGGTCATCGACAAGGACCGCGAACCCCGCTGGTCCCCGGCGGAACTGGCCGGGGTCACCGATGAGCAGGTCGACGGCTGCTTCACGCACCTCGGCGCCGCGGAGCTCGACCTTTCCTGACGCGGTCCCGGGGCGGGCTCCTGATGCGGCCCTGGGCGGGCCGGACTCATGCACTTCTCATCTACGGCACTCCGTGCACACCTGGCATGACGTGCCAGTGAGGGCATAGGTTCTGCCCATGTCCTCATCGACGCACAGTGCCGTGATGGCGGCGCTCGTCCTGGTCCTTGCCGCTGCCGCGATACCGGCGTACCGGCCGCTCGCACGGAGAACGGGCCGGCCGGCCGCGGTCACACTGGCGGCGCTGCTCGCGGTGGCGCTGTGTCTGGGGATCACGCTGCCCGATCAGATCGTCGGCGGGACGGCCGGGCGGCTCGGGGCGTGCGTGACCGGCGACTCGGTCCGTACGCTCACGGGCGGCGCTGTTCACAACGCGGTCAATGTGGTGCTGTGGGTGCCCCTGGGGCTGCTGGCCACCCTGGCCTCGCGCCGGCCGGTGCTCGTGACGCTCGCGGGGTCGGCGGCCTGGGTGGTGGTCGAGCTGTTGCAGACGCTCGACCCCGTACGGTCCTGCCAGCCGCTCGACTGGGCGAACAACACGCTGGGCGTCGCGGCCGGGGCACTCATCGGGTGGCTGATCGGCCGTGCCCGCGACGCCCGGCAGGCACGCTGAGCCGGTGGCCCGGTGGCCCGGTGGCCCGGTGGCCCGGTGGCCCGGTGGCCCGGTGGCCCGGTGGCCCGGTGGCCCGGTGGCCCGGTGGCCCGGTGGCCCGGCCGTCCGCTGTGCCGCCGAGCCGATGCCCGCTCCGTCTGCTATTCCGCGGAAGCCTCCCGGGGCCAGCTGCCGGTCGTGCGCAGCAGGGCGATGAAAGCCCGCTCGGCCGGGGAGAGCAGCCGGTCGCGTCGGCTCACCAGGCTGATGGGGCGGGAACGCGGCCGCGGGCCCACCGGCACCACCGCCAGGGAACCGGCCCGTACATCGCCGTCGACCGCGTGCTCCGAGATCAGCGTGAGCCCGAGACCGGCGGCCACACACTGCTTGACGGCCTCCGGGCCCCAGATGTCGCCGTGCGACACCTCCGTCAGACCCCACTCGGCCAGCACCTCCTCCTGCAGCTCGCGGGTCTGCGAGCCGGGCTCGCGCAGCAGGAAGCGGCAGCCCGCCAGCTCGGCGGGACCGACCTCACCGGCACCCGCCAGCGGATGCGACGGCGCGGCGACGAGCACCAGCCGCTCGTCCAGTACGTGTTCGACGACGAGCTGAGCCGCGGTGGGCGCCCCCGCGACCACCGCGACGCCGATTCCGCCGCCGACCAGCCGTTCCAGTACCGCCTCGTTGTTGCCCACGAAGATGTCGCACTCGATGCCCGGATGCGCGCTCTGGTACCGGGCGAGGAGCGACGGCAGCAGATAGGTGCCGACCGTCGTGGTGCCGCCGACCAGCAGCCGTCCCGATGCCAGTCCACTGACCTGCTGCACCGCGGCGACAGCCTCGTCGGCGAGCAGGAAGACCCGTTTCCCGTACTCGGCCAGGACCTCGCCCTCGGCCGTGGGCCGGATCCGGGTGCCCGAGCGGTCCACCAGCGTGACCCGCAGGGACTGCTCAAGTCTGCGCACTTGGTTGGAGACGGACGGCTGGCTCATATAGAGCTTCTGCGCCGCCGCCGAGAAGCCGTGGTGCTCGACCACCTGCATGAAGATCCACAATCGGTGGAGGTTGAGTTCCACATGCCTCCTGAGCTGGCTCATCGACTCTCCGCACCCGGCAGCCTAACGGCGGACCGGCCTGGTGGGCAGGGGTGCGGCGACCCCGTCGGAGCTATGGGCCTCATAGCGATTCCGGTGGTTCTCCACCGGTCGCGGCGGGTGCTACCCATGAAAGAGGAGAGCGGCAGCCACCGCTCCGGACTTCGACCTCAGGGGTGGATCCGTACATGAAGGAATCTGTGGCCGAACGGCTCGACGTGAACGGGCGAAGCTACGGCCGGCCCCGCCGGCCGGTCGTCGTGGTCTGCATCGACGGCAGTGAACCCGCCTACCACGAACGGGCCGTGGCGGACGGCCGGATGCCTTTCCTCGAACGCATGCTGGAGCGCGGCAGCGATCTGCGGGCCGACTGCACCATGCCGTCGTTCACCAACCCCAACAACCTCTCCATCGCGACCGGCACACCCCCCTCGGTGCACGGCATTTGCGGCAACTACTTCTACGACACCGAGACCGGTACCGAGGTCATGATGAACGACCCGGCGCTGCTGCGTGTGCCCACCCTCTTCGCTACGTTCTCCGCCGCCGGGGCGAAGGTCGCCGTCATCACCGCCAAGGACAAGCTGCGCAGGCTGCTGGGGCGTGGCCTGGTCGACGGCATGTGCTTCTCGGCCGAGAAGGCCGACCAGGTCACGGAGGAGGAGAACGGCATCGGCAAGGTGCTGGAGCGGGTCGGCATGGAGCTGCCCTCCGTGTACAGCGCCGGGCTCAGCGAACTCGTCATGGCGGCCGGCGCGGACGTACTGGAGCAGGAACGGCCGGACCTCATGTACCTCTCGCTCACCGACTACGTCCAGCACAAGCACGCACCGGGCTCACCCGTCGCCAACGACTTCTACGCCATGCTCGACGGCTACTTCGAGCGGATCGACGCGCTCGGCGCCGTCCTCGTCGTCACCGCCGACCACGGCATGAACGCCAAGAGCGACGGGCGGGGCGACGCCCGGGTGGTGTTCCTCCAGGACGTACTCGACGCACGGCTCGGCGAGGGAACGGCGCGGGTCGTGCTGCCCATCACCGACCCGTACACGGTGCACCACGGCGCGCTCGGCTCGTACGCGACCGTGCATCTGCCCGAAGACACCGACGTGGCACCGCTGGTGGCCGCGCTCGCCCTGCTGGACGGCGTGGACACCGTGCTCACCCGGGCACAGGCCTGCGAGCGCTTCGAGCTGCCGCCCGACCGGATCGGCGACCTCGTCGTCATCGCCGAACGCAACACGGCGCTGGGCACCACCCCGGCCCGGCACGACATCTCCGGCTTCGAGGAACCGCTGCGCTCGCACGGCGGACTGACGGAGCAGCGGGTGCCCTTCCTGGTCAACGCGCCGACCGGGCCGCTGCCCGACGGCCACCGGCTCCGTAACTTCGACGCCTACTGGGTGGGCACCGCACTCGCGGCGGACCGGCCGCTCACCGGCTGACGCCGACCGGTCCGAACGCCCCCTCCGCGACCCCCGCACCACTGACCCGGCCCCGGCGTGCGCTGTCGAGGCGTGCGCCGGGGCCGAGCCATGCCCAGGTACGACTCCGATCCCTCACCCGCACCCCCGCGCCGAGGACAGGACACCGCCATGGCAGACACCCCACCGCAACCACCACCGGTTTCGCGACCGGCACCGGCATCACAGCCGCCCCCGGCCGGCCCACCCGTCACCACCCGTGAGGCACTCGCAGAGGTCTCACCGCTGCTCCGTTCCGCACGGTCCCGCCGCTGGCGCCGGCAGATCTTCGCGATCACCTGGCTCGCGTACGTCGGCTTCTACTTCGTACGGCAGGCGTTCTCCGTCGCCAAGCTGGGCATCCTGGACGACCCCTCCGTGCATACCGTGCTCACCGAGCACGTCCTCGGCGTCATCGACGCGGTCTACCTCGCGGCGTACGCGGCCGGTCAGTTCCTCTGGGGCATGTGGGCCGACCGGTTCGGGCCCCGGGTGGTGGTGATCGGCGGAATGGCCGGTGCCATGGCCGCGGCCTGCGTGATGGGGCTGAGCAGCGCCCTCCTGGTGTTCGGCGGCGCCATGGTGGTCCAGGGGCTCGCCCAGTCGGCGGGGTGGGCGCCGCTCTGCAAGAACATGGGGAACTTCTTCGCCGTGGGGGAGCGCGGCCGGGTGCTCGGCGTATGGAGCACCAACTACGCGTTCGGCGGGCTCGTGGCCCCGCCCTTCCTCGGATGGGTCGCCTACTCCGTGTTCGACAGCTGGCGGGCGGCCTTCCTCTCCGGCGCCGCCACCCTCGCCGTCGTACTCCTGCTGTTCGTGCTCTTCCAGCGGGACTCGCCCCGGGACGTGGGCCTTCCGGAGCCGGCCGGACCTGCGGAACTCACAGAACCCGGGTCGCTCACGGAAGCCACGGAAGCCAAAGAACCCACGGAAGCCGCGGTACCCACAGAACCCGCGGAGACCCCGGAGGCCGTACGGAGTGCCGTGCCCCGGACCGACGGTGTGCCGCGACACTCGGCCATCGGCCTCTACCGCGAAACCCTGCGCGACCGCATGGTGCTCACCCTCGGCCTCTGCTACTTCCTGCTCAAGCCCGCCCGTTACGCCATCCTCCTCTGGGGCCCGGTGATCGTCAGCCACCGGCTCCCGGAGATCGACAAGGTCGGCGCCACCCTCATCCCCATCGCGTTCGGGGTCACGGGCGTCCTCGCCCCGATCCTGGTGGGCTGGGTATCCGACCGGCTCTTCCGGTCCCGGCGGGTGCCCGCGTGCGTCCTCGCCCTGGGCGTACTGACCGCGGCCCTCGCGCTGTTCATGCCGCTCACCGCGGCCGGCAGCGTCGAGGTCATGATCGCCGTGCTCGCGGTGATCGGGCTCGCCGTGTACGCGGCCGACGCGATGATCTCGTGTGTCGCCGCCGTGGACTTCGGCAGCGCCAAGGGCGCCGGAACCGCCGCAGGTCTGGTCAACGGCTGCGGCTCGGTCGGCGCCATCCTCGGCGGTCTGCTCCCCGGGTTCCTCTCCGGGGGCGTGCTGTTCACCGGCTTCGCCGGGGCCGCGCTCCTCGCCGGACTGCTGATGCTCCCGCACTGGAACCGCGTACCGCGCACCACGTCCTGAGCCTCCTGCACACCACGAGAAGGAGACAGCCATGACCGTCAACCGTGCCGACACCGCCGTCGTCGGCGGAGGCATCGTCGGCCTCGCCCACGCGCTCGCCGCCGCCCGCCGGGGGGACCGCGTCGTCCTGTTCGAGCGCGACGACTTCGCCGTCGGCGCCTCCATCCGCAACTTCGGCATGATCTGGTCGGTCGGCCAGCAGCGCGGCGAGGTGTACGAACGAGCCCTGCGTACCCGGGAGATCTGGCTGGAGATCGCCGCCAAGTCCGGCCTCTGGGCCGCGCCGACCGGTTCGCTGCATCTGGCACACCACCCCGACGAGGTCGCAGTCCTGGAGGAGTTCCTCGCGATCACCCCAGCGGCCCGGGAGCGCGGCGTACGGATGATCACCGCGGCCGAGACCCGGGAACGCAGCACCACCGCGCGCACCGACGGGCTGCTCGCCGCGATGTGGAGCCCGACCGAACTCAACGTCGACCCCAGGCTCGCCATCCCGGCGGTCGCCAGGCATCTGGTGACCGAGTACGGCGTCGACATCCGGTTCGGCACGACCGTACGCGGTATCGGTCTGCCGACGGTCTCCACCACCGAGGGCGACTGGCACGCCGACCGGGTCTATGTCTGCAGCGGCAACGACTTCGCGACGCTCTACCCCGAAGTCTTCGCCCGGAGCGGGCTGGTGCGGTGCAAGCTCCAGATGATGCGCACCGGCGCCCAGCCGGCCGGCTGGCAGCTCGGCCCGATGCTCTGCGGCGGGCTGACCCTGCTGCACTACGCGGCCTTCGACGACTGTGAGTCGAAGGCCGCGCTGGCCGCCCGGATGGGTGAGGAACTGCCCTTCCACCGGGAGAACGGCGTCCATGTGCTGCTCTCGCAGACCGCGGACGGCCGGCTGACCATCGGCGACAGCCACGCGTACGCCAACACCCTCCACCCCTTCGAGAGCGAGGAGATCAACCAGGCGGTGGTGGACTATCTGGGCACCTTCGCCCAGCTGCCCAACCCGGCCATCACCGAGCGCTGGAGCGGCTACTACCCGTCTCTGCGGGACGGCCGTACGGAGCTGCTGACCGAGCCCGAACCGGGTGTCACCGTGGTGAACGGTGTCGGCGGCGCCGGGATGACCCTGTCGTTCGGGCTCGCCGAGGAGATCGTCGGAGGCTGACACCGGCCCGTACGGCGGCCCGCACGGCGTGGCCCCTCACCGGAACTCCGGTGAGGGGCAACGCCACTTGGGGACAATTCGTCCGGGGCCCGGTCAGTAGCTGATACAGGCCGAATGCCACTCCGTGTAGAAGTCCCACACCTCGGGGGAGCACTCCGGCGGGCCGTACTGCGACGCCTTGGAACCGACGTGCGGCAGATGCGCGTACGCCCCGACACCCGGACGGTTCACATGGAGCATCCCGGCCTCGAACCGGTCGATCGCCTCGAACGCACGGGACTGCGATGCGGTGAAGACGGTGCCGGACATCCCGTACTTCACCGAGTTCGCCACCGACATCGCCTCGTCGAAGCCGTCCGCGTCGATCACGGCGAGCACCGGCCCGAACACCTCCTCCTGGGCCAGCGAACTGTCCGCCGGCACATCGCGGATGACGGTCGGCTGGACATAGCAGCCATCGGGCAGATCCGCCCGCTGCTCCCGCTCGCCCCCGCACAGCACCTTGCCGCCGTCGTGCCGCGCCCCGGCGACGGCCGCCAGGGCCGCGTCCATCCGTACGGTGTTGACGACCGGGCAGACCCGGGACGCGGGGTCGTCCCCCGGTCCGACCCGCAGACCGGCGACGCGCTCCACCAGCCGGTCCAGGAACTCCTCCCGTACCCGGACGTCCACCACGGCCCGGCTGGTGGCCGAACACCGCTGGCCCGCCTGGCCGAAGGCACCGTTCACCACGGCGTCGACGGCCTTGCCGATGTCGGCGTCGTCGCACACGATCAGGGCGTTCTTGCCGCCGAGTTCGAGCTGGGTACGGAGCAGCCGGTGGGCTCCGCCGCTGTGGATGGCGGTGCCGACCGGCAGCGAGCCGGTGAAACTGATCCCCGCCACTGCCGGGTTGGCGACCAGGGCCTCGCCCGCCGCCGCATCGCCCTGTACCAGATTGAGCACCCCGTCCGGGACCCCCGCCTGCTGGAAGATCTCCACGAGGAGCGCCGAGGTGAGCGGGGTCAGCGGGGACGGCTTGAGCACCGCCGTGCACCCCGACAGGAGCGCGGGCGCCACCTTCCACACCGGGATCGCCAGCGGGAAGTTCCACGGGGACACCAGACCGACCACCCCGATGGGTTTGCGGAAGGTGTACGCGAAGGTGCGCTCCTCCTCGGCGGGCGCGGTGACCCCGCCGAGGAGCCGTGCCTGACCTGCGGTGAAGTCGATGACGGCCCGCGCCCTTGCCACTTCGCCGCGGGCCTCTTCGAGCAGCTTGCCCTGCTCCCGGGTGATGGCCGACGCCACCTCATCGGCCCGCTCACCGAGGATGCGGCTCGCCGCCGTGAGATGTGCGGCGCGGGCGAGCGGACCCTGCGCCCGCCACCCGGGCAGCGCGGTGGCCGCCGCGTCCACCGCGTGGTCCACGTCGACGCCGCCGGACTCGGTGAACTCGCCGATGACATCGGAGAGATCGGCGGGATCGATGTTCTCCCGCAGCTGCCCCGACTCCGCCGGGAGCCACTGCCCGTTGATGAAGTTGAGCCGAAGGTGACCCGGAACCTGATTCCACTGCGCAACGCGTGTCATGCCCTCCCCTTCGCTGGACCTGCCGGCGCCGCCGCCGGTCCTGGCCAGGCTCGCTCAGGGGACGGGCCGTCACAATGCGCGATTGGCGAATACGCGTGATAGCCGCCGCCTATCGGGGACCGGTTGCCACCCGCGCCGCCACGACAGCTGGGCTCTTCCGTGTCCGCGACGCGGAAGGCGGCGGCCAGATCACCCGGAGACGACCGGCCGCCTTCCCTGCTCCACCGTCCGCGCGAGGATGCCGAGCGTCGCGCGCAGCCCGGCCTCGGGGATGACCGGGAAGATGCCCTTCTCGCGGTAGCGCTCCTCGATCCCGCTCCAGTCGTAGTACGAGGTGACGAGCGTCCCCGTGGCGCTCGGGCTGAGCCGGTAGCCGTACAGGTGCCTGATCGGCGGCTGGATCGTCCCGGAGATGGTCCACTCGATCAGAGCGTCCTGCTCGAACCGGGTGATGATGACCGTGACGTCGTACTTGCCCATCGGGAGGTCGTTGAGCGCCTCCCGGTCCATGTGCACGACGAAGGTGTCGCCCGCCTTCCGTACGGGCTCGCCCTCCGCGGACTGGAGCATTCCCGAGCTGTCGATGGCCACCTGGCCCCGCGGGTCGCACAGCAGCGCGAACACCGCCGCCGGGGGTGCGGCGATCTCCCGCTGGACTTCGAAACGTTCTGTTGTCATGCCCGCCACGGTACGGCGCCGCTGCCCGGCGCGGGCGTGGAGGGACAAGGTGCTGCTTCCCGGCGGCGGTGGCGGACGCGATGTCCGGTATGGCCATCCAGGTGCGCCCGGCACGCCGGGACGGGCGGGGTCCAGCAGGACCCGGCCGCCCGGCGGCGCGGGCGCACCGTCGTTCCCGGGCCGTCAGAGCAGTACGGGCTTCAGGTCCGGGCCGCCCTCGTTCTCGTACGCGTCCTCGTCGAAGGGGTACAGCGGGCGCTCCACCCGGTGGTGGCCGAGCCGGACCAGGTCCTGGTCGACGCCACCGGGGGTGAGGGCGAGCAGCCAGTCCGCCGCCATGTCGTGCAGTTCGGGCTCCAGGTAGCCGATCTTCACGACGACCAGGTCGAAGGTGCGCGGGTCGATCCCCAGACCGCCCTGCGCGGGTCCGGTGAAGTCGGCGACCGTGTGGAACGGCTTGCGCTGCCCGGTGACGACGACCGTGAGGCCGCCGACGGTGATCGCCGCCAGGTCGCAGCCTCGGTCGTACGCACCGCCCTCGGCCCGGTCCGCCTTGTCGGCCGCGCGCTGCAGGCCGGTCACCGTGCCGGTGATCTCGTACGGCCCGCCCTGGCTGGTGTCGACCTTGCCGCCGACGCCGAGGGTGACGGTGGCGCCGATCCCTGCCTCGAAGCAGGCGCGGACCGCGGCCGGGTCGGTGATGCCGGGGTGGACGGCGGTCACCCGGCCCGAGGCGATCTCCTCGTTCTCCAGGAGCTTGCCGAGCATGTACGCCAGGTCGCCCGCGCCGCCTGCCGTCGGGTTGTCCCCGGAGTCGCTGATCAGGAACGGCCGGCGGTCGGACGCCACCGCGGCGGCGATGCACTCCTCGGCGGTGCCGGTCGGGCCGACGAACTCGAAGTCGCGGCGCACGTCCCAGTACTGACGGGCCAGTGACTCTGCCTCGGCCGCGGCGAGCTCCGCGTCGTCACCGGTGACCACGATGGCGGCCTTGCAGCGGGGCTCGTCGGCCCAGGCGTACCCCACCCAGATCGCCGCGTCCACGATGCCGGGCTTCGCCTCGATACCGGCGAGACGCCCGTACAGCCCCTTGGCGGGTTCAAGACGGGTGCTGGTCTTCTCGCCGGGCAGCAGGACGGGCACCTGTACCCAGGCGCGGTGCGGGCGGCGGTCGGCCGCGGGCAGCAGCAGTCGCTCGACGAGTTTGCGGGCGGCGCGCTCCCGGGTGTCCCAGGCGTCCTCGTGCGGGGCGAGCCGGTGGGCGGTGAGCAGCTCGATGGGCTCGGCGAAGCGGCGCGATACGTTTCCGTGCAGGTCCATCGCCGCGGACATCATCGGCCGTCCCGACGCCGGGTCCTCCGGGGTGCCCACGGCGTTCAGCGCGGCGCGCACGGCCTCGGTGAGGTCTCCCTCCGCGTCGGTGAGGCCGATGACGCTCATCGCGCCGTGCAGGTCGTAGACCATGCCGTCGAGGGGGCCGGCCGACCGGATCCGGGTGACCAGTTCGTCCTTGAGCAGCAGATACGACGCGGCCTCGACGGGACCGCCGGGCAGCGCGGTGGCGTGCAGCAGCGGGACCCACTCGACGAGCGCGTCGAGGTCCGAGCCCGGCTGCGTCCAGGTGTAGCGGTCGAGGAGTTCCTGACCGCGGGTCTGGCGGAAGTCGTCGGCGGTGGAGCGGTGCGGGCAGAAGGTGGACGACTCGATGCCGATGCCGCCGATGGCGATGCGCAGACGGCGGGCGGGGGTGGCGGTGGTCATGTGGCGCTGCTCTCCGGGTTGCGGGTGGGGTGGTGGGAGGGGGACCGGCCGGGCGGCGGGCGGGGCGCGGCCGGGGGCACGGTCAGACCGCCTCGGCGTGCGGCACGGCGTCGCGCAGGGCGGTGATCCCCGCGCCCAGCAGGCCCGCGTCGCGGCTCGAGACGGTGGTGGTGATTTCGAGGCCGGCCGTGGCCATGGGCAGACAGCGCTCGTACAGGACCCCCCGGACGGCTGCCACCAGGGGCTCCGCCGACGCCAGTGCGCCGCCGAGTACCACAGCCTGCGGGTTGAAGAAGTTGACGACGACGCTCAGGACGGTCCCGATGTGCCGGCCCGCCGCCCGGACCAGGGTGGTCGCCTTCGGGTCCCCGTCGGTGACCAGCCGCAGCAGCTCCGCCGTGCCGGCCACCGGGGTGCCCCCGGCGGCGAGCTCGCGCAGTACGGCCGCGCCGCTGGCGACCGTCTCCAGGCAGCCGATGTTCCCGCAGCTGCACGGCCGGTCCTCCGCCGCGTCGACCCGGACATGGCTGATGTCGCCCGCGCAGCCGTTGGCCCCGCGGTGCGGGCGGCCCGCCGAGATCACTCCGCAGCCGATGCCGCGGCCCGCCTTGACGACCACGAGGTGCTGGAGGTCGGGGCGGGCCGACTGGTGCTCGCCCACGGCCATCAGCGTCGCGTCGTTGTCCACGACGACAGGCAGTCCGAGCCGGTCGGCGAGGACGTCACGGAGCGGGAAGTTGTGCCAGCCGGGCATCCGGGAGGGGGTGAGCACCCGGCCGGCCGGGACGTCGACCGGGCCGGGGAAGGCGATGCCGACGCTCCGTACGGTCCGGCCCGCCGCGCGCTGGCGGTCGGCGAGCGCGGTCAGCTGCTCCACCAGCCAGTCGGCGGCCTGGTCGGGACCGTCGGTGAGGTCATGGCTGTGGTCGGCGGCGTCGCGAATGGTGCCGTCCGCCGATACCGCGGCCAGTCTGCCGTGGTGCGAGCCGAGGTCGGCGGTCAGGGCCACACCGCCCTGCTGCGGGATGCGCAGCAGCCTGGGGCGCCGGCCGCCGCGGGACGCGCCCTCACCCGACTCGGTGAGGAGCCCGGCCGCCACCAGCTCCTGCACGCGGAGCGAGACGGTGGATGCGGCGAGCCCCAACTCCCTGACCAGATCGGCCCGTGAGGAGGCGGCGCCGGACGTGACCATGCGCAGAATCTGCTGGTTCGATGCGCTGTCCGTCATGGGGCTCCCCGATTTTTCTGGCTGATTGAAGCTACTTCTGGGCCGAGTTGCTTCTCAGTTGCTTCGGACTTGTTTCGGTCTTACTTCGGATTTTCAAAGCAAGTCCATGCTGTCTCGATGAAAGTTAGCGATCCCGGAGCACCTTTCGCCAGGGGTGGCGGGAAAGTTTCGGTGAATTGGCATCGCAATATGGGACATAAGGGATCAAAAACCTAAGCAAGGCTGCCCTAAGTCGTATATCTACCCTTGACTTAGTTTCGAAGGCCGTCCTAACTTTCAGACATTCTCCAGCCGATGTTCACATCGGCTCGCCTGCTGGAACCCGATGGAGGCCCACCCATGCGCCCAAGGCGCTCATCCGCGCGGCGTCGCGCGCTCGCCGCAGCGGTCACCGGGGCGGCGCTCGTCGTGGCCCTCACGGCCTGCTCGCAGGACGGCGGCAAGATCGACATGGGGCCCACCGGCGGTACACCCGTCAAGGGCGGCACCGCCACGATGGCCCTGCCGCCCGCCGCGACCCCCAACTGGATCTTCCCCATCGGGGCCCCGGGATACGGCGCCACGTACAACTTCGCCATCCAGTCGCTGCTCTTCATGCCGGTCTACGACGCGGTGAAGAAGGACGGCGCGCTCACCACCACCGGCCCCAACACCCTGGGCACGAAGCCCGTCTACAGCGACGGCAACAGGACTGTCACCGTGCCGCTCCGCAAGGACATCACCTGGTCCGACGGCAAGCCGGTGACAGCGCGCGACATCGAGTTCTGGTTCAACCTCGTCAAGGCCAACAAGGCCGAGTGGGGCAGCTACTCGGTCGGCACCATGCCGGACAACGTCAAGAGCTTCGAGACCGTCGACGCCCACACGGTCCGGCTGCACCTCAACCGCTCGTACAACCCCGACTGGTTCACCGCCAACCAGCTCACCCTGATGCGCGCCATTCCACAGGCCGCCTGGGACGCGGAGAAGGACGGCGGCCCCATCGGCGACTGGGACCGCAAGACCGCCGGAGCCAAGGCGGTCTTCGCCCGGCTGACCACCCACTCCAAGAGCCTCGGCGCCTACTCCAGGGACCCGCTCTGGAAGACCGTCAACGGGCCCTGGAAGATAGCCGAATGGCAGAACACCGGCCAGGTCACCCTCGTACGCAACCCGAAGTACACCGGTAACAACAAGGCGCATCTGGACAAGGTCGTCCTCAAGCCCTTCACCACCGCCGACTCCGAGTTCAACGTGCTGCGCTCCGGCGGCGTCGACTACGGCTACATACCCCCGTCGGTGCTCGCCCAGAAGAAGAAGTTCGAGAGCCGCGGCTACCGCGTCGACCCGTGGGAGGGCTGGGCGGCCACCTACATCGTCTACAACTTCAACTCCTCACACGGCGGGGCGGCCATGCGCCAGCTCTACATCCGCCAGGCGATGCAGCACCTCGTCGACCAGAAGTCGATGAGCAAGGTCATCTGGCAGGGCAGCGCCGACCCCACGCTCGGCCCGGTCCCGGTCACCCCGAAGACGCAGTACACCACCCCGGAGATGCAGAAGAACCAGTACCCGTACTCGGTGAAGGCGGCCCGTACGCTCCTCACCGACCACGGGTGGGCCGTCCGCGACGGCCAGGCCCGCTGCACCCGCCCCGGCACCGGCGCCGACCAGTGCGGAGCCGGCATCGCGAAGAACGCCCCGCTCAACCTGACGCTGCTCTCGCAGTCGGGCTCCACCGAGTCCACCAACATGATGCAGGAGCTGAAGTCCTCGCTGAGCAAGGCCGGCATCGACCTCAAGGTCCGCCAGCAGCCGCTCAACTCGGTACTCGGCAACTCCGTACCCTGCAAGGCGGGACAGCCGGGCTGCGACTGGGACATGTCGTTCTTCGGCACGGCAGGCAGCTGGTACTACCCGCTCAACCCCAGCGGCGAACAGCTCTTCTCGACCGGCGCATCAGCCAACTTCGGCAACTACTCGGACCCGAAGGCCGACAAGCTGATCCGCGCCGTCCAGTACTCCAGCGACCCGAACGCCGTTCACGCGTACGGCATGTACCTCTCCCAGCAGCTCCCCGTGATGTGGATGCCGAACCCCGCCTACCAGGTGTCGGTGATCCGCAACGACCTCCGGGGTGTCGACCAGAACCCGACCGTGACCCTCGCCCCGCAGGACTGGTACTACGTCAAGAAGGGGGCCGACCAGTGACCGGCTTTCTCCTCAAGCGCCTCCTCCAGGCGGTGGTCGTTCTCTTCCTGGTGTCGGTCATCGTCTTCGTCCTTCTGCACATGCTCCCCGGCGGACCGGCCCGCGCCATCCTCGGACCCAAGGGCACACCGCAGCAGATCGAGCACTTCAACCACGCCCAGGGGTACGACCGTTCGCTGCCCTTCCAGTACTTCGAGTACCTGAAGCGGCTGCTCACCGGTGACCTGGGAGTGTCGTACAAGCTCAACCAGCCCGTCTCCGACCTGCTCATGCAGCGGCTCCCCAAGACCCTGCTGCTGACGGCGCTCTCCACGGTCCTCGCGGTGATCATCGCGATCCCGCTCGGACTGCTCCAGGCCGTCCGCCGCGGGAAGATCACCGACTACCTGCTGACCGGGGCCGCCTTCCTCGCCTACGCGACGCCGGTCTTCTTCCTCGGACTGATCCTGATCATCGTCTTCTGCCAGACGATCCCGGTCTTCCCCTCGGAGGCACCGCAGGGCGAGTCCCTGGCCAGTATCTTCAGCGGCTTCTCCGGCATGGTGCTGCCCATCGTCACCATGGCGCTCGGCGTCATCGCGATGTTCAGCCGCTACATGCGCTCCGCCACGCTCGACAACCTCACCGAGGAGTACGTCCGTACGGCGATGGCCAAGGGCCAGTCCAGCCGCCGGATCCTCGCCAAGCACGTGATGCGCAACGCGCTCATCCCGCTCGCCACCCTCCTCGGCCTCTATCTGCCGACCCTGTTCAGCGGCGCGCTGGTCGTCGAGGCGATGTTCAACTACCCCGGTATGGGCCTGCTCTTCTGGAACGCCGCACAGGGCTCCGACTTCCCCGTACTGCTCGGAGTGACGCTGGTCGTGGGCGTCGCCACCGTGGTCGGATCGCTGCTCACCGACATCGTCTACGCCGTCCTCGACCCCCGGATCCGGAGCGTCTCATGAGCACCGCAGTCATAGCCCCCGGGCACGAGGACGCCGACCTCGCCACGCCTTCGCTGGCCCGCCGTACGCTGCAGGTCTTCACCGGCAACAAGCTCGCCCTCACCGGCGTGATCGTGCTCGTGCTGCTCTTCGCGTTCTGCTACATCGGCCCGCTGGTCCACTCCACCGACCAGGTCCACACCGACCTGGCACAGGCCAACCTGGCACCCGGCAGCCCCGGACACATCCTGGGCACCACCGACCTCGGCTACGACCTGCTCGGCCGGCTGATGCTGGCCGGCCAGTCCTCGCTGGAGGTCGGCCTCGCCGCCGGGCTGCTCGCCACTCTCTTCGGCACGCTCTGGGGCGCGGTCTCCGGGTACTTCGGCGGCTGGACCGACGCCGTGATGATGCGTGTCACGGACGCCGCGCTCGCCATCCCGGCGATGTTCCTGCTGGTGGTGGTCGCCGCGATCATCACGCCCAGCAAGAGCGTGCTCATCGTGATCATCGCGGCGGTGGCCTGGCTCTCCCCGGCCCGTCTGGTCCGCGGTGAGGCGCTCTCGCTGCGCGACCGCGAGTACGTCCAGGCGATGCGGATGATGGGCGGCGGCGGAGCCCGCGCCGTGTTCCGGCACATCGTGCCCAACGCCATCGGCACTGTCATCGTCAACTGCACTTTCCAGATCGCCGACGCCATCCTCTACGTCAGCTATCTGGCGTTCCTCGGCCTCAGCATCCCGCCGCCCGCCACCGACTGGGGGTCGATGCTCTCCTCGGGCATCACCTACACCCAGAACGGCTACTGGTGGCTGATCTTCCCGCCGGGCATCGCCATCGTGCTCGTCGTCGGCGCGTTCAACTTCGTGGGCGACGGCCTCCGGGACGCCTTCGAAGTACGGCTCCAGAAGAAGTAGCCACACCCCCGCCTGCTTTCCTGCCTGCACTGCCCGGAGGACACTCCCATGACCGAGCCGCTGCTGCGGATCGACGATCTGCATGTCGACATAGCGTCCCGCAACCGCACCGTCCACGCCCTCGACGGCGTCAGCCTGGATCTCGCCCCCGGCGAGGCCCTCGGCGTGGTCGGCGAGTCCGGCTGCGGCAAGACGATGACCGCGCTCAGCGTCCTCGGGCTGCTCCCGCCCGGCGGCGCCGTCTCATCGGGGCGGGTCCTCTTCGACGGACACGACCTCGCGTCGGCCGGTGAACCCGTGCTGCGCGACGTCCGGGGCAACACCATCGGGATGGTCTTCCAGGACCCGCTGACCTCCCTCAACCCCACCATGACCATCGGCGCGCAGGTCGCGGAACCCCTGCTGCTGCACCGGGACATCAGCAAGCAGGAGGCCTGGGCACGGGCCGAGGAGATGCTCGGTCTGGTCGGTATGCCCCAGCCGTCCGAGCGGATGAAGAACTACCCGCACCAGCTCTCCGGCGGTATGCGCCAGCGCGTCGCCATCGCCATGGCACTCGTCTGCGAACCCAAGCTCCTCATCGCCGACGAGCCGACCACGGCGCTCGACGTCACCACCCAGCACCAGATCCTGGAACTCATCGACGGGCTGCGCTCCCGCCTCGGCATGGCGATGATCCTGGTCACCCACGACCTCGGCGTCATCGCCAACCGGGTCGACCGGGTCGCCGTGATGTACGCGGGCAAGGTCGCCGAGACCTCCGGCGTACGGGACCTGTTCGCCCGCCCCAGGCACCGCTACACCCAGGCGCTCTTCGCCGCGCTCCCCGAGAAGGCCGTCGAGGGCGAGACCGAACTGCGCACCATCCCCGGGCTGCCGCCGAACCTCGCCACCGCCCAGCAGGGCTGCCGGTTCGCCGCGCGCTGCGCCTTCGCCACCGACGTCTGCCGCGCCGATGAGCCGCAGCTGACCGGGGACGACCACAGGTTCGCCTGCTTCCACCCCGTACCGGAGGAGGGTGAGCCGGGCCTCGTGGAGGCCCGCCCCGCCGGACAGGAGACCGCATCGGTCGTCCCGGACGGCGCCACCCTCCTCGAAGTCGTGGACCTGCGCAAGGACTTCCCGCTCACCGGCGGCCCGTTCTCCCGCAAGCGCGGCACGGTCAGCGCCGTCGGCGGGGTCTCGCTGACGGTCCGCAAGGGCGAGACCTTCGGCATGGTCGGTGAGTCCGGCTGCGGCAAGACCACCATCGGCCGCATGATCGCCGGTCTTGAGGACCCCACGGCGGGGTCGATCGTCTTCGAGGGCCAGGACCTGGCCACCATGGACCGGGGCCAGCGCCGCGCCCACCGCCGCCGGATCCAGCTGATGTTCCAGGACTCCGCCGCCGCCATGGACCCGCGGATGCGGATCGGCACCATCCTGCGCGAACCGCTCGTCATCCAGGGCGTCGGGGACCGGGCCGAACAGGACCGGATCGTCGCCGGGCTCCTCGACGCGGTCGGGCTGCCGCGCGGCGCCGTCGACCGCTACCCGCACGAGTTCTCCGGCGGCCAGCGCCAGCGGCTCGGCCTGGCCCGCGCGCTGACGCTCTCTCCCGACCTGATCGTCGCGGATGAACCGGTCTCCGCGCTCGACGTCTCCGTCCAGGCCCAGATCCTCAACCTGATGCGCGAACTCCAGCGCGACCGCGAGCTGACGTACCTCTTCATCTCGCACGATCTCGCCGTGGTCCGCTACCTGGCCGACACGGTCGGCGTGATGTACCTCGGCAAGCTGGTCGAGTCGGGCCCGGCCGAACAGGTGTACGCGAACCCCCTCCACCCGTACACCCGCGGCCTCCTCGACACGGTCAACGTCCCGGACCCCGAGACCGCCGGATCCGGGCGCGCGCCGCTCGGCGGCGAGACGCCGTCCGCAGCGAACCCGCCGTCGGGCTGCCGGTTCCGCACCCGCTGCCCGATCGCCAAGGACATCTGCGCCGAGACGGAACCGGCAGCCAGCACCCCGGACGGCGCCGACCACCAGGTGGCCTGCCACTTCCCGCTGGTGCGGGCGGCGGCCTGACCGGGCCGGAGCACCGCGCGGGGCGGCGCCGTTACGCGACCGCCTCGCGCAGCGCCCTCCGGCAGAGCGCGTCGGCTCGCCGGGTGGACTCCGGCAGCCGGTAGTCGGGGGAGAGCCGCAGGGTCTGGGCGCAGGCGTTGTCGAGGGAGACCCGGTGCCCCACGGAGACGAAGACCGGCTTGATCCCGTCCTGGGTGCGCAGCGCCCGGCCCACCTCCGCGCCGTCGTCGGCGAGCAGCGGCGTCTGCGCACCGCGCCGGGCGCCCGGCTGCTCGTACGAGAAGGTGAAGGGATTCTTCGCCACCCCGATCACCGGCAGCCCCGTCAGCACCCCGAGATGGCTGGCGAGGCCGAACCGCCGTGGATGCGCGAGCCCGTACCCGTCGCATACGACAAGACCGGGACCGGCGGTGAGCGCTTCGAGGGCTGCCAGGACGGTCGGGATCTCGCGGAACGCGAGCAGCCCCGGCACATACGGGAAGGTCACCCGGCCCACCGCCGTGGCCTCGTCGACCACGGCCAGCGTCACGGCGTCCAGCACCACGGCGGCGGCCGCGACCACGTCCCGCTCGTCGTCGTACGCCACATCGACACCTGTGATCAGCCCGGTTCCCGGGGCGGGGCCCGGCTCGTCCAGCACCACCCGGGCGCGGAGTTCGTCCTGGACCTCGCGGGCTGCCGTCTCGTCGGCCGGTGTCTCCATGGGCCTCACCCTACGAGGGCCGCCCCGGGCCGTCCGAAGCCCGCTGTGACCTGCGACGTCACCCGAATGGAGCAACCCCGGTGCGAGCGGTCCGTACCGGGCGAGGAGAGTGGATACGTACGCCCGCCGCCGGGACCGCCGCCACGGCCCCGTGGGCGGTCGGCACAGCTGATCCGCTGCCACAGATCTGGAGATCTCCGATGACCTGCATCAACCGGCACGACCTCGGACTGCTCGCCCTGCGGGCCGGCACCGGGGCGGTGCTCGTCGCCCATGGTTCGCAGAAGCTGTTCGGCTGGTTCGGCGGCGGCGGGCTCGCGGGTACCGCGGCGGGGATGGAGCACATGGGATTCCTGCCCGGGCACCGGAACGCGGTCGCCGCGGGCCTCGGCGAGGCGGGCGGCGGGGCGATGCTCGCGCTCGGCCTGGGTACGCCCGTGGCCGGCGCCGCCGTGGCGGGCACCATGGCAGGAGCGGTCGCCGTGCACGCGCCCGCCGGTTTCTTCGCCCAGTCCGGCGGATACGAGTACCCGGCGTTCCTGGGCTTCACCGCCGCCGCCATCGGCGTCGCGGGAGCGGGGCGCTACTCCCTCGACCACGCCACAGGACGCCGCTTCGACCGGCCCTGGATGCTGGCCCTGGCCTTCGCCGGAAGCGCCCTGGCGAGCGCCGCTGTGGTCAGCAAGCGGAACAAGGCACAGGCCGCCAGGGCGAAGGCCGAGGCGGACGAGGTGCCGGGCGCCGGGGCGTAACGGCCGCGCGATCCGGGCGGGGCGGCAGCTGGGGGAGGGGCGGCCGTCGCGCCCCGGTCGGCGCGACCGGCGGGGAGACGCGGCCCCTACGCGCCCGCCCCGGGGCCCGAAAGGGTGCGGATGCCCGCGAGGATGCACTGCACCCCGAAGGCGAAGTTCGGGTCACGGATCTGCGCAGCGGTCATGGTCGCGGGCGACGGCGAGAGGAGCCCTACCGGCGGACGTGCACGTCGGAGAGGTGGTCATGGCCGCGCACCATCGACTGCAGGAGGCGGAGCTGGGGTGACGGCACGTCAATTCCCTCTCAGGGCAGCCGGACTCGCATCACCTTGCCGTCTTCTGGCCCTTCCCACCGGAGACAGGCACTCGCGGTGGACAGCCCTCAGGTCCGCAACAGATCGGCGAGGACCGTGGCCTGGCTGATGTCCGCGCGTTTGGTCGCCGTCAGAAGCGTCAGCTTCCGCTTCCTCGCGAGGTCACGCAGATGGGTCAGGGCTTCGGCGCGTCCGGTGTCCTCCAGCTCGCTCCGGTAGCGGCGGCCGAACTCCTCGAACCGCTCGGGGTCGTGGCCGTACCACTTGCGCAGGTCGGTGGAGGGGGCCACGGCCTTGCACCACTCGTCCAGGTCCGCCTTCTCCTTGGAGAGGCCCCGCGGCCAGATGCCGTCGACCAGGACCCGTGCGCCGTCCCCTGACGACGGGTCCTCGTACACCCGTCGTACCTCCACCTTCGGTCGTGCCGCCATGGGCGCCGCCTCCTGACGATCTCCCGGGGCATCCCCTAAGGGCTGTCCCGCAATCCCTGGCGGGCGCACGACGACAGCTACGGCACCTCGCCGCGTTGTCGGAACGCCCGAATACATCCAGTATGCGGACGCCCCTCCGCCTTGCGATGCACCGCATCTGACGCCGCGCGCCGATCCACCAGGGGTTACGGGACAGCCCTTAGTCCGGCTGCCCGCCTTCGCCGTACCGCTTCTCGAATTTGGCGACCTGGCCCTCGGAGTCGACCACCCGCGCCTTCCCTGTGTAGAACGGGTGGCTCTCCGCGGAGATCTCCACATCGATCACCGGGTACGTCTGCCCGTCGTCCCAGGCGATGGTCTGGTCGCTCCCCGCCGTGGACCTGGTGAGAAACGCGTATCCGGCGGAGCGGTCGCGGAAGACGACCGGCCCGTACGAGGGGTGCTTGTCCTCTTTCATCTACTGCTCCTTGCCGATGGTTCACGGTTCACGTGTGCACGCGGGCGGGTGCCGAGAGCGCGCGGGGCCCGGCAGCGGCCTCAGGTTCGGTGCGGGTGGACCTCCAGCGGAGCCGCATGCGCCTGATGGCCTCCCGACGCCAGCATGCGCACCTCGCCGCCCCGGCTGATCTCCGCGCGTACGATGCCCGTCCCGTCGGCGTAGACCGGGGAGCCGCCCGCGCCCGTCATCGTGGTGCGCCGGACGAGGACGGTGTCGCTTCCTTCGCCGGGTGTGCTGAACACGAGCTCATAGCTTTCCGGAAATTCAGAAGTGTTCATGGTTGGCTCACGCTTCCCGGTTGAGCTGCGCCTTTGCGAGTACGCCCCCGTACGTGCACCGGCACGCCGACCGGAACCCCGTACCCACCACCATGCAGGGTTCCGCCTCCCCGCGCATGCTGAGCTGCACGGGGAGTGCGGGATCGCTCTTCTCCCGTACGGTCTGTGAAGTGTGTGACCACCTGGGATGCGGGGCGAACCGGTACCTGGTTCGCTGAGGGGGAGCCCTTCCAGATCTCCCTTCCAGGACTCCCTTCGAGACACCAGGAGCTGTGATGAGCGGTGCGGACGAGAGCGGCGGCCGGGTCCGGCAGATGCGCGCCAAGGCGAAGGACCTGAAGGAAGCGGCCGAGCGCAGCACTGACCCCGAGGAGCGGCGCCGGCTCAACGAGAAGGCCAGCAGGCTGGACCGGCAGAGCGAGCAGGAGAGCAGCATGGCGGCCGGGGACATCTACCCGTCCGAGTGACCCCGGTACGGCAGGGCGAACCGGGGCACCCGGCGTGTTATCCCACGAGCGCCAACGCCTCTATCTCCAGCACCAGTTCGGGCCGGAACAATGCCACGACCTGGACCGCGGTGCAGGCGGGCTGACGCGTGGCGTCGATGTACTCGTCGCGTACGGAGCGGACAGCGGAGAGATGGGCGACATCGGTGACGTAGAAGGTGAACTTGATGACGTCGTCGAACGTCGCGCCCGCGGCCGTCAGACAGCGGCGCAGGTTCTCGAACACCTGCCGTGCCTGCGCGGCGGGGTCGTCCGCCCCGACGACCTCGCCCCGGCTGTCGAGCGCCACCTGCCCGGAGAGTGCGACCAGCCTGCCGGAGCCGGTCACCACATGGGTGTAGCCCTTACCCGGCGCGACGCCTTCCGGAGCGGCTATGTGGGTGAGATGTGATTCGTTCATGCCTGGAATCCTCACCGGAATAGGCCGACCCCACCAGCGCTTATCCCGCAGTGCGGCCATGCGGGGCACGCATGGCCGCACCCGGTCGGGTCACCAGGGAACGGGCTCGCCGTCGCGGTCCAGGTAGGCAAGGCCCTTGGTGCCGAGGCGTGAGAGCAGTACGTCCACGAGGAGCGGGATGCTCTCCCGCACCGTGTACGGGGCGTCGGCGCCGCCGAGTTCGGTGCTGATCCAGCCCGGGGCCAGGAGCAGCAGGGCGCGGTCGTTGTCGGCCTGGCGGTTGGCGTAGCTGCGCATGAACATGTTGAGCGCCGCTTTGCTGCCGCGGTAGACCTCGCGTCCCGCTCTGGTGTTGTTGGTGATGCTGCCCTGCCCCGAGGACATGATCCCGATCAGGCCACTGGTGCTCACCAGGCCGTCGAGCGCCTCGATGACGCGCAGCGGGCTGAGGGCGTTGGTCACCATGACGTCGATGAAGTCCTGGGTGGGGACGGAACCGATGGGGGTCTGCTCGTTGTTCGTGGTGCCCGCGTTCACGAAGAGGATGTCGAGCCGCGCTCCGGACAGGCGTTCGCGCAGAGGCGTGAGTTCCCCGGGCTCGGTGACGTCCAGGTGTTCGATGCGGATGTGTCCGGGGTGCTGGTCGGCGAGGTCGTGCAGCGGGGTGCGGGTGGTGCCTCGGACGGTGCCGATGACCGACCATCCACGGTCGGCGAGTTCGGCCGCCATGGCACATCCGAGGCCACGGGACGCACCGACGATCAGGGCGGTGGGGGTGTGCTCGTCGGCGGTGGACCGCGACATGGCGCATCGTCTCCGTTTCCGGGGTGGGGGGCTCTTCTGGGTTCGGCGTTACGGGGCGGGGCGGAGCCCGCCGGTCAGGGTGCGGTGCGGTCGATACCGAAGAGCGTGGCGGCGTTGGCGGAGCTGACCTTGTGCCGGTCGGTATCGGTGGGGATATGGCCGAAGAAGGAGTCGATCTCGGCTCGGGTGGGCTGCTGGAAGGGGTAGTCGGTCGAGAAGATCAGCCGGTCGGTGGTCGTCACGGTCAGGGCGTGTCGCAGCAGGGCGGGGCTGAGCATCCCCGAGGTGGTGATGAAGACGTTGGTACGGATGTACTCCGAGACCGTGCGCTGGAGGCCGGCGATGCGGGAGAGGCTGTCGGCCCGGTCCAGCCAGAAGAGCAGCAACTCGCCCCAGTGGCCCAGCACGATCTGCAGATCGGGGTGGCGGTCGAAGGCGCCGCGCAGGATGAGCCGCAGTGCCGCGGTCGCCGCTTCCAGGTGCCAGCCCCAGCCGAAGGTGGCAAGACCCAGGTCGGTCGTCGGGTCGAAGCCCCGGTAGGCGGCGTCACGCAGCGCGTCGGAGGGGATCTGCGGATGGATGAAGACCGGCTGGCGCAGGTCGGCGGCGGTGGCGAAGAAGTCGTCGTAGGCGGGGTCGTCGAGGAACCGGTCGCCGGACCGGCCGTAGACCATGGTCCCCACGTGGCCCTGGGCCGCGGCCCGT
This sequence comes from Streptomyces sp. NPDC054757, assembly GCF_053612185.1. Classification (NCBI taxonomy): domain Bacteria; kingdom Bacillati; phylum Actinomycetota; class Actinomycetes; order Kitasatosporales; family Streptomycetaceae; genus Streptomyces; species Streptomyces sp. NPDC054757. The sequence goes on from NZ_JBSHBW010000015.1 coordinate 27,125, forward strand.
TCGAGTTCGGCGGCGACATGGCGCGGGGACGACATCGGGAGGGTCGACAGTGAACGGAACCGTGCCGGGTGGATGCCGACCGCCTCGGTGGCGGTGTCGTTCGCGAGGCGGCTGAGTGCGAGCGCCTCGTCGGGGGGCAGTGACTGGGTCCCCGGCGGCGTGAGGGCGAGGACGGCCAGGTCGATCCCCTGGGCATCCATGGTGGCGATGCGGCCGGCTCCGAGGTCTTCGAGACGCTGGAGGGTGTCGCCCCGCTCATTGAAGAGGAGGCTCTCGTCCGGGTGGGCGACGGCCTTCAGGGCGGAGGTCAGCTCCGGCAGCATCCAGTGTTCTTCGATGCCGATGAGGTCCATGATCGGCGTCCCTCCGCTCGGGCGATTCGTTCCATGTGCGGGCAAAGCTAGGCTCACCTCAAGTACCTGTCAAACGATAACGATCGATCGATAGGTAAATTACACTGTGAGGGTGGACGAGAAGCAGAAGGCCAGACTGTTCGAGCTCGCTGACCTGATCCTGGCGATCAGTCGGCATATTCATGCTGCCAAGGCGGAGACAGGAGAGCCGTGGACGCCGCTCGAAGCGGCGGTCATGCGCTTCGTCGACCACCAGCCGGGCGCCACGGCGGGCCAGGCCGCCGAGTCGACCCGGCTGATCTCCAGCAACTTCAGCCGGGCCCTGCGCAAGCTGGAGCAGAAGGGGCTGGTGCGCCGCGAAACCGACCCCGAGGACGCGCGGCGCGTACGCCTGTATCCGACGCCGAAGGCGGGCGAGAACCTGCGGTACCTCCAGGACGCCTGGGGTGGCCTTCTGGACGAGGCCGTGCCCGACACCGTCGAGGCGGATGAAGTGATCGCCGTACTGCGGCGCATCGAGGCCCAGCTACTGGCCCGAAGCCGCAGTGGCCCGAACCGGGGTTGAACCCGCCACCGGAGCCCCGGGGGAGCCAGGACGACCGGCGGGCGGCTCGCGTTCGCACGGCCCGGCCACCGGTTGCCGGTTGGCGAGCCCGCTTCTGCGGTTCCCGCTGCTCACCCGCGCCTGATGCGGTTCGCGACGACGTCCGCCACCGCGGCGATCAGCGCGGCGACCACGAACGCCACCGACACGATCAGGCCGTGGTCGTACGCGGTCGGCCAGCCCTCCGTCACCTGGGCGAAGAACACCGAGCCCACCGCGGCGATCCCGACCGCGGAGCCCACCCGCTGTCCGGTCTGGAGTGTGCCGCCGGCGCTGCCCGCCATCGCCACCGGGACCTCCGAAAGCGTCAGCGTCTGGTTGGGGGCGATGACGAGGCCGCTCCCCAGCCCGGCCAGCAGCAGCGGCCCCGCCATCGCCCACCCCGCCCCGTGGCCCGGCACCATGTGCACCGCCAGGGCCGTGCCGCCAAGGCCGACCGCCACCATGGTCAGCCCGGTGGCGATGAGAGGCCGGCCGAAACGGCTCACCAGCCGGCCTCCCAGGGCCGCCGTGGCCCCGGAGCCGAGCGCGAAGGGGGTGATGGCCAGCCCGGCGAGCAGCGCGCTGTAGTGCAGCCCGCTCTGCAGATAGAGCGTGCTGATGAAGAAGATGGAGGTGAACCCGGCGAAGTACAGCAGGATCAGCAGGCACCCCAGCCAGTACGAACGCACCCGGAAGAGCGCGATGTTCAGTACGGGCTGGATGCCGTACCCCGAGCAGCGCGACTCCCACCAGGTGAAACCACCGAGCAGCAGCAGCGCCACCAGGAGCAGCAGCCACTTCTGCGGACCGTGCCACTGCTGGGCCTGGACGAAGGGCAGCAGCAGCGCCAGTACGCCGGTGCCGAGCAGGAACACCCCGAGGGGGTCGAGGTCGCGCATACGCACATGACCGGCGGTCGGGGTGTCCGGCAGCAGCCGCCGGGCCAGCGGCAGGCAGATGGCGCCCAGCGGAAGGTTGACGTAGAAGACCCACCGCCAGCCTTCCTGCGCACCGGCCGCCTGGATCAGCAGTCCGCCCAGCAGCGGCCCCACCGCTGTCGAGAGGCCCACCACGGTGCCGAACATCCCGAAGGCCCGGCCGCGCTCGCTGCCGGAGAACATCTGCTGGATCAGCGCGGAGATCTGAGGCGAGATCAGCCCGCCCGCCACCCCCTGCACCAGCCGCGCGATCACCAGCCAGGTGCTCGACTGGGCCGCACCGCAGGCGGCGGACGCGACGGTGAAGAGCGCGAGGCCCGCCATGAAGACCGCACGGCGGCCCCGCGCGTCGCCCAGCCGTCCCGCCGGGATGAGGAAGAGGCCGAAGGCGAGGGCGTACCCGGACAGCACCCACTGCAGATCGGATTCGGGGGTGCGCAGCCCTTCGCGGATCGAGGGCAGCGCGACATTGACGATGGAGACATCGAGCAGGGTCATGAATCCGGCGATCAGGCACACCCCGAGCGCCGCCCAGCGCCGCGGGTCCGGCCCCCCGGACGTGCCGCCCGGGCCGGAACCCGAATCGCTCACGGGCTGTGAAGCCACAGCATGCTTCCTTTCCTCCGGATCTCCGGACGCCGTCCCCGGCCCCCCGAGGCGGTCCGGCCGCGGCCCGCGCCGTCTTCCACCGGATGCCTCACCCGATTCGCCTCGAACATCCTCACGCGGAGGGACAGCCGTGGCATCTCGGCGCCCGCGATCTCACCGCCCGCGGGCGGTGAGCGTTGTGGACCCGGCCGCGGATTTGACAGGGCCCCGGGTGGTGGGACGGTTGATGAGGCGCCCGGTTCGGCCGCCTCGCCGGTGAGGACCGGCCGTAAGGGACCCGGGGGATCACCCCGTGGTGGTCCGGAAGGTGTCCCCGGCCGTGCGCCGTCAACAGGCCGGCGCAGCCCGCCGCGAGTGGATCCCAGCAGGTCGTGGCCTCTGCGTCCGGACGCGAGCAGCAGAAAGGGCGGCGGTCTCGTCATGCGGGCAGCAGTGTACGAAGGACCTCGGACGGTCACAGTGAAGGACGTGCCGGACGCGAGGATCGAGCACCCCTGCGACATCATCGTGAAGATCACCAGCACCAACATCTGCGGCTCCGACCTCCATATGTACGAGGGGCGGACCTCGTTCGAGACCGGGCGCACACTCGGGCACGAGAACCTGGGGCAGGTCGTGGAGGTGGGGCCGGGGGTCAGCAAGGTCAAGGCCGGTGAGTACGTCGTCCTCCCGTTCAACATCGCCTGCGGCTTCTGCAAGCAGTGCGAGAAGGGGCTGACCAGCTACTGCCTGACCATGCAGCCGGAACCCGCCCTGGCGGGGGCCGCGTACGGATTCGCCGAGATGGGCACCTACCAGGGCGGACAGGCCGAGCTGCTGCGCGTCCCGTACGGAGACTTCAACGCCCTGCGGCTCGGGGAGGACGCCGCCGAGCGGCAGGTGGACTACGTGATGCTGTCGGACATCTTCCCCACCGGCTACCACGCCACCGAGATGGCGGACGTCAAGCCGGGGGACCAGACCCTTGTGTACGGCGCGGGCCCGGTCGGCCTGATGGCCGCCTACTCGGCGCTCCTCAAGGGCGCGGGGCGCGTGTGGGTCGCCGACCACCAGCCGGACAGGCTGCGGATCGCCGAGGAGATCGGGGCGATCCCGATCGACACCAGCCGACAGGATCCGGCCGAGGTCGTCAAGGAGGCGACACTCGGACTGGGCGCCGACAACGGCTGCGAGTGCGTCGGCTACCAGGCGCACGACCCCCAGGGCAAGGAGGACGCGGCCCTGACCCTGAACGGGCTCATCGACGCCGTGCGGTTCACCGGGTCACTGGGCGTGGTGGGTATCTTCCTGCCCGAGGATCCGGGCGGTGCCCAGGCCCAGGGAGAACTCGAAGGGCAGGGCAAGATCGCCATCGACTACGGGCTGATGTGGTTCAAGGGCCAGCGGATGGGGACCGGTCAGGCACCGGTCAAGCGGTACAACCGCGCCCTGCGCGATCTGATCGCCGGAGGGAAGGCCGAGCCGAGCTTCCTGGTCTCCCACGAACTCGACCTGGACGCGGCGCCCACCGCGTACGAGAAGTTCGACGCGCGCGAGGAGGGATGGACCAAGGTCGTGCTCCATCCGAACGGCTCCTCCGCCTGACGGCGGCGGCGGGCGGTTCCGCCCGAGTGCGGGACCGCCGGCGAGCATCTAGGACATATTTGTCGCAAATTGCGGGTATTTACCCACCCAGGTTGTTCACGCCACGACAATGAGGTCCCCATGGCCAACACCCATAACGACGACGATGACGAGTTCTACTCGCGCGACCGGCCCGACCATCCCGTACTGCCGGAGGACCGCCCGCGCGGGGGACAGCCCAGGTACCCCTTGCAGCACCGGGGGCCGTGGACGGCGGCGGCCGTCGTCGTCGCGATCATCGTGCTGATCATCGTGGGGGTGGCGCTGTTCCCGTGACGGGGCCCGCTGTCCCCGTACGGGGCCCGGTGCCGCCGGGGGGTCCGCGACCGTGGGGTCGGGCGTCCTGCCTCAGGCGGTACGAAGAGCGGAACGGCCTGCGCGCCACTCACCCAGCAGATGGGCGGCCAGCCGCTCCTCCAGGAACACCGTGGCATCCGCACCGAAAGCCACATCGTCCCGCAGATACGGCTCGTCGGTGAGCAGCCCGCCGGTCACCTCTCGGCGCACGATCTGCTCGTGCACCGCGTCCGCCTCGACATGCTCGTCGTAGAACCGCACGGCGGCGGGACCCGCTCCGAGACGCCGCATCGCCTGCGCGAGGCGGCGCGATCCGGGCGGCGACGTCACCTCGACACAGGCGAAATGACCGACCAGGGCGCCACGCAGCGCCCGGTGCAGCCCGAACAGCGTCATCAGGTTCACCGTCGCGAGTACGGAGGCGGGCGCCGACCCCAGATAGTGGCCGTAGCGGGTGTCGAGGCCGAGATCCGTCATGAGGTCGGCGAAGAGCTGTGCGTGTACGTCCTCGGCCCGGCCGGCGCCGAACTCGTCGTACTCGATCGCGGTCATCGCCGCCTTCGCCCGGCCGCTGAGCCGCGGGATCACCCAGACATGCGGATCGGCCTCCTTGAGGTGGTAGAGCGAGCGCAGGGCGGCGTACTCGCGCATCTGCCACAACTCGCCCTCGTGCTCCAGGTGGTACGCCACACTGCCCCGCGCGTCGGCGGGCTCCACCAGAAGTTCGCCGAACACGTCGTCGGTGCTGCGGCCCGCCGGGACATCTTCGCGCAGACCGGCGAGGAAGCGCTCTTCCAGGGCCCCGCGCAGCGGCATCAGAGCGGGATCCCACTCACGGTGGTCGGCGACCCCCGCGAAGCCGCGGTAGTGCAGCTCGTAGAGCAGGTACAGGGACAGCTGGAGGTCCTCGCCGTACGGGTCGGCCTCCGCCGCCTCCTGCGTGCCTGGCGGGGCCGCGGACTCCGCGGTGAGGGCGGCGATGACACCCGCCGACAGCGGACCCCGGTGGGCGGGCAGTACGGGCCCGGCGCGGTACCGCCGGGGATCGGCCGTCGCAGCGGTCATGAGGCGGGCTCCCCGGGGTGGCCGGGGCGATGGCCGGGCGGGGACGTACGCCGGTGGCCGCGGTGGCTGGTGTCGCACCAGGGATAGGTGCGGCTGCGCCGGCAGGTGCAGAGGGCAACGGTGAACCGCTCGGAGACGACACGTGTGCCGTCGTCCAGGGTCACTTCCACCGGGCCCTCGATCAGGACGGGACCGCCGGGGTCGACAGCCACCCGCCTCGGCCGTTCGGAGGGCCGGTCGGAGGACCGCTCAGCGTCGCTCGGCACGGATCACCACCAGCTCCTCCGTGTCGTCGGCGGGCCCGATCAGCCCCTGCGCGCGGAGCCAGGGCAGCCGGGCGGTCAGTACGGGCCCGAACGGGACGTCCGCCCGGTCGATGACCGAGCACCGCAACCCGGCCTGCGTGAGCTGCCGCAGCGTCGCCGGGGCGCCGCAGAGACCGGAGTGCACCATCAGCAGCACCCCCCGCGGGCCCAGCAGCGACGGGGCGTGCGCACAGACGCGGTCGAGCACATGCCTGCCGTCGTGCCCGGCGTCCCACGCGCGGACCCGGCCCCGGACCGGAGGCAGGGCCCGATCGGCGGGCACATACGGAGGGTTGCACACCACGACGTCGAAGGTGCGGTCCCAGGGGACCGACAGATCGCCGCGCCGCACCCGGATGCGGTGACCGCCCCGCAGAGCGTTGACGCGGGCGGTCGCCACCGCCCGCCTGGATATGTCGACGGCCGAGACCTCGGCCCCCATACGAGCGGCCAGCAGCGCGAGCGCTCCGCCTCCCGTGCACACATCGAGCACGTTCATTCCGGCGGTGACACCTTCGGCCCGGAGTGCGCGCGCGAGAAGACAGGTGTCCATCTGGGGCGCATACACGCCGGGAAGCGTCCAGATCGAACGGGGAAACCCGGAGAGACCGAGCAGACCGGTAAGGCCGGGGAGGCCGGAGTGTCCGGCGGGCCCCGGGCGGTGTCCCGGAGATCCCGGCCGGGTTCCGGGGCCGGCCCTGGCTGCGGTGCCACTCGTCGTGAGCCTCACGGATCCAGCCTCCGTGCCGGCGCCGTGTGCCGCCACTCGGGCGAGGGCGAGGGCGAGGGCGAGAGCGAGGACGAGGGCCTTGGCCTTCCGGCCCGGCTTCCGGAGCCGTACGGACCGTAGCCGACGGGCAAACGCCGTCGAGGACTGAGCCGCCCCACCGGACGGAGCGGTGGCGGCCGGGCGGCTGTGGCGGCGGACCGCGTCGCTCCCGTACGCCTGCGTGCCACGCCTCTAGAGTCCCTTCGGCAGGACGTAAACGGACTTTTTCTGGCGAAGGAGTTACTCAATGGTGCGGAACGGTCGTACAGGCGCCCTCACAGTGATCGCGGCGACGGGTGCGTTGCTGCTGTGCGGGTGCTCGGGTTCCGGCGGGCACGCCCCGTCGCACGGAACCGCGGCCTCGCAGTCGTCTCCCAGCGGTTCACCCAGCTCTTCACCGGGCGCTGCGTCCAGCCCTTCCGGGCACCTGACGGAGGATCAGTCCGAGCGCAAGGCGCTGATCCCGGCGGCCAAGGTGAATTACGAGAAGGCGGCCAAGGCCGCCGTCACAGCGGTGCCCGGCTCCGAGCCGGTCTCCGTGGAGCTCGAACGGGGCGCGAACGGCAAACCGGTGTGGAAGACAGAGGTCGCCAAGAGCGACGGCACCAGCAGCAAGGTGCCCGTTGACGCCACCACCGGCAAGGCGGGGCAGCCGCGGACCGAGACGGACGAGGACAGCGAGGACCGGGCCAAGCTGGCCGCTCGTCTGAAGCGGGCGAAGGTGACGATGTATCAGGCCGCCGCCACCGCAACGGGCCGCAAGAAGGGCACGGTCAGCACCGCCGAACTGGACGACGAGAACGGCACCCTGGTCTGGAAGATCGACGTCGTGACGCACACGGACTGGAACAAGACGACGTTCGACGTCGACGCCGGCAGCGGCAAGGTGGTGCGCGAGAAGGTCGACCGCGACTGAGCCGGACCGTGCGCGGGCCGACCCGCGCAGGACCGCGCCCATGCCTCCGCCCCGGGGGTTGAGCTGCCTGTGCGGCTCAACCCCCGGGGCGGAGGCGGATGTCGACTACGAGTGGGCGCTGATGATGCCGCCGGCGCTCAGCACGATGTAGATGCCGTTGGCGTCGAGGCCGACATCCTGCTGGTTGGTGTTGAGGGTGGCGTCCACTTCGCCGTCGTGGCCGAGGATCTGCGCGCGGTACCGCAGTTCGCCGGTCTTCGTGACCTTGGCCGTCCAGCCGCCCGCGAGCTTGAAGGTGCCAGGACCCTGGTGCCCGCCGCCCATCCAGGAGTGGACCTCGCCGCCGAGGGTGAGCACGACGAACATGTCGTTGGCGTCGAGCCCGGCATCGTGCCCGTCCGTGTCCAGCGTGGCCAGCACCGAACCGCGGCTGACGATCTTGAGCCGGTAGTGCTGGTCGCCCAGCCGGTAGATCTCGCCCTTGCTGCCGTCCGCCAGGGTCTGGGTGCGGGTCGGGGACGCCGCATTGCCCTTGCCGGCCTGCGTGTTGGTGTGGCTCCCGGCGGGCGCCTCGGTCCGCGTCATGGTCCGCGCGTCGGTCCGGGTGTCGCCCGCACCGGCCTTGGAGTCGCCCGCACCGGCCCGGGAGTCACCCGCTCCGGCCTTGGAACCGCTCGACGCACCGCCGTCGCCGGTGGAGTCGGAGGCGGCGACGGAGTCCTTCTTCTCCGGCCCTGCGGCGTCCTTGCCCCCGCTCTGGCAGGCGGTCAGCGAGAAGGCCGCGGCGGCGGCCACGGCCACCAGGCCGGCGGAACGGACGGTACGGCGAGCACGACGAGTGGTCATGATGAAGTCCCCCATGGACTGTCGGGATACGGGTGCCGCCGCCTGCTCCGGCAGGTCGACCGCCCGTATCTGCTGTTGCCTACACACCGTGAGACGGCGCCCCGGCAGGAGTTGTTCGCCAGGTTCTGTCCGCACTTGGTAACAAGGAATCCGGGCACCGACCGGCCGGGCATCCATGGCGGTCACCGGGGCGCAGGCGGGAATGACCACGGGGCCGAGTGCGGCGCCCTAATTATTCTCAAGGGTTGACTGAAAAGTTGACGACCTCGTACGGTGCCGATCGGCGCCGGGTGGGAGCCGCCCCCGTACGCGACCCGCCCACTCTGGAGGCCACCGTGGCAAGCCGTGATCCGCTGCACCCGAACATCCTGCTCGTCCTCAGCGACGACCAGGGCCACTGGGCTCTGGGCAGCGCGGGCAATGACGAGATCATCACCCCCCGCCTCGACGCGCTCGCCGCCGAAGGGACCCGTCTGGAGAACTTCTTCTGCACATCACCGGTCTGCTCTCCCGCGCGGGCCAGCCTGTTCACCGGGCAGATACCGTCCCGCCACGGGGTGCACGACTGGCTCTCCGGCGGTCACACCGGGCAGGACGGCACCGACTTCTTGTCCGGGCAGCGCCTGTTCACCGACGACCTGGCCGCAGCCGGATACAGCCTGGCGCTCTCCGGCAAGTGGCATCTCGGCGCGAACGACCGGCCCCGGACGGGATTCACCCACTGGTACTCCCACGAAAGCGGCGGCAGTCCCTACCACGGTGCGCCCATGTACCGGGACGGCGTACCGGCCCCGGCCGACGGCTACCTCACCGACCTGCTCGCGGACGACGCGTCGGCCCGGGTACGTGCCGAGGCCGGGGGCGACACCCCCTTCTACCTCTCCCTGCACTTCACCGCCCCGCACAAGCCCTGGAAGGGGCAGCACCCGCCGCACATCGAGGATCTGTACAAGGACTGCGCCTTCGACAGCTGCCCACAGGAGCCGCCGCATCCCTGGCAGCCGCTGGTCGACGGGGTGCCCGTCGGAGGCGAACCGGATGTACGGGCGGCGCTCGTCGGCTACTTCGCCTCTGTCACCGCCATGGACGCGGGCATCGGAAGGGTGCTCGACACACTGGCCGAAGAGGGACTGACGGAGAGCACCCTTGTCGTCTTCTCCAGCGACAACGGGTTCAACTGCGGCCACCACGGCATCTGGGGCAAGGGCAACGGAACCTTCCCGCAGAACATGTACGACAGTTCGGTCAAGGTCCCCGCGATCATCTCGCAGCCGGGGCGGATCCCCGCGGGCCAGGTGCGCCAGGAGCTGCTGTCGGCCTACGACTTCGCGGCGACGCTCATGGAGTGCGCGGGCCTGGACCCGGAACCGTACGAACAGGGACCCGGCAACTCCTTCGCGGGACTGCTCATCGGCGACGAAGCGCGGCGGTCCGCCCCGTCCCGGCCCGTGGTGGTCTACGACGAGTACGGGCCGGTCCGTATGATCCGCACCATGGACTGGAAGTACGTCCACCGTTACCCGCACGGCCCGCATGAGCTCTACGACCTGGCCGACGACCCGGGCGAGCGCGTCAACCTCGCCGATGACCCGGTCCACCGCGAACGCATCAGAACTCTGCGGCGGCGGCTGGACGCCTGGTTCCTGGAGCACGGAGAGCCCGAGCGGGACGGGAGCCGCCTGCCGGTGACCGGGGCGGGCCAGTCCGCACCCCTGGACGGCGACCCCACAGGGGCGTTCGACGCTCCGGAGTGGCCGCTGCGGTATCCGCAGAGCGGCCCTTCCTGAGACAGACCGCCTGGGCTGTGGAGGCACCTTGCACCCGGATGTTCTGTCGGTGCAAGGCGCCTTCGCCAGCCGCCAGCCGCCAGCCGCCAGCCGCCAGCCGTCAGTTGACGGTCAGGGCCCAGTGTCTCCCGGGTGTGAACAGAGACCGCCCCGGTAGCCACTGTCGTACCAGGCCCCCGTCGCATTCGAGTCCAGGACCGTCTTCCCCGGCCCCACACAGCGGTGGTAATCACCCGAGATGAACGTGCGTGTGACCTGGATCCAGACGTTCGTCCTGGAGTCACAGTGCTCATAGAACGGATGCTCTGTTCCCGGGTTGTTCCAGCCACAGGCCGTAGGCCGCTGCGGCGCTTGCGCCATGGCATCCGCCGGGGCTGCCGGGGAGAGCGCCAGCGCACCGGCGATCGTCAGCGCGGCGAGACCCAGCCGGCCGGCTTTCCGGAGTCGGGAGAGGGGGAAACGTCCTGACCGCATGGAGGTCCTTTCTTCGGGGACTGACGAGGATCTGACCGGCCCGCACGGGCCGCGGAGCCGACCCTCGCGCTCTTTCGCCATGCTGGTCGTCGGTGCTGGTCGAAGCTATTCCTCCAAAGAGTGAAGGCGGAGTGAGGCAGCACACTCGGCACGCGGCGTACGCCCCGCGCCCTTGATCACATGCCGTGGTGGAAGAACACAGGGAGAGCTGACCGCACACGCGACTGGCTGTAAGATGTGAAAACAGCCCTTGACCTGCAAATACGCAGGCAGGGAGCCTACTTTCAGGAGTGCGCCCATGTTCCGTACGATGTTCAAATCGAAGATCCACCGTGCCACGGTGACCCAGGCCGACCTGCACTATGTCGGGTCGGTCACCATCGACGCCGCACTGATGGAAGCCGCCGACCTGCTGCCGGGCGAGCTCGTGCACATCGTCGACATCGACAACGGGGCCCGCCTGGAGACCTATGTCATCGAGGGCGAGCGCGGCTCTGGCGTCATCGGTATCAACGGCGCCGCGGCCCACCTCGTACACCCCGGCGACCTGGTGATCCTCATCAGTTACGCCCAGATGGACGACGCCGAGGCGCGTACGCTTCGGCCGAGCGTCGTGCATGTCGACGCCGACAACAAGATCGTCGCCCTCGGCGCCGACGCGTCCGCGCCTGTGCCCGGCACCGATCAGGTGCGCCCCCCGCACGCCCGGCCGCTGCTCGCCGGAGCCTGACCGGCCCGTGGCGGAGGTGGTTCTCCGTACCCGCCGTACGAGCACCGCGGCGCCGCGCTCCCGGTCCGCCGCAGCGTCCACTTCCGGGCCCGCCTCCGGCCGCGGGCGGTGGCCCGTCCGGTTCGACCCGGCGCGCGTGGGCAGGCGGAGCGGGAGACATTGGTCAGGACATACAGCCGTACTGTGGGAGGTCCACCGTGACGCATCCTTATCCCGGCCCTATGCCGCCCAACCCGGGTGGTCCGGATCCTGTGCCGCCGACGCCGACCCCGCCGCCGGGCCCCGGTCCGGCACCGGTGCCGCCGCCGCTGCCCGATCCGCTGCCCGACCCCGTACCGCAGCCGCCGGGCCCCGAGCCGACACCGACACCAGGACCGGGACCCGGCCCTGACCCCACGCCTGAGCCGGAGCCGCAGCCCGGTCCGGTCTCACGTCGCTGACGGTGGGTGGGCGCCGCGGTCGGCCGCTCGGACCGCAGCGTCCGGCTTGAGAACACGAGCGCAGCCGACAGGCCCGGCAACCGGACGCCCTGGCGTGCGGCGGGGCCGGCCACCGCACGCCAGTCGTCCTGCACCGCCGCCGGGAACGCCGTTCTCCAGGAGTGCGCAGGGTCCGGAGCGTTCTCGGGGCGGGCGGTCGGTGCGGCGAGGGGGTCAGACGGTGGCCAGCAGCAGGTCCTCTCCGCTCGACGGGCGGAGACCGTCCGTACGGTCGGCGAAGTAGCGCTCGGCGAGCAAGGCTCCCGATACATGCCGCGCGTCTTCGAAGATGAAACGGGCGCGGGCAACGATGGCCGCCCGGAACCCGCTGGTGGCCTGCACGTCCATGTCCGGCCGGCTGCGCCAGTCGTCGCCGGGGGCTGCCAGCCGCAGGCCGATCTCGTCCTCGCTCCCGTACTCGGCTCTTGCCGATTACGAGAGGGCACCGGCGCGGCTCAGTGCACCGGCGTGGCTCAGCGGCCCGGCTGAGTGAGACCGGCCGGCGGGGGGCGCTCGCCGGCCAGGTCGATTCCCCAACTGCCGAGCAGGAGGGCGCGGCCGTCGTCCGTCAGGTTCAGGCCCCTGCGGTCACCGGGGCGCCGCACCACCCACCCGGCGTCGAGAAACCGCCTGCCGACGGCGGCGCCCAGGGCTCCGGCGAGATGAACGCGCCGTTCCGTCCAGTCCAGGCAGGTGCGGGTGGTGGCCCGGCGCGACCCGACGGCCTCATCGACGTCCACGCCGATCCGGCACAGGCCGTCCACCCCGGCGGGGGTGAGGGCGAGAGTGTCGCGGTCGGCCAGCCAGCCCAGCCCGCTCCAGGCGTCCGCCAGCGCGATGCCGAGCCGCCCGGCGAGGTGGTCGTAGCAGAAACGGGCCGTGGCGAGGTTCTTCATCTGGCGGCTTCGCCGATACCCCGTGACGGGTTCCGAGGCGGTGAGGACACCGAGCGCCTCCAGGGCGGACGCGACATCGGGGCCGGTGAGCGAGTAGTACCGGCACCGTCCGCGAGCCCGGCAGGTCACGAGACCGGCGTCGACGAGCACCGCCAGATGCTCCGAAGCCGTCGACGCGCTCACGCCGGCCTCCCGGGCGAGTTCCCCGGCCGGCCGTGTGGTGCCGTCCATGAGCAGGTTCAGGAACACCGAACGTGCCGGTGCGGCAAGCGCCCTGCCCATGCTGGTGAAGTCCCGCTCCCTGCTCATGGGGACGACTCTACGACCGTGACGTTTCGGCCGGTCCCGAAACGTCGCGCACCTACGGTTCGGTCATGGACACGCACACCTACCGCACCCAACTGCACTGGGACGGCTCCACCGCCGCCGGCATCCGCGCCTACACGCGCGACCACACCGCTTCGGCCGCGCCCGCGACGGCCCGGGTCGACCTGAGCGCGGATCCCGCGTTCCGCGGCGACGCCGGCCGGCTCAACCCCGAACAGCTGGTCGTCATGGCTGCCTCCTCCTGCCAGATGCTGTCCTTCCTCGGCGCGGCGGCCCGCGCCGGAGTGGATGTGCTCGCCTACGACGACGAGGCGACCAGCCATCTCGACGTCACCACCGGACCGGCCCGTCTGGCCGCGATCCAGCTGCACGCGACCGTGCGCACCGCGCCCGGCACCGATGAGGCCACCGTCCACCGGCTCGCCGACCAGGCCCACCGGGACTGCTACATCGCCAACAGCCTCGCCGTACCCGTCAGGGTCTCCACCCGTGTGGTGACGTCATGAACCGCCGTATGCAGGACCTGGAGGTCCACCTGCCCGACCGGCCCGGCGCCCTGGCCGCCCTGGGCCGGGCCCTCGGCGAACGCGGGGTGAGTCTGGAAGGGGGCGGTGTGACCACGTACGACGGGCAGGGTGTCGCGCACTACCTCGTCGACGACGGTCCCGCCGCCCTGGCCGCCGTCGAGGCCGCCGGATTCGGTCCGGGCGTCGTCCGCGACGTCCTGATGACCCGGCTCGACCAGGAGAGGCCGGGACAACTCGGCGCACTGGCCCGAGTGCTCGGCGACGCCGGGGTCAACGTCCTGACCCAGTACAGCGACCACGGCGGCAACCTGGTCCTGCTCGTGGCGGACGAGCAGGCCGCCGCCTGTCAGGACGCCATCAGCCGGTGGCGGCACGGTTGATCCGACCGGCCGGTCCGCCGACGCGGCGGTACGTGCCCACCCCGTGGACGGGTGCTCTCCATCAGCCCGGCGGCGGATCGGCGGTGGATCGGGCTTCAGCTCTCGACTTCGGTCCTGTCCCCGCCCCAGAGCGTGTGGAACGTGCCCTCGCGGTCGGTGCGGTGGTAGGTGTGGGCCCCGAAGTAGTCGCGCTGGCCCTGGGTGAGGGCCGCGGGGAGGCGTTCGGCGCGCAGCGAGTCGTAGTAGGCGAGGGCAGCGGAGAAGCCGGGGGTGGGCACGCCCTGGGTGACGGCGGTCGAGGTGACGGCACGCCAGTCGTCCTGCGCGGCGGCGATCTCGTCGGCGAAGCCCTTGTCCGCGAGAAGGCTCGGCAGCTGTGGCTGTGCTTCGTAGGCGCCGGTGATCCGGTCGAGGAAAGCGGCCCGGATGATGCAGCCGCCGCGCCAGATCGCGGCGATCCGGCCGAGGTCGATGCTCCAGTCGTACTGCTCGCTGCCCGCGGCGAGTTCGTGGAAACCCTGGGTGTAGGAGACGATCTTCGAGGCGTACAGGGCCTGTTCGACCTTGTCGGCGAAGGCCGCGGCCTCGTCATCGGCCAGCGGCCCGGCGGTGGGCCCCGCGAGGTGCCGGGATGCTTCGCGCAGGTCGGCATGGCCGGACACGGAGCGGGCGAAGACCGCCTCGGCGATACCGGAGACGGGCACGCCGAGGTCGAGAGCGGTCTGGACGGTCCAGCGGCCGGTGCCCTTCTGCTCCGCCTGGTCCAGCACGACGTCCACGAAGGGTTTGCCGGTCGCCGCGTCGACGTGCGAGAGCACCTCCGCGGTGATCTCGATGAGGTAGGAGTCGAGCCGCCCGGTGTTCCAGGCGCGGAAGACGTCCGCGATCCGCGCGGGGGAGTAGCCGGCCACGTCCCGCAGCAGCTGGTAGGCCTCGCCGATGAGCTGCATGTCGGCGTACTCGATGCCGTTGTGGACCATCTTCACGAAATGCCCGGCGCCGTCCGGACCGATATGCGTCACGCACGGTGATCCGTCCTTGGCCTTCGCGGAGATCTTCTCCAGCATCGGCCCGAGCGACTCGTACGACTCGGCGGAACCGCCCGGCATGATGCTCGGCCCGTGCAGGGCGCCCTCCTCACCGCCCGAGATCCCGGTGCCGACGAAGTGGATGCCCCGCTCGCGCAGTTCCCGCTCGCGGCGCCTGGTGTCCTCGAAGTGCGCGTTGCCGCCGTCGATGATGACGTCGCCCTCCTCCAGGAGCGGCGCGAACTCCTGGATCACGGCGTCGGTGGGGTCACCGGCCTTCACCATGACCACCAGCCTGCGGGGGCGCTCCAGGGCAGCGACGAACTCCTCGGGGCTCTCCGCGGGCACGAAGATGCCCTCTTCGCCGAACTCCTCCACCAGCTCGTGCGTCCTGGCCGCTGTGCGGTTGTGCAGCGCGACGGTGTATCCGTTGCGTGCGAAGTTACGGGCGAGATTGCGGCCCATCACCGCCAGTCCCGTGACGCCGATCTGGGCTGTTCCACTCATGGGTCGCTCCTCGGACTCGCTGGGGGTGCCGATTGCTGGGGGTGCCACGCCTGCGTATCGCGCGTGTCGCGCCTACCCGGACCGTACGTCCGGCGCCGCTGTCCTGCCGGGATCTGTGGGCCGGGCGGCCTACAGGGCACCATGACCGTTCCGGGGTACGGGTGCCCGACTCCGCCGGTCGTATCCCCGTTCGGCCCAGCCGGTGGGAGCGGGTAGGCCCCCAGGGGCCCCGGTGGTCCCGGAGCCCCTGGGGGCGTGGCACATTCAGCGGTGCGCCGGCCGTGCGGTTACGCGGCCCTGCGCCCCCGGCCGCGGGCGGAGCGGACGATGTCCGCGTACCGGTGACCGCTGCTCTTGACGGTGCGCCGCTGCGTCGCGTAGTCGACGTGGACCAGGCCGAAGCGCTTGTCGTACCCGTACGCCCACTCGAAGTTGTCCAGCAGCGACCAGGCGAAGTACCCCGCGAGCGGGACACCCTTGCGGGCGGCGCGGGCGCAGGCTGCCAGGTGCTCGTCGAGGTACTGGACGCGCTCCGGGTCGTCGACCGAGCCGTCCGCGCGGACCACGTCCGGGTAGGCGGAGCCGTTCTCGGTGACGTAGATCTTCCGCGCGCCGTACTCGTCGGCCAGCCGCAGCAGGATGTTCTCCAGTCCGTCCGCGTTGACCTCCCAGTCCATCGCCGTGTGGCGGGCGCCCGGCAGATAGACCTGTCTGGCGTGCGGCAGCGGACCCGTCGGGTCGTCCGTGACGACGTTGCGGAAGTAGTAGTTCACGCCCAGCCAGTCGAGCGGGGCGGCGATTGTGTCGAGGTCACCGGCCCGGACGGGGAGGTCGACACCGTACAGATCGACCATGTCCTGCGGATAGCCGCGGCCGTGGATCGGGTCCAGCCACCAGCGGTTGGTGTGGCCGTCGGCGCGGACGGCCGCCGCCCGGTCCTCCTCGCGCTCGGTGGCCGCCTCGCAGGGGCTGAGGTTGTTGACGATGCCGACACGGGCACCCGGGACGGCCGCCCGGATCGCCTGGGTGGCAAGACCGTGGCCCAGATGGAGGTGGTACGAGGTGCGGACGGCTGCGGTGATGTCCGTGAGGCCGGGCGCCATCCGGCCCTCCAGATGGCCGATCCACGACGAGCAGAGCGGCTCGTTCAGCGTCGTCCAGTCCTTCACCCGGTCACCCAGCCGCCGGGCCACCACACCCGCGTACTCCGCGAAGTGCTCGGCCGTCTCCCGGGCGGGCCAGCCGCCGCGGTCCTGGAGGGTCTGCGGCAGATCCCAGTGGTAGAGGGTCGGGAAGGGGGTGATCCCGGCTTCGAGCAGGCCGTCGACGAGCCGGTCGTAGAAGGCGAGGCCCTTCTCGTTGATCGGTCCGTCACCGCCCGGCACCACGCGCGGCCAGGCGACGGAGAACCGGTACGCGTCCACGCCGAGCTGCTTCATCAGCCCGATATCCTCGCGCCAGCGGTGGTAGTGGTCGCAGGCCGTGTCGCCGTGGTCAGCGTTGTCGATCTTCCCGGGAAGGTGCGAGAACGTGTCCCAGATGGAGGGCGAACGGCCGTCCTCGGCGACCGCTCCCTCGATCTGGTACGCGGCCGTGGCCACGCCCCAGGTGAAGTCCGGGGGAAGGGAGTTGTACTCGTTCACGGGCTGCCTTTCTGCTGCGCGGTGCCGCGCGGTGAGAGGTGAGGAGGGGCGAGTAAGGAGGAGTGCGGGGTCACTTCACCGCGCCGGCGGTGAGACCCGCGACGAGGTAGCGCTGGAGGAGCAGGAACCCGGCGACGACCGGCACGCTGACGACGAGCGAGGCGGCCATGATCTGGTTCCAGTACACGTCGTTCAGCGTCGAGTAGCCCTGGAGCCCCACGGCGAGCGTCCGCGTCGTGTCATTGGTCATGACCGATGCGAAGAGCACCTCGCCCCACGCGGTCATGAACGCGTACATGGTGACGGCGACGATGCCGGGGACGGCCGCGGGGACGACGATCCTGAAGAGCGCCCCGAACGGCCCGCAGCCGTCCACCATCGCCGCCTCGTCCAGGTCCTTCGGAATCGAGTCGAAGTACCCGATGAGCATCCAGATCGAGAACGGCAGCGAGAAGGTCAGATAGGTGAGGATCAGACCGCCGCGGGAGCCATAGAGGTTGACGCCGGTCGAGTTCCCGATGTTCACGAAGATCAGGAACAGCGGGAGCAGGAACAGGATGCCGGGGAACATCTGCGTGGAGAGCACCGTGACGGTGAAGACCCGCTTGCCGCGGAAGCGGTAGCGGCTCACGGCGTACGCGGCGAAGACCGCGACCACCACCGAGCAGACACTCGCCGTACCCGCCACGATCAGTGAGTTCATGAAGTACCGGGCGAGCGGGATGGTGCTCCAGATGTCGATGTACGGGCGGACGGTGAACCCGCTGGGAATCCAGGAGAACCGGCCCGACACATCGCCCAGCGGCTTGAGCGAGCTGCTGACCATGACGTACACGGGCACCAGCGTGAAGAGCGACACCAGGGTGAGCACCACGCGCCGGGTCCAGAGGAAGGACCGCGGCGGCGCGGTGGGGGAGCGGTGGGCGGTCGTCGGGCGCGGGGGAGCGGTGGCGCGCGGCGCGGTGCTGGTACTAGACATCGGTGCTCTTCCTCCCGCGCGACGTGAAGATCAGGTACACGGCCGTCACCAGCAGCAGGAAGAGCAGGAGCAGCACGGACATGGCCGAGCCGCTGCCGAAGTTCCAGGTGTCGAACGACGACTGGTAGATGTGGATGGAGACCAGGTCGGCGGCTTCCGGTGCGGACTTGCCGAACAGGACGTACGGAGTGTTGAAGTCGTTGAAGGTCCACAGGAAGAGCACCAGGACCAGGACCTGGTTGACCGAACGCAGCGACGGCAGGGTGATCCTGCGGATCTGCTGCCAGATCCCGGCACCGTCGATCGATGCCGCCTCGTACAGCTCGCGCGGGACGTTCTGGAGCGCCGCCATCACCATCAGGAAGGCGAACGGCCAGGACTTCCAGATGGCGACGATGACCAGCGCGTAGAAGCTGTTGTCGCCGATCAGCCAGAACGACGGCTTGTCGGTGAGGCCCAGCTGGTCGTGGAGTACGTGGTTCACCAGGCCGTTGTCCCGCTGGAACATGAACGCCCAGGTGATGATCGCGGCGTAGGCGGGCAGGGCGTACGGGATGAGGAAGACCGTGCGCAGCAGTCCGCGTCCGCGGAAGTCCTCCTGGAGCAGGATCGCCACCCCCGTACCGATCAGCCAGGAGAGGCCGACGGCCAGCACGGTGAACGCGCAGGTGACGGTGAAGGAGTGGAGGAGGGCCTTGCCGATCGGGGCGTCGAAGTCGACGGCGACGCTGTAGTTGTGCAGGCCCGTCCAGGGTGCCTGGCCCCAGTTGCGGATGAAGAACTGGGTGAGGCCGCGGAAGCTCATCACGATACCGATGGCCATCGGCACGATATGGATGAGCAGTTCGAGCACGAGCGCGGGAAGCAGCAGCAGATAGGGCAGGCCGCCGCGGCGGATCCGGTCGGGGACGCGCGGCAGACGGGACCGCGCGCCCCCGGACTTCAGTACGTCACCGCCGGCCGCCGGAGGCACCTGGGATGCGGTCTCCAGCAGGACGGGCGAGGCAGCGCCTCTCGTGACGGAGCGGCGGTCGGACGCCGGATGGGAGGTCATCGGATTCAGTGCCTCACTGGGTCATCTGCTGCTGCGCCTTGGTGAGCTTGTCCTTGACCGAGGCCGTGGTGATGGCCTTTCCGGCGGCGGCGTCGGCCCACAGCTCCTTGATGGCGGTCCCGACGGTCGTCTCGAACTGCGACTCCGACGCCACCTGCGGCAGCGGCGCCGCGCTCTTGGTCAGCGTGTCCTTGAGGACCTTCACACCGGGCACGTTGAAGGCCGGGTCCGACTGGGCGGCCGTGACGGGCGGCACCGCGCCGTAGGCCTTGTTGAGGATCTTCTGCTCGTCGTCGCTGGTCATGAACTTCACGAACTTCAGCGCGCCCTTGGTGTTCTTCGTGTTCTTGAAGACGGCCATGTTGATGCCCGCGACCATGGAGTTGACGTTCTTGCCCTGACCGGGGGTGCCGGACTCGACCGGCGCGGGCGCGGCCCCCCAGTCCTGCGGCTTCATCCCCTGGGAGGCGAAGGTGGTCGCGGCGGCCTGCCAGAGCACCATGGCGGTCTTGCCCTTGGAGAAGTCGCTGAGCGACTGGTTCTGGGCGTACTCCGCGTTGCCCGGCGCGATGATCTTGTCCTTGCCCATGAGGTCGACGTACTGCTTCACGGCTGCCACGGCGCTGGGAGAGGTGAAGGTCGGCTTGCCGGACGCGTCGAAGAAGTCGGCCCCGTGCTGCTTGGCGAGTACGAACGCCTGGTGGATGTTCTCGGAGAGGTTGCCGCCCTCGGCGCCGAGGCCCCACTTGCCGCTGGTGCCGTTCTTGGAGATCTTCCGGCCGTCCGCGACCAGCTCGTCCCAGGTGGCCGGGGGCTTGGTGATGCCCGCGTCGGCGAACATCTTCTTGTTGTAGTAGAGCGCGTACGAGAGGGAGTACAGCGGAACGGCCGCCGGGTCCTTGTCCGGTGCGCCGGCCGACCCGACCGCCGCATCGACGAACCGGTCGCGGCCGCCGATCGCGTCGAAGTTGGCCTTGTTCCAGGGCAGCAGAGCGCCGCTGGCCTGCAGCGAGGATGACCAGGTGTTGCCGATGTTGAGCACATCGGGGCCCTGGCCCGAGGTCGTCGCCGCGAGGATCCGCTTGAGCAGGTCGGCCCAGGGCACGACCTCCAGCTTGACCTTGATCCCGGTCTGCTTCTCGAACTTCTTCAGCTCGGGCGTGAGGATCTTCTGGTCGGCGGGGATGTTCGGCGCCTGGTTGGACGCCCAGTAGGTGAGCGTCTTGGGCGACGCGTTGCTGCCTCCGCCACTGGAATCACTGCCTCCACCGCACGCCGTGGCTCCGGCGAGCGTGGAGATGGTGACGGCGACTGCTGCTGCGGCTCTGATACTGCGCATGTCCGTTGGCCCCTTCCCGGGGAGGGCTGCGTTCAGGATTCGAACGGCCTTCACGACTTAATTCAGAGCGTGAGTTAAGTAGTGAGAGAAGGTCGCGTCAAGAGCTTTCACAGGGGTATGTTGCCTACCGGGAAGGAGCCACATGGCTGAACAGGGCAGAAGAACAGTGCGTGACCTGCGGCGCGGCAACCGCGCCCAGGTATTGCAACGGTTGTATTTCGACGGGCCGCTCAGCCGCCAGGAGCTCGCCGCCGCGACCGGTCTGAGCTCGGGTTCGATCAGCAATGTGGTCGCCGAACTGGCCGCGGACGGACTGCTTGAGGAGGCCGGCGTGGTCGACTCGGAGGGCGGCCGGCCGCGCACGCTGCTGCGCGTCGCCCCCGCGAGCGGCCATCTGATCGGGATCGATGTGGGGGAGACCCGCGTCCGGGTCGAACTCTTCGACCTCTCACTCGGTGAACTGGCCCGCTCCGAACGCCCGTTGGCGCATCACGGCTATGACGTCGGCCGGATCGTCGGCCACATCAGGGAGGCCGTCGCCGATGTGCTGCGGGACGCCGACGTGTCCGCGAACCGGCTCGTCGGTGTCGGGGTCGGTGTGCCGGGGATCATCGACCGGGACGGGCCCGACGGGGTCGTCGTCCACGGCCAGACCGTCGGCTGGGACGCCGTCCCGCTGGAGGCCATGCTCCGCGAATCGGCCGAACTCCCTTCCTGGGTACCGTTCTTCATCGACAACGGGGCCAAGACGCTGGGCCAGGCCGAGATGTGGTTCGGCGGCGGACGCGGCACCAGCGACGCCGTCGTGGTGCTGTTCGGCTCCGGGGTCAGCGCGTGCATCGTGGTCGACGGCGAGCTCTACGGCGGCGCGGAGACCAGGGCCGTCGAGTGGGGCCACACCACCGTGCGGGTGGGCGGACGGCGCTGCCGCTGCGGTTCGCCCGGCTGTCTGGAGGCGTACGTGGGGGCCGAGGCGATCCGCGAGCGGTGGCTGGAGTCGGGCGGCTCCCCGGCAGCGGCGGCCGACGAGGAGACGGCCCTGGCCACCCTGCTGGCCGACGCGCTGCCCGCATCAGGGGGGCTGGCGGGCGACACCGCCGCCGCCGGACTGCTGGACGAGACCGCCGAGTATCTGGGGGCCGGCATCGCCGATCTGATCAACCTCTTCCGCCCCGAACGGATCCTGGTGGGCGGCTGGGCCGGCCTGTTGCTCGGCCCCGCGCTGCTGCCCGCCGTGCGGCGGTACGCCAAGGAGTACGCGATGCACCACCCGGCCGAGCGCGTCACCATCGGCCTGGGCACGCTGGGCCCCGACGCGGTGACGCTGGGAGCGGCCACCCTGCCGCTCGCCGACTTCTTCGCCCGCGGCGGCAGACACCGCAGACACGACGCGCCGGACCCGGACGCCGACCCCGTCAATCTGCTGCGGCAGGGGGACTGGCGGCCGGTCGTGGTGGAACGGCGCTGAGGACTGTCCTTCCCGGCGCCGTCAGCACGTTCTTCGCGCCCGATGAGCGACGATGCCCCCGGCTCACGACTTCGTCTTCGTGAGTTCGCCGTTATTGAGTTCGTAGACGGTCTTCCTGTGGCCCCGCATGCTCTCTTCCAGGACGACACGGTCGACGTAGGGCCGCTTCATCGTGGTCTTGTCCATGTCCTTCGTCAGCACCTCCTTAATGTAATTCTCGATCTTCCTCGGGTCGCTCACGTCGTCGGTCACCTGCATGGCGATGGTCCCCGTGTGCCGGGCTCCGCCGCCCTGTCCCGAGCGCAGAGTGAGTTCACGGTCGGTCATGGCGTTCCCCTTCCCGCTGGCGTTCTTGCCTTCGAGCTGGCTCGCGGCCGCCAAGAGGTTGTGGCGGAAGTTCCGCTCGACCGTCAGCTTCGCCTGGACGAACTCACCGGTGAACACGTCGGGTTGCTGCTCCGCCGCGCCTGGATCCGCGTCCTTGGGGGCAGGCCGCCAGACCACCCAGTCGGCGCCCGTCTTGCCCGAACGCTTCTCCGACACGAAGGAGGCGATGAAGTCGCCACGCTCCGTCGAGCCCAGGGACAGGCCGAGATGATGGTTGATGTCGTCCCGGGAGCACGCACCGAACTGGACCACGCATGTGGGGTCCGCCTCCAGTTGCTCCAGCCCCGCCTCCAGCTCGTACAGCCAGCCGGTGCCCGGCCTTGCCTTGTTCGCGAGCTGCCGCATCTCCTCCTGCGGGAAGGCCCGGTTGCCCATCTGCTTCAGCTTGGCGAGTGTCGTCTCCGCATCCGGATCTCGGGACTGACCGTCGGCCTCGGACTCCTCCTGGCCGGGACCGGAAGGGGCCTTCCCCGCCTTCCCGTGCAGGCCCTTCACGAGCTCGGCGAGTGTGTCCTTGGTCGGAGCCTGATGGACCTCCTCGTCATCGATGAGCTGATTCAGGGTCCGGAACAGCTCCTTCTGCTTCTCCTTCTTCTTGGCGTCGTCGTGGGCTCCGATCCCCCATTTTTCCTTCCACTTCTTGGCGCTGAACGTGAAGAAGGACGGTGTGTGGGCATTCCAAGGCGCAAGAGCGTCGACCGTGTTCTCCTTGCCGTCGATACGGCCCAGCCTGGTGTCGATGGCCCGCTGAAGTGGCTCCGTACCGGCACCGGTGGCGGTCGTGGGGGCGGTGGCCTCGCCGGGCGGAGCCGTCGCCCGGTCGGGAGCAGGTCCGGCCAGCACCCGGGCGGCGTTGGCCTCGGCCTCACGCTCGAAGCGGTCGGAGGGGTCGCTGACGGCGAGCCCGTCGCCCTGGTCCGTGCCGGCCACCGGTCCTTTCCGCTGCTGGATCACATGTGTCAGCTCATGGGCCAGGGTGTGCCGGTCCTCGCCCCCCTCGCCCATGACGACATGGTTGCCGGAGGTGTAGGCGTGGGCGCCCACCTCGCTCGCGGAGGCCTTGGCCGCGGCGTCGGTATGCAGGCGTACACCGGAGAAGTCCGCGCCCAGACGCGACTCCATGTCGCTGCGGATCGTGTCGTCCAGCGGATGGCCGGGCGAGCGCAGCACCTCGTGGACAGCGGAGCGCTGCACTGCGGGTTGTGCGTCCGGCTGGTGGCCGCAACCGGCGGAGTGTTCGTGCCGCTCCTCGGCGGCCCGGCGGAGCATCTGCACGACGGCGGCGTTGCCGGCCGTGGTCTGAAGGTTCAGCAGCCCGCTCTGCCGTACCGCCCGCGATGGTGAAGCCGCCGGAGTCCGTCGGGCGGGGGTTCCTGCGTCCCGATTCGTCTCGTGATCGCGCAAGGGAGCCTCGCCTCTGGTTCGGTACGCTGATTTGTCCTGTCTACACAGTCAGAGCGCATCAGCACCAGAGACAACCGGGCAGCGCCGACCGGTCGAACGGGCAGAAACGAGCGAGAGGGCCGGACTGCCGGACAGCGCCGGGGTGTTCGCTGCGCCGGTCGCGGCATCCGTCAGCCCCGGCCTGCGCGTTCCCCGGCCGGTCCCGGCAGGAGTAACAAGTCGGTGTCGTCAGATAGCCGGCTTCTCAGGCGGCGTTGGGTGGGGCGGGGGGTTGAAAGCACGCGGTGACGTCCTTGCCGCGGGTGCAGCGGTGGGTTTGCCAGTCGTCGGCGAGAGCGTCGACGAGCAGCAGTCCGCGCCCCCCGGGACTGTCGGAGGCGGGCTGACGTGGTGCGGGCAGGTCCGCTGACGTGTCGTGGACGGTCACGTGGAGACACTGCTCGTCCCACAGGAGGATCAGCTGTGCGTCACTGCGGGCGTGGACGTGAGCGTTGGTGATCAGTTCGGAGACGGTCAGCACAACGGAGTCCACGACGTGTTGTGCCTGGTGGCACCATTCGAGAGAGTCCAGGTGCCCTCGCGTCCAGTCCCGGGCTTCGGCCACGCCGCAGTTCATGGGAAGAGACCGCGCCCAGCCCACCGCTCTCAGCGAACTCTGCTCCGTCACCGTGACTCCTTCGGGCGTTCTGGGACCGCTCAGCAGCGTCCTGGGACGTAACGGATACCCTCCGGATTCCGGATGACGCCCGCGACCCGTGGCAACCGGCATCCTTGTCGGGACGGCAGTGCCGCGGGATCCCGACGGGGAACCGCAAGGTCTCCGAAGGCCCGCGTTCGTTCCTCGCCGCCGGCACGGAGACTTTCCGCTTCCGAGGCCGCGTTACCCGTGCTTCGCCATCCGGGCGGCACGCGCGTCAGTGTGGAACTCCCACGGAGGGGTGGGCAGCGCCTCACCGGTTTCAAGCAGCGTCTTGAGATTCGCGAGCACTGTCGGCCAGCCCTGTCCGATGGCTTCCCGGTCGGCGAGCGAACGGAACTTGGATTGGGTGAGGGTGAGCTTCACGATGTCGCGGTACGGCTCGATCTCAAATGTCACAAGGCTCTGTTCGGAGGCTGGATCAAGGGCCCGGCTCGGTTCGCCGAAGCCGAAGGAGAGCCGATGTGGAGGATCAACCTCCACAACCGTTCCAGCAGCATCGGAAATACCTGATCCATCGACCCGGACATGGTCGACCCGGCTGCCGACCCTCCAGTCCGAGACCTGGGCATGCCCCCAGAACTTCGCGGTGATGTCCGGGTCGGTCAGGGCGTTCCACACCTGCTCAGCCGTGGCTTTGATGTAGGTCGTGTAGACGTAGTCAGGAACTGGGCCTGTCTGGGACGACTCGGTCATGGCGTCCTCCTCCGCGCGGTTCTTGACCCCCGCGAGCACCGCAAGCTGCGGCTCCTCGAACTTCCAGATCCATCGGGTCTGGATCTGGTGGATCAGTACTGGGTTCAGATAGTGCAGTTTGCGTCGGCCATCCCGCACCGAGGTGACGAGATTCGCGGCCTCCAGGAGCTCAAGGTGCTGGCTGACCGACTGGCGGCGCATGTCGAGCCCTTCGCAGAGCTCCCCGAGCGTCAGCCCGGTCCGCTCGTGAAGCATGTCCAGCAAACGCCGTCGACCAGGATCTGCCAGGGCCTTGAACACCTTATCCGCATCCACGCGATCATTATGCAGGTAGTCACCTGCCTAATGCAAACGGCTCAGATCCAGCGACCCGCGGGAAGATTCACGAGTCGACGGCGTCAACAACCTGTGGCCCGGCAATGGCTGGGACGCTCGCGCGTCGTGGCTCTCGCGAGTGGCGAGGACGTGACCCATGTGGGTCCGGGCTCACTGCCTGAGCCCGCCTGTCGGGTACGGGAGCGCGAGAGTGGGGCCGGTCGGCTCGTAGCCGACGGTGACAGGGGCCGTGGGTGTCACCGTGCGGATGGGTAAGCCGTCGCGCCGGAAGGAACGCGGAGTCCTCCACGGTGCGGGACCGTCCGCTACGGGACCAGTCCCACGCCGACATAGCCCGGATACGGTGTGAGTTCGGGCGCGGGCGGGACCTGGAACCACTCGGGGCCCGTCACCACGCCCGGCTCGACCAGATCCAGCCCGTCGAAGAACCGCACGATCTCAGCGCGCGTCCTGGGCTGGAAGGGGATACGGCTGGAGTAGGTGCCGGCCACATGCTCCTCCGCCTCGGGGAATGCGTCGAGGCTGGCCTGCGCCAGCATGAGGCAGCTGCCCGACGGCAGCCGGCCGACCAGCTCCCGCACGATCGCGTGCGGGTTCTCCTCGTCGAGGATGAAGTGCAGGACGGCGATGAGCGACAGGGCCACCGGCCTGCTGAAGTCCAGGAAACCATGGGCGTGTTCGAGGATCGTGTCCGGTTCGCGGACATCGGCCTCCACGTAGTGCGTGGCGCCCTCAGGGGTGCTGACCAGCAGGGCTTCGGCATGGCGCAGCACGATGGGGTCGTTGTCCGCGTAGACGACCCGGGCCGTGGGGATGATCTCCTGGACGATCTGGTGCAGATTCGGCTCGGTCGGGATCCCGGTGCCGATGTCCAGGTACTGGTCGATGCCCTGGTGCGCCGCCCAGGCGGCCGCGCGGTGCATGAACGCGCGGTTCTGCTGCGCTCCGACCCGGATGAAGTCGGCCAGCTCCTCGCCCAGCTCGCGGTCGACGAGATAGTGGTCCTTGCCGCCGAGCAGATAGTCGTAGACGCGCGCGGGGTGCGGCTTGCTGGTGTCGATGGGGTGCTTGGGGTTGCCTGCCGTCATGGGTGCTCCGAGTGCTCCGTTGCGGTCCGGACGTGGCGTGGAATCGGTGGGAACGAGCGAGTCCGGGCGGAGGGGCCGCCACGCTCACGCACTGCTCGCCTCCCGTCCTCACCTCGAAGTCTGTCACTTCCGCGGTGTGACGAGCCTTTCGCGGCCCCGAGCCGGCCCCGGCGGAGGGCCGGGTGGGCCCGGACCCGCCCGTCCTCCTGCCCGGACCCGTTCAGTCTCCTGCCCGGACCCGTTCAGTCTCCTGCCCGGCCCGGCTCAGTCTCCTGCCCGGCCCGGCTCAGTCTCCTGCCCGGCCCTGCCCGACCCGCCCGCAGTCCCCGTCTCAGGGCAGTACGCCCGCCATGGGCACCGGAACCGGCACGTCCACCTCCGTCACCAGTGGCAGATCCCCGGCCGACCGCCCCGCGTACACCGTGAACACCCCCGGCTCGACGCGCCAGCACCGCTCCGCCACGCACCAGTGCCGCAAAGACCGTCCCGGTACCCGGACGACCACTTCGGCGCTCTCGCCGGGCCGCGCGTGTACGGCGGCATGGCCCGCGAGCCAGCGGACCGGGCGCTCCACGGCCGATACCGGTCGCGCCAGATAGAGCTGGACGACCTCGCGCCCCGCACGGCCGCCCGTGTTGCGGACCCGTACCCGTACGTCGAACGAGCCGTCGCCCGACACGGCTCCGGGGGGTTCGAGCCGTTCGTACTCCCAGCTGGTGTACCCGAGACCGTGCCCGAACCAGTACGCGGGCGCCACCGGCCCCCGCAGCCAGGCCCGGTAGCCTATGTGCAGGCCCTCCGTGTAGCGCAGCGCGCCGTCCCGGGGCGTGGTGCCCAGCACCGGTACGTCGTCCTGCCGGGCCGGCCAGGTCGTGGGCAGCCGCCCGCCCGGCTCCGTACGGCCGAGGAGGACATCCGCCACAGCATGCCCCGCCTCCTGGCCGGGGAACCAGCCGAGCAGCACCGCCGCCACCTCGTCCCGCCAGGGCAGAACCACCGGGCCGCCCGCGTTCACGACGACCACCGTGTCGGGACGGACGGCGGCCACGGCCCGTACCAGCTCGTCCTGACCGACGGGCAGTGCGAGCGAGAGGCGGTCGCTGCCCTCGGACTCGGTCTCCTCCGTGGTTCCGACCGCCACCACGACGGCATCGGCCGCGCGGGCCGCCGCGACCGCTTCGGCCAGTGCGGCGGCGGGGGGCGAAGCCGGTGGCGCGGCGGCGAGGACCGTGGCGACTCCGGTGCCGGGGGCCAGTCCGCGCCGGGCGACGATCTCGGTCTCCGCACCCGCGGTGAGGGTGATCCGGCCGGAGCGGTACGGGGGCGACACATGGATATGGGTCGGGTCGTCGGTCTCCGGGGCGAACACACCCTCCACCACGGTCCGGCCATCGGCGGTCAGCGAGACCGGGCCGAATCCGCCGACCGCCAGGGTCCACTCACCGCTCGCCCCCGGCCGCAGCAGGGTGCGGATCTCCACGGTGGCCGCGCCCTCGGTCCTGGCCGGTTCCACGATCCGCCCCGACAGCCGGTGTTCGGAGTGCAGTACGGCGCCACCGGCGTCCAACAGGCTGACCAGGAAGCCGGGTTCACCGGTCTCCGGATTGCGTGCCGCCTCCCGGGTGAGCGGCGCGGGCCCGCGTCCGGCCGGCACCCCGGGTGTATGCAGCAGCCGCACCCCCGGGCCGAGCGCCGCCCGGATCCCCTCCAGCGGGGAGACGACGGAGCCGGGGAAGACCTCGGCGCTGCCCCCGCCCTGGATACGCAGCCCGGCGGCCCGCGGCCCGATCACGGCGACGGTCCGCAGTTCCCGCGGGTCGAGAGGAAGCACCTGCCCCGCGTTGCGCACCAGCACCATGCCGGCCGCCGCTGCCCGGCGCAGCAGTGCGCGCCGCTCCGCATCGGGCACCACAGGACGCCACACCGGAGCCGGTGTGCCGAGCGCGCCCACCCGGTCGGCCAGCCGCAGCAGCCTGCGCACCTTGTCGTCCACCGCGGACTGGGCCACCGCCCCAGACCGTACGGCCGCCAGCAGCGCATCGCCCCAGGCACCGGCCGGTCCGGGCATGGCGAGATCCTGGGCGGCCCGCGCCGTCTCCACCGTGGCGCGCACCGCACCCCAGTCCGAGATCACCAGGCCGTCGAAGCCCCACTCGCCCTTCAGCGGTTCGTCCAGCAGCGGACTCGCCGACATGGTCGCGCCGTTGACCCGGTTGTACGCCGACATCACCACCCACACACCGGCCTCGACGGCGGCCTCGAACGGCGCCAGATAGACCTCGCGCAGGGCCCGTTCGCCCACCCGGACATCGACCGTCAGCCGGTCGGTCTCGGCGTCGTTGGCGACGAAGTGCTTGGCCGTCGCGGCGACTCCGCCCGCCTGCACACCGCGGATGAGGGCGGCACCGGTACGGGAGGTGAGCAGCGGATCCTCGGAGCAGCACTCGAAGTGGCGGCCGCCGAGCGGCGTCCGGTGCAGGTTCAGCGTGGGCGCCAGCAGTACGTCCACGCCCTTGGACCGGGCCTCGGCCGCGAGCAACCCGCCCAGTTCCGCGGCGAGTTCCTCGTCCCAGGCCGCCGCGACGGCGGTGGGTGACGGCAGGACGAGCGAGGTCTCGCGTTCGTCCCACGACTCACCGCGTACGCCCACCGGCCCGTCGGATGTCACCATCGCCCGCAGCCCGGCCGCCGGTTCGGCGTGCGTGCGCCAGCCGGAGGCCCCGGTCAGCAGACGCACCCTGGCCGCCGGGCTCAACGCGGCGACCAGGGCGTCCAGTTCTTCGTCGGTCATGAAGCCCCCTCCGCGCTCTCCTTCGGAGAGCGCTCTCCCGTATCGGCTGCAAGGGTACGGCGCGCACGTGCCCTTGTCATTCCCTCCACGCCGGCCTTACTTTTGCGCCCTGCGACGTGTCCGAGGGGCGCGTCCGAGGCGCGAGTGGGGGAGCCGAGCATGGCCGCATCCGGTCGTCATCGCCGTTACGAGCCAGGCCGGATCAACCGTGCCTCGCTCGCGGTCACCGCGGGCGGCGCCGGGCTCGCGCTGCCGCTGCTCACCGCCGCACCTGCGGGCGCCGCCACGGCAGACGTCTGGAACAAGGTGGCGCGCTGCGAATCCACCGGCAACTGGCAGATCAACACCGGCAACGGCTATTACGGCGGGCTCCAGTTCAGCCGGTCCACCTGGCAGGCGTACGGCGGCGGTGTCTACGCCGCGCGGGCCGATCTGGCGACCCGGCAGCAGCAGATCGCGGTCGCGGAGAAGGTGCTCAGGGCGCAGGGTCCCACCGCCTGGCCGGTCTGCTCGGTACGGGCCGGGCTCAGCAGGGACGATGCCGCGCCGAGGACGGTCGTGAAGGCCGGGGCGCCGAAGACGGCCGTACGGACCGGGACCGGAACGGCCGGCCGAGCGGCCCCGAAATCCCGTACCGCGGCGCCGGAGCACACATCCGCCCCGAAGCCCCGGAGTGAGCCGCACCCCAGGACCCCGGCCGGCTCCAAGACCGGTGCCGCGCCCGCGGCGTCGGCGAGGCCGTCGGCGACCGTCGCTTCCGCCACGCACCACGACGCGTACACGGTGGTCAGCGGTGACTCGCTCTCCCGGATCGCCGAGGCCGAGCACGTCAGCGGCGGCTGGCACCGGCTGTACGAGGGCAACCGCCCGGTGGTCGGCACCGACCCCGACCTGATCTTTCCCGGCCAGCGGCTGACCATCGACGGGCAGCAGCGGAAGGCCCGGTCCGGACACGCCCCCGCCGCGCCCCGGACCGCGGAGCCCCGTACGGCACATACGGCGCACACCACGACGGCGCCCGCCGGACCCGCGGCGAAGTCCCACCGGACGGCGCCCGCGCAACACCACCCCGCTTCGGCTGCTCAACGCCACCCCGCTTCGGCCGCGTCCTCGACGGCCCTGGTCGCACCCGTGCCCGGCCACCACACCACGGCCTACCGCGCGTCCGGCGGTTCCTGGTCCAGCGGCCACCACACCGGTATCGACTTCCCGGTCGCGACGGGCACCTCGGTCAAGGCGGTCGCCGCGGGCCGAGTGGTCGCCGCCGGGTGGGGCGGTGCCTATGGCTACCAGGTGGTCATCCGGCACGCGAACGGCACGTACACCCAGTACGCCCATCTGTCCGCACTGACGGTCCGGATGGGCCAGAACGTCCAGCAGGGGCAGCGCATCGCCCGCTCCGGGTCGACCGGCAACGCCACCGGACCGCATCTGCACTTCGAGGCGCGGACCGGCCCGGACTACGGCAGCGATATCGATCCGTTGGGCTACCTCAGGGCGGGCGGCGTCGCCGTGTGACCGTCCTTCTTGGTGCGGGTGCGCGCTGCCACCAGATGCGGCTGCGGCGCGGGCCCGCCGGGTGGCGGGACCGTGGCGGAGGTCTGCCGGCCCTGTGACTGTGAGCCGCGCGGGGTTCCGGCGTCCGGCCGGTCGTCCGGCCCGTGGGGGGTCCCGGCGTCCGGCCCGTGCGTGGCCCCGGAGTCCGGCCGGTCGGCGGCGAGCCGCTCCGTCGTCAGCAGGATCAGTCCGCCCGCCGCCACGACGCCGCAGGCGAGCGCCAGCACCGTACCGGTCACCCCGTAGCGGAACTGCTCACCGAAGAGCGTGACACCGAGCGCGGCGGCCAGCACCGGATTGACGACGGTCACGGTCGCCAGCGGGGCCGCGAGCCCGGCCCCCCGGTACGACGCCTGCGAGAGCAGTACCCCGGTCGCCGCGAACCCGGCGATGGCCAGCAGGCTCGGCCACTCGGCGGTCGGTGAGTGCGAGGTCCAGTCCACCGCGACGGTCTTGACGAAGACCGAGGCGGCGCCGAAGGCCACCCCCGCGGCCGTTGCCATCACGACGCTCCGCACCACCGGCTTGCGCACCCGCAGAGCGGTGAGGAACAGCAGGGCGATCCCGCCGAAGGTCGCCAGCGCCAGTACGGTCCGCTCGCCGCCGGGCAGCGTGCCGCTGCCCGCACCGCCGGTCAGGGCGAGCAGCCCGGCAAGCCCCACCGTGGCCATGATCGCGCCACGCCAGGCGGCGGCCCCCGCCCTGCGGCGTACGAAGACGGCAGCCATCGGGAGTGCGAAGACGATGGTCAGGGCACCCAGTGGCTGCACCAGGCTGAGTGGCCCGTAGGCCAGCGCGATCACATGCAGTCCGGCCCCGAGGCCGTTCAGTGTCATGGCCGCCCACCAGCCGGCGTGACGCAGGGGTGCGTAGGGGCTGCCGGGGGTGGCCACGGCGACACGTTCCTGCACGATGGCCCCGGCCGCATACGCGACCGCGGAGACCAGCGACAGCAGCACGGACAGCGCGAGGGCACTCATGTATCAACGATCTCTCCTTTCGGCCGGATTGTCGTCGTACCCAGGCACCGAATCGTTCGTACTACCAGAGCAGTACGCGGCAACCCGGGAGGTAGTCCTCGCGGCGGTCGTGCAAGAGCCGCAAACCGCCCGGTAGCGGCGCAGAGCGGCTACCGGGCGGTTCGCGGCGTGGTCACCGGGTGGTCAGGGCGCGGCCTTCAGAGCATCCTGCGGCGCCTGCCCAGCCAGGTCTGGGCGATGACCACGACCGCCAGGAAGGCGCCGCTGACCACCTGCTGGTACGCGGAGTCCAGCGAACCGATCTGGTTGATCACGTTCTGGATGACCTTCAGCAGCAGCACCCCGACGAGCGAACCGCTGATGAAGCCGAATCCGCCGGTCAGCAGCGTGCCGCCGATGACGACGGCCGAGATCGCCTCCAGCTCCATGCCCGAGCCGAGAATGGTGACACCGGAGACCAGCCAGGCCGCGTTGAGCGCGCCCGCGAGCCCCGCGCAGACCCCGGAGAGCGCGTACACGGTGGTCTTCGTACGGGCCACGGGGGCGCCCATCAGCGCCGCCGCGTCCTCGTTCCCGCCGACCGCGTACACATACTGGCCGAAGCGGCTGCGGCGCAGCACCACCGCTCCCAGGACGAAGAGCGCCAGGGTGATCCAGACCGGAACCCCCAGGCCGAGCCAGCTGTCCTGGCCGAGGTGGGCGAAGAGCGAGGAGCCGTCGACGAGGTAGGTCGTCGCCCCCTCGTGGGTGATCGCCAGCAGGATGCCGCGCGCGGCGAGCAGCGACGCCAGGGTCACGATGAACGGCGCCAGCCGGGCCCGCGCGATCAGCAGGCCGTTGACCAGGCCGATCAGCCCGCACACCGCAAGCGGCAGCAGCAGCGCCACCAGCGTCCCGTACCGCGAGCCCCAGGCCCCGAGCACACCGCCCAGCGCGAAGAGCGAGCCCACCGACAGATCGATGCCGCCGGTGATGATCACAAAGGTCATCCCGAGGGCGACGACGGCGAGGAAGGCCGAGGAGACGGCCATGTTTCCGAGGTTGTCGGCGGTCAGGAAGGTGTCGAAGCTCAGCGATGCCGCGATCACGGCGACGACCAGGGTCACCAGGGCGCCGTGCTGCTGGGCGAGCGCGCTGATCCGCTCGCCGCGGGTCGATCCGGTGGGCTCGTCCCCTTCGGCCTCGCGGCCGGTCCCGATGGTCTGCACGGCGGTCACCGCTTCCCCCGTTCCCGTGCCGCGTACACCGCGAGCACGATCACCACGGCCTGGGCGATCTGCGTCCAGGACGGAGGCAGATCGTGCTTGATGAGCGTGGCGGTGAGCAGCTGGATGAGGACGGCCCCCGCCACGGTGCCGCCGATCCTGATGCGGCCGCCGCTCAGCGGCGTACCGCCGACGACGACCGCGGTGATCGCGGAGAGTTCCATCAGATTGCCGAGCGAGGTCGGATCGCTGGCCTGCAGCCGCGCCGACGCGAGGACCCCCGCGACGGCGGCCAGCACCCCGGAGCAGACATAGACCAGGATCAGCACCCGCCGGACCGGAAGCCCGGCCAGCTGGGCGGCGGGCCGGCTGTCGCCGATGGCGAGCAGCTGCCTGCCGAAGGTCGTACGCCGCACGGTGAACGCGACGACCAGGGCGAGCGCCGCCGCGATCAGCACCAGATACGGGATGCCGAGCACGTCCCCGGAGCCCAGCGACGCCATGCCCGGGTCGTGGATGTCCTTCAGCTGGGGGAGCAGGACCAGGGCGATCCCGCGTCCTGCGACCATCAGTGCCAGGGTCGCGACGATGGGCTGGACGCCGATGAACGCGATCAGCGATCCATTGGCCACCCCCACCACGATCCCGCCGACGACGGCCGTGATGAGCGCGATCCACACCCCGTAGCCGAGGTAGAGCGAGACCAGCGAGGTCGAGAGGGCCATCACCGAGCCGACGGAGAGGTCGACGCCCTCGCTGCCGATCGCCAGCGCCATCCCGAGCGCCACGATGAGGACCGGTGCGACCTGCACGGCCTGGGTGCGGAAGTTCTCCGCGGACAGGAAGTGCGGGGTGAAGGCGATATTGGCCAGGATCAGTACGGCCACCCCGGCGTACACGCCGTACTCCTGGAGGAGCCGCAGCAGCCGGTCACGGTCGTAGGAAGTGCGCCGGAGCGCCAGGTCAGTCATGGTCCCCGCCCTTCGCGGCGATGGCCCGCAGCAGTCGCTCCCCGGTGACGGCGTCACCGGACAGCTCCGCGACGACGGCGCCGTCCCGCAGGACGACGACCCGGTCGGAGCCCTCGATCAGCTCCTCCATGTCGGAGGAGATCAGCAGGACGCCGAGCCCGTCCTCGGCGAGTTCGTCGATGAGTTTCTGCACCTCGGCCTTGGCACCGACGTCGATGCCCCGGGTCGGCTCGTCCAGGAGCAGCACCTTGGGGTGCATGGCGAGCCAGCGGGCGAGCAGCACCTTCTGCTGGTTGCCGCCGGAGAGTTCGCCCACCTTCTGGTGCGGGCCCGCGGCCTTGATCCGCAGCCGCGTCATGAAGGTCTCCACGATGCTGTCGATGCGTTTCTCGTCGACCAGGCCGAAGCGCGAGAGCCCCGGCAGTGCGGCGAGGGCGATGTTCTCCCGTACCGAGAGCCCCGGCACGATGCCCTCGGCCTTGCGGTCCTCGGGCAGCAGACTGATGCCCGCCCGGATGGCGGCCGGGGTGGAGCCGGTACGGACGGCGCCGCCCGCGACCAGCACCCGGCCCGTGTCGGGCGGCAGCGCCCCGGCGATGGCCTTGGCGGTCTCGCTCCGGCCGGAGCCGAGCAGCCCGCCGAGACCGACCACCTCACCGGGCCGGATGGTGACCGACACCCCGTCCAGCACATGACGTACCGTCAATCCCTCTGCACTCAGGACGGGTTCGGCGCCCTCGATGTGTCCGCCGGTGAACTTGGTGAGGCCCTCGCTGCGCACCTCGCCCATCTCCCGCCCGAGCATCAGCGAGACCAGCCGCAGCCGGTCGAGCTCGGCGATCGGCCCGGTGTGCACGACCTTGCCGTCCCGCAGCACGGTGACGTTGTCGCAGACCTCGTACAGCTCCTCCAGGCGGTGGCTGACGTAGATCACCGCGATCCCGCGGTCGCGCAGCATCCGGATCACCCCGAACAGGGTCTGGACCTCGGCCGGTTCGAGCGAGGACGTCGGCTCGTCCATGATGACCACCCGGGCGTCCACCGAAACCGCGCGGGCGAGCGCCACCATCTGCTGGGTGCCGACGCCGAGGGACCGCAACGGCCTGCGCACATCGGTACGGACACCCAGTGAGCGGAGCGCCTCGTCCGCCTCGCGGTGCATCCGGCGGAAGTCGATCAGGCCGATACGGTTGCGGGGCTCGCGGCCGAGGAAGAGATTGCGGGCCACGCTCAGCAGCGGGACCAGATTCACCTCCTGGTAGATCGTGGAGATCCCGGCGTGCTGTGCGGCGAGCGGGGTGGCGAAGGAGGCCGGTTCCTGACGGTAGGTCAACTCGCCTTCGTCAGGGTGGTAGACACCGGTCAGTACCTTGATGAGGGTGGACTTCCCGGCGCCGTTCTCACCGATCAGCGCGTGGACCTCACCGGGCCGCACCGCGAAGTCCACCCCGTCGAGCGCGCGGGCACCCGGGAAGGTCTTGGTCAGACCGGTGACGGACAGCACCGGCGCCTCGGGCGCCCCCATGCTCAGAACGCCTTGTCGATGTCGGACTTGGCGTTGTCCTTGCTGTACTCACTGTCCTGGATGACGATGTCCTGCGCGACCTTCTGGCCCTTGGTGAAGTTGTCCAGCGTCTCGAAGGCGAGCGGCCCGAAGCGCGGGTTGGACTCCACGTCACCGCTCATCCAGCCGTCCACGATCTGCTGGACGCCGTTGCGGGTGCCGTCCACCGTCACGATCTTCACCGCGCCGGCCTTCTTGCCCGCGCCCTTGAGCGCGTTGACGGCGCCGAGGCCCATCTCGTCGTTCTCCGCGTAGATCCCGGCGATGTCGGGGTTCGACTGGATGAGCTGTTCGGTGACCTGCTGGCCCTTCTCGCGTACGAAGTCACCGGTCTGCTCGAAGACCACCTTGAGCCCGGGGGCCTTGGCCTTCAGCTCGTCCTTGAAGCCCTTGGTGCGTTCGGTGGTGACGTTGTTGCCCGCGGAGCCCAGCAGAATCGCGAGCTTCCCCTTGCCGCCGGTCGACGCGATCATCTGGTCGGCCGCCCGCTTGCCCTGCTGGACGAAGTCCGAGCCGATGAAGCTGACGTAGTCCTTGCACGGGGTGGCGTTGATCTTCCGGTCCACGGTGACGATCGGGATGTGCTTCGCCGCCGCGGTACGGAGCACCGGGCCCCAACCGTCCGAGTTCAGCGGGGCGATGACCAGCAGGTCCGCGCCCTTGGCCATCAGGTCCTGGACATCGCTGATCTGCTTGGAGAACTGCGACTGCGCGTTGGCCGTCAGCAGCTTCAGACCGCGCTTCTTGGCCTCGGCCTTCATGGACGCGGTCTCGGCGATCCGGAAGGGGTTGGCCTCCTTCTCGGACTGCGAGAAACCGATCGTGGCGTTCTTGATGTCGAGCTTCTTGCCGCCGAACTGACCGATGGTGCAGCTCTTGGCGTCGCCCGCGGTCGGAGTGGCGACGACCTGGCCCGAATCGCCCTTGCCGGACGAGGCGGAGGTGTCCTTCGAGCCGTCGTCCTCGGACTTGGCGCAGCCGGACGCGAGCGCGAGGCACGCGGTGAGGCCGGTGGCGAGAAGAGCTTTGCTGGTGGTGCGTCGAAGGAGCATGGTCGGATTCATGGCGTCCCCAGATTTGGCGCAGGCCCGTGGTGGTTGAGGCACGGGAGGCGGGCTCGTACGAGTCGACTCACAGCGTTCCGGGGCACTTTTTACAACGTTAGAAGGGTCCTGTAAACCCTTCGCGTACCTGACAACCCAATACCGGGCCTGATCCCGCGTCACCGGCGCCCCAGAGTGCTCTCCCGCTCCACCAGCCTGAATTCCGCGGCCAGTTCACGTCCGGCGCGCGTCCCGCCCGACTGCTCGCTGTGCTGGTCGGAGCCCCCTTCCGGACTCTGGAGACCGCCGATGACCGACTCCACGGCGAGCCGCGCGATGGACTGCTTGTCGGGCGAGACGGTGGTGAGTGTGACCGCACCGAATCTGCCCTCCGCGATGTCGTCGAACCCCACCACCGCCACATCCCACGGCACCCGCAGCCCCCGCTCCGAGAGCACCCGCATCGCACCCACCGCCACCAGGTCGTTGTAGGCGAAGACGGCGTCGGGCCGCTGTCCCGAGTCCAGCAGCCAGGCCATCGCCTGCGCCCCGTCCCCGCGGTCCCAGCCGCTGGTCGGGGCCGCCAGCCCGTCGGGCGCGGGCAGCCCGGCGGCCGTCAGCTCCTCGCGCCAGCCGCGGAGCCGCAGTTGGGCGGGCCTGTTGATGCGGTCGGTGCGGGCGCCGAGGTAGGCGATCCGGGTGCGGCCGAGCCCGATCAGATGCCGCACCGCGCAGCGCGAGGCCGCGACGTTGTCGATCGCGATGTGGTCGTACGGGAGGGCGTCGTACTCGCGCTCGCCGAGCAGCACCAGCGGCGCGTCATGGATCCGGCTGCTCAGATCCTCGGGCTCCAGCTCGATGGGGGAGAGGATCAGCCCGTCGATGACCCGCCCCCGGAATCCCTGACTGACCAGGATCTCCTGTTCGCGCTCGCCGCGTGTGTGGTCGAGCAGCACCGTGTAGTCGTGCTCGGCCGCCGCGTCGATGACGGCCCCCGCCAGCTCGGCGAAGTACGGGTTGCCCAGTTCGGGCACGGCGAGCGCCAGGATTCCCGTACGGCCTTTGCGCAGGTGGCGGGCGGTGAGGTTCGGTACGTAGCCGAGCTCGTCGATCGCCGCCTGCACTCTGGCCCGCATCGCCGGAGTGACGTGCTGGTAGTTGTTCACCACGTTCGAGACGGTCTTGATCGAGACGCCCGCGAGCCCGGCGACGTCCTTGAGGCTTACGCCCACTGAGTCTCCCCTCCGAGTTGGTCATGCCGCTGGACAGCAGGCAGGAGTCGTGCTGTCATGCCAACTGCCGTTCCTTCCAACGTTGTACAGACTGATGCAACGAGCCGCCACCCTTCCTCACCAAAGGAGGATCCGTGCGCATCCGAAGAAATCTGGCCCTACTCCTCGCCGCCGTCACCGGCTTCGCGGGGCTCTCCGCGATGCCGGCCGCGTCGGCCGCGCCGGCCAGGTCCGCACACCCGAGCACCACCGTCACCGCCCATGGGCTGAAGGGGGAGTACTACACCCAGTCGGCCCCGGGAGCCTTCGACTTCGCGCAGCTCAAGGCCACCGGATTCGACCCGGACATCGACTTCCCCACCCTGGAGTCACGGCTCCAGTCCGCCACCGGCCAGTCGGACAACGACAGCGTCCGCTGGACCGGGAAGATCGTCCCGGAGAAGACCGGCGCCCATACGTTCTCGATGATCGGCGACAACGGCTTTCGGCTCTGGATCGACGGGAAGCCGGTCATCGACCACTGGGTCGACGACTGGGAGAAGGAACAGACCTCCCAGCCGGTCGAGTTGACGGCGGGCAAGGCCTACGACATCAAGATCGAGTACTTCGAGCACGAGGGCGGTTCCAACCTCCATCTGAAGTGGACCCCGCCGGGCGGCACCAAGACGCCGGTCCCGCAGTCCGCGTTCCGGCTGCCCGACGGATACGACTACGACGGTGCCATCGCCGCCACCGTCCAGAAGTCCGGCCGCACCCTCAAGCTCGACTTCGCGCAGAAGCTGGCACCCCCGCCCGCCGGACTCGCCGGACATCTCGACGCCGAGATAGGCGGCGCTACCTGGCCGCTGGGCGCCGTCAAGGCCGACCGCTCCGACCCGCACAGCCTCACCGTCGCACTCAAGCAGCCCGTGGTCGGCAAGAAGGGCGGCGGTGCCAACGGTCTCGCCGACATCCGCTACGACGGCAAGGGTTCGCTGAAGAGCCGCGACGGCAAGGCGGTCGGCGCCTTCTGGTCGAGCGGTTCCAACAACTCCGAGTACGAGCTGCGCACCAAGTGGGCGGACGACGTCAGCCCGTCCAACGCCCACCCCGAGTACCCGCGACCCCAGCTCACCCGGGACGACTGGCAGAACCTCAACGGCAGCTGGCAGTTCGCCGCGGCCAAGGCGGGCGAGAAGCCGCCGGTCGGGAAGAAGCTGGCGGAGAAGATCCTCGTCCCGTACCCGGTCGAGTCCCAGCTCTCCGGAGTGGAGCGGCACGAGGACCGGATGTGGTACCGGCGTACGTTCACCGTCCCCAAGGGCTGGAAGGTCGGCTCGGGCAAGCGGCTCCAGCTCAACTTCGGGGCCGTGGACTGGCAGGCCGATGTGTACGTCAACGGCACCAAGGTCACCGAACACAAGGGCGGCTACGACAAGTTCAGCGCGGACATCACCGACGCGCTGAAGCCGGGCCGCACCCAGGAGGTGATCGTCGGGGTCTATGACCCGACCGACGCCAAGGACGGCGAGAACCCGCCGATGGGCAAGCAGCGCCAGGACCCCAGCGGTATCTGGTACACCCCGTCGTCCGGCATCTGGCAGACCGTGTGGATGGAGCCGGTCGCGGCCGACCACGCGGACTCCCTCAAGCTCACCCCGGACGTCAAGGCGCAGAAGGTCGCCGTCGAGGTGCAGGGTGTGCGCGGCGGAGTGCCGGTCACGGCGACCGCGTACGACGGCAGGCGCAAGGTGGGCACCGCCACCGGACGTACCGGCACCGCGCTGAACGTGCCGGTGCCCAGGCCGCACCTCTGGTCGGCGGACGACCCGCATCTCTACCGGCTCAAGGTCACCGTCGGCTCCGACCGGGTCGGCAGCTACTTCGGGATGCGCTCCATCGCGGTCGAGAAGGTGAACGGCACCCCGCGCACCGTGCTCAACGGCAAGCCGGTCTTCATGATGGCCACCCTCGACCAGGGCTTCTGGCCGGACGGGCTGTACACCGCGCCGACCGACCAGGCCCTCGCGTACGACCTCAAGATGCACAAGGCGATGGGCTTCAACGCGGTCCGCAAGCACATCAAGGTCGAACCGGACCGCTGGTTCTACTGGGCGGACAAGCTCGGGCTGCTCGTCTGGCAGGACATGCCGGCCATGGAGGCGGGCACCAACCCGTCGCCGGCCGCGCGCACCGAGTACGAGCACGAGATGAAGCAGATGATCGACCAGCACAGCAGCCACCCGTCGGTCGTCATGTGGGTGACGTTCAATGAGGGCTGGGGCCAGTACGACATGGCGCGCATCGCCGACCAGGCCAAGGCCTGGGACCCGACGCGTCTGGTCAACAGCATGTCCGGGATCAACCTGGGAGCCGACGGCGGTACCGGCGACATCATCGACGAGCACGGCTATCCCAGTCCGGCGCTGCCGGCGCCCGACGGGAGACGCGCGCTGGTCAGCGGTGAGTACGGCGGACTCGGACTGGCTGTCCCGGGGCACGCCTGGGCGGTGCAGCAGTCATACGTCGCGGTCGACCCGGCCACGTACACGGACGACTACCTCACCAAGCTCAATGAGGTACGCAAGCTCGCCTGCCAGGGCAGCAACGGCGCCGTCTACACCCAGATCTCGGATGTGGAGGGCGAGCTGAACGGGCTGATGACCTACGACCGGAAGGTCATCAAGCCGGATGTGAAGCGGGTCAGGGACGCCCAGCAGGCGCTGATCCATGACGCGTCGCAGGCGGTTCCGGCAGGGTGCCCGTCCTCCTGACGGGGCCGGGTGCCCCGTGCCGTACGCGGCCCGGGGCACCCGGAGCATTCCGGTCGGAACTCTTGACGCGAGCCCGACAGGAACCAACAATGATCGCGTTCTGACAACGTTGTCCAAGGAGGCGGAGCGGCGTGTCGCACCACCCGTACCAGCCGAGCCGACGCCGTTTCGCCCAACTGCTGGGCGTCTCCGCCGCACTGACGGCCGTTCCGCTCGTGACGGGCACACCCCCCGCCGCCGCGGACAGCGGCCGGCCGGCCCGCGGCGGCCACCCCGACACGGTGGCGGGCACCTACTACCGGGTCCTGCTCGACCACACCCGCTGGTCCGAGACCCAGT
The DNA here is from genome assembly GCF_053612185.1 of Streptomyces sp. NPDC054757. NCBI lineage: Bacteria > Bacillati > Actinomycetota > Actinomycetes > Kitasatosporales > Streptomycetaceae > Streptomyces > Streptomyces sp. NPDC054757. The sequence continues at coordinate 68,093 of NZ_JBSHBW010000015.1, forward strand.
GGGACGCGAAGTCCGGCCACTACACCGCCACCGACTTCGGTTTCGCCGTCGTCCTGGGCCATGCGCTGCTGCTGACGCGCGGCACCTATGACGCGGACGCCGCGGGGGTGGACGAAGCGACCCTGCGCGCGCGGACCCTCGCCACGATCCGCCACTTCGCCGCTTCCAACCGGCTCACCGGCGGCACCGAATGGGGCCGCACCCTCTTCTTCGACACCACCTTCCAGTCGTACTTCATCCTCGCCGCACGGCTGCTCTGGTCCGGCCTCGACGAGAAGACCCGGGCGAACGTCGACACCATCGCCCGCGCCCAGGCCCGGTACACGACATCCCTCGGCACCGGCGACGACCCCGCGTCGGGCAGCTGGACCCCGCACGGCGCCACCGGCGGCTTCCAGGGCGACACCAAACTGGAGGAGATGGGTGTCTACGCCCAGTCGCTCGCACCGGGCCTCGCCTGGGCGCCCTCCGACCCCCAACAGGACGCCTGGCGTGCCGCGTTCGGCCGCTGGAGCCGCAACGAGACCGGGCTGCCCGCGGCCGACCTCGCCAACCCGGCCCGGGTGGACGGCGTACCGGTCAGCGACAACACCGCGCAGAACCTGTACGACACGTTCATCGTCGAGAACCACGGCTCGTTCGGCCCGCACTACCAGGAGGAACTCTGGCGCACCTCCGGCCGCAACGCCGCCCACTTCATCACCGCGGGGCAGCCGCTCCCCGAGGTACTCACCGCCCAGCCGAACGCCGGCCCGCTCTGGGACACCCTGCTCACCATGGCCAGCGACGCGGGCGAACCGCTGATGCCTATGGTCGAGGACCGCGAGCATCTGTACGGGCGCGATGTCATCCCGCTCGCCTTCCTCGCCCAGGTCGTCGGGGACCGGGCGGCGGCCCGCGCCGAGGCCGCACTCGCCGACCGGCTCGTCGCCTACCAGGCGTACCCGCCGGAGCACCGGATGGCGAAGTTCTCCGGGGAGCCCAAGTACGAGCCCGAGGCCCGAGCCGAGATCGCCATCAGCTATCTGCTGCACGAGTGGCGCGCCCGCACCGGCTCCCCGGTGCGCCCGCTGAGTGAACGTCAGCTGTTCGAACAGGCAAGCGGCGCAAAGGACTTCGGCGCCGGGCCCGGACTGCTGGCCCATCAGTCGCCCGGCGCCTGGGCGGCCGCTGTCACCAAACCCGGCTTCGTGAAGTTCGCCTGGCAGCCCGCCCACGACGACTGGCTCTTCGCGCTCAGCGGTCACACCCCGATGTTCCTCCCCGGCACCGGCGCCAAGGTGACCGCCCGCACCGCCGTGACGTACAGCGCGCTGCGCGACGGCTTCGACGGGAGCGCCAGTCTGCTCACCCTGGACAGCGGCTTCGCCGGCCTGACCACGCTGCCGTCCGGCGCGGTGGTCTACGCGACGTCCGGCACCGGTGCGGGGGAGGGCCATCTGGAGGTGCGGAACCTGACCATGCCGGGCATGCCAGGACTGGACGGCAGCCGCACCTACACGGCGGCCGACGGAGCGGTCACCGTGCCCGCGCAGGACGGCGCCGCGCCCACGGCGACAGCCGGACGCACCGACGAACTCCCCTGCGCGGCAAGCGAGTTCCGCTATGTACGGATGCAGGGAATCACCCCGGACCCGGCCTACGGATACTCGCTCTACGCCATCGAGGTCCGCGATGGTGCCACAGGCACCGACCTGGCCAGGGGCGCCACCGCCACCGCGTCGTCCGAGGACACCGGCAGAGCGGCGGCCCTCGCGGTCGACGGCGACAACACGACCCGCTGGGCCGTGTCCCGCGCCGACCGGGGCCGGGCGGACAGCAGCCTCACCGTCGACCTCGGCACGGGGCGCCGGTTCGACCGGGCCACCCTGCGCTGGGAGGCCGCGGCCGGCCGTGCGTACACCGTGCAGGGATCGACCGACGGGCGGAACTGGACCGAGCTCGCCCGCTATCCGCACCCCGATCTCACCAGCACGGGTGACTGGCTCTGCGTGGACGGGCGGGCCGGGCTCGTCGTACGCGGAGCGCGCAGTCCGCTCGCGGTGTACGGCGACACGGTCGTCCTCTGCGACGGGCCCGCCCAGCCGCTGCTCGTGGAGGGGTACCCGTCGGCCGACCCCGGCCGGACCCGCGCCGCCGCGGGCAGGAAGGTCCCGGCGGCCGACCACCCGGGCGTGCTGGCCTGTGACGCGGAGGGGTATCTGAGCCTCTTCAACCTCACCGCGCAGCCGGTCACCAGCACGGTCACGCTCCCGCAGGACACCCGCTCGGTCCGGCTCTACCCGGGCGACCAGCGCGTCACCGCGACGGGCACCGCGTACACGGCCGCACTCGGCGCGGCGGCGGCGGTCCTGGCCCCGGCACGGCTCACGCTGCGTACGGCGAAAGGCACACGGGTCCCCGCCGGGATGCGGGCCGAGGTGACCGACGCGGGCACGGTACGGCTCACCGGTCCTTCCGGCCGGTACACCGTCACCGCTCCGGGCGGCCACAGCGCCCGGGTGACCCTGCGCTCCGGACGCCCGTACGAGGTCAGGGTCCCGGGAGTCACCCCGTACCCGCTCACCGACGCCGCGCTCGGCCGGACCACCTTCCCGACGGCTCCGCTGCCGCCCGGCATGTCGGACCCCGCGGCGGCGGTCGACGGGCAGTCCCACACGTCGTGGACGCCGGGGCCGGGCGGGCGGATGGTGGTCGACCTCGGTTCGGTACGGCGGGTGAGCGCGGTGCGGGCGGTGTGGACCGGCGGCCGGACACCGGCGGCGCAGGCGGAGCTGAGCGCCGACGGCATCGGTTACCGGCCCGCCGGCCGGCTCTCCGCACGCTCCCGCCACGGTCATGACAGCGCACTGACCACGGACGGGTCCGCCCGCTACGTCGCCCTTTCCGTCCCCGGCTGGCGCCACGGCGACGCGGCGCTCGTCTCCCTCAGCATCACCTGAACCGGCGCCCCGCCGCCCGCCCCGATTCCCACAGCCCCCAGAGTCCCGGACCGGGCACCCGTAGTTCCCCCTTCATCCTCGCGGAGGTCTCCACCCATGTACTGGACACAACGGCTGCGCGGCGCAGGGACGGCCGTGGCCGCCGCAGCGCTCATCGGCGGGGTGCTCGCCGCGCCGGCGGCCGAGGCCGCGGGCGCCGGTCACGGTGGCCGGCTCACCGATCTCGTCAACCCGTTCATCGGTACGGAGAACGAGGGGAACACCTACCCGGGGGCCGCGGTGCCCTTCGGCATGGTGCAGCTCTCGCCGGACACCGGGCACAACACCGGCTACGACCACGCCCAGAACGAGATCCGCGGCTTCTCCAGCGTGCACATCTCAGGCGTGGGCTGCGGGCTCGGCGGGGACCTGCCGACCCTGCCGACCACCGGTGACGTCACCGAGACCGACTACGCCAAGTACGCGGCGAAGTTCAGCCACGACACCGAGAAGGCGAGCCCCGGCTACTACAAGGCGGTACTCGACTCGGGCATCACCGCCGAACTCACCGCCACCAAGCGGACCGGGGTGCAGCGCTACACCTTCCCCGCCACCGACAAGGCCAACGTCCTGCTGAACGCGGGCCAGTCGCTCCACAAGACGGTCTCCACCTCCGTAGAGGTCCTCGACTCCCGGACCATCCGCACCGCCATCACGGGCAGCGGCTTCTGCCAGGACACCAAGCCGTACACCCTCTACACCGTCACGCACTTCGACCGCCCCTTCACCACGTCGGGCACCTGGAAGGACGGCACGGTCACCCAGGGCTCACGCAAGTCCACCGGGACCGGCGGCAACGGCGCCTGGGTGCGCTTCGACACCTCCAAGGACCGCACGGTCGAGGCGACCACGGCCATCAGCTACGTCGACGCGACGGGCGCGGCCCGAAATCTGCGCGCCGAGGGCGGCAGGAGCTTCGACCGCGTCCACCGCGCCGCACAGGCGAGCTGGGAGGACCGGCTGGAGGACGTACAGGCGCAGGGCGGCAGCGACACCCAGCGCCGGACGTTCTACTCCTCGCTCTACCGGTCGTTCCTCGCGCCCAACATCGGCAGCGACACCGACGGCCGCTACACCGGCTGGGACCAGAAGATCCACCGTGCCAAGGGGTTCGACTACTACCAGAACTGGTCGCTGTGGGACACCTACCGCACCCAGACCCAGCTCCTCTCGCTCCTCGCGCCGCGCGAGGAACGGAACATGGCGATCTCCGTACTGAAGATCGACGAGCAGAGCGGCTGGCTGCCCAAGTGGGGTTACGGCACGGTCGAGACCAACATCATGACGGGCGACCCGGTCACCCCCTTCCTCACCAACGCCTACCGGCAGGGGCTGCTCAAGGGGTACGAGGAGCAGGCGTACCGGGCACTCAAGAAGAACGCCGACGGGACCCCGCCCACCGACTCCCCGGCGGTCGGGCGTGAGGCCAACGTCCAGTATCTGAAGGACGGTTTCGCCCCGTACATCAAGGACCGCCCCCATGCGAAGCCCGGCGACTCGGACTTCGACCACGGCGCGTCGGCCACCCTGGAGTACGCGCTCTCCGACGCCATGCTCGGCCAGATGGCTCGCGACCTCGGCCACCGGGCGGACGCCAAGCGCTACGCGGCCCGTGCGCAGAGCTACCGCAACATCTTCGACCCCTCGACCGGCTTCTTCCGCGCCCGTGACGAGAAGGGGAACTTCACCGGTCCCGCCGACCCGGCGCAGGGCGAGGGCTTCCACGAGGGCACGGCCTGGCAGTACCAGTGGATGGTCCCGCAGGACCTCTCCGGCATGGTCGACCTGATCGGCGGCAAGGACGCGGCCAACAAGCGCCTCGACTCCTTCTTCGCCTACGACCAGCTCCTCGCGGACCCGGCGAAGACGGCCACCGACGTGTGGGTCAACGGCCCGTACGACTACTACAACGCGGACAAGTACAACCCGCAGAACGAGCCCGACCTGATCGCCCCGTACACCTATCTCTCCACCGGCCAGCCGTGGAAGACCACCGATGTCGTACACGCCGCGCTGACGCTCTTCACGGACACCCCGACCGGTATGACGGGCAACGACGACCTGGGCACCATGTCCGCCTGGAACGTCCTGTCCTCCATCGGGGTCTTCCCGGTCCAGCCCGGCACCGACACCTGGGGCCTCTCGACACCCGCCTTCCAGCGTGTCGACCTGAGGCTCGACCGCCGCTACTACCCGCAGGGCCGCTTCACGGTGAAGGCGCCGGGGGCCTCGGACACCGACCGGTACATCCAGTCGGCGGCCGTGGACGGCAGGGCGCACGCGAAGACGTATCTCACCACCGACGAGATCCGCTCCGGCCGCACCCTCTCCTTCAGCGTCGGCGCCAAGCCGTCCGGCTGGGGTACGGAAGCCTCCGCCGCCCCGCCCGTCATCCGCTGACCGACGGCCGCTCCGCCCCGCCCGTCCCCGCGCCCGGGGGCGGGCGGTCCCCTTCGCGGGCGGGCAGCACCCCCACGGCCAGCCCGGCCAGTGCCACGCCCGCCCCGGTGGCCACCACGGCGGGCCAGCCACCGCCCGCCCACGCCAGCGAGCCCACCAGCGAGCCCAGCGCGATCCCGAGGAAACGGAAGGTGAAGTAGAGGGTGTTGAGGCGGCTGTGGATGCGCGGCTCCAGGGTGAACAGCACGGTCTGGCTGACGGCCTGACCGCCCCAGACCCCCACATCGAGCACGACGACCCCGGCCACCAGCCACCAGAAGCGGCTGCCGCCCGGCAGCAGCACCAGCCACCCTGCGATGACCAGACCGGTCAGCGCCGCCAGCGCACCGCGCCGGCCGATCCGGTCGGCCAGCCGCCCCGCGGACGGTGAGAGGAGCGCACTGGCCGCGGCGACCAGACCGAACAGCCCGACGCCGGTCGGCCCGATGTGGAAGTGCTGCTCCAGGAGGAAGGTCAGCGTGGTCCAGAACGCGCCGAACGCGATGCCGACCAGCGCTCCCGACACGGTGATCCGGCGGACCAGCGGATGGGCCAGGAAGAGCCGCGGCAGCGAGGAGAGGGTGGCCCGGTACGAGGCGGCGCCCGCGGCGGCGGGGACGTAAGGCAGCGCCCCGCGCAGGACCAGCACCAGTGCCAGGGTCAGCAGACAGGAACAGCCGAACACGGCCCGCCAGCCCGCCAGTTCGGCCAGCGACCCCGAGTAGGCGCGGGAGGCGAGCACGCCCATCAGCAGGCCGCCCTGCACGGTGCCGACGATCCGCCCCGCGCCCGCCCGCCCGTCGCCCGCCAGGGCGACCGCGAGCGGGGTGACCAGCTGCGGGACCGGCGACAGCAGACCGACGGCGAACCCGGCGGCGACCAGCCAGCCGAGCGAAGGGGCCAGCGCACACCCCGCGAGTGCGACGGCCGACCCGGTACCGAGCCACAGGATCAGCCGCCGCCGGTCCTGGCTGTCGCCCGCCGGTACGACCAGCAGGATGCCCGCCGCGTAGCCGAGCTGGGTGGCGGTGGGAACGGCGGCCAGCGCGTCGGGCCCGGCCCGCAGCGAGGCGGCCGCCGCCCCCATGAGCGGCTGGCTGAGATACACATTGGCGGCCGTGACGGCGCTGGTGGCGGTGAGCAGCAGCGTCAGCTGACGGGTCCTGGCTCTGGCCGCACGGCCCTGGCCTGCGGAAATGTTGGATTCGATCACATGAGTCGACGTTAGGGCGGGCACCCGGTGGCATACTTTCTCCGCTACGCCAACGTCTATCGAGAATGCGCCAATGTACGGGAAGAGCGAGCAGCGCGACGACTACCAGTCGGTGCCCAGGCCGCTGGCCGCGATGGCCAGGGACCTCCCCGACGGCCACCACATCCCGCCCCACCACCACCGGCGGGCCCAGCTGATCTACGGCACGACCGGGGCCATCACCGTGGTCACCGGCCACGGCGCCTGGGTCGTCCCGGCCACCCGGGGTGTCTGGGTGCCGGCCGGCCTCACCCATGAGATGACCTGCGCGGGGGCGGTCGCGATGCGCACCCTGTACATCGAGCCCCAGCCGGACCTGCCACGGGAGCCGACCGTCGTCTCCGTCTCGCCCCTGCTGCGCGAACTGATCGAGGAGGCGGCGCGGCTGCCCGTGGAGTACGACCCGGAGAGCCGCGACGGCAAGGTCATGGAGCTGCTGCTCCTCCAGCTGACCCCGCATCCGGTCCCCGCGCTGCATCTGCCCGCCCCGGCGGACGACGGCCTCGCGTCCCTCTGCGCGGCTGTCCAGCGGGCCCCCGGCGCCGACTGGCGCACCGGGGCGGCCGCGGAGTTCGCGCATCTCAGCCCCCGTACGCTGCAGCGCAGATTCCCCGCCGCAACCGGAATGAGCCTGGCCCGCTGGGTTCAGCAGGCCAGGCTCATTCACGCGGTGACACTTCTCGCCAGGGGAGTGCCGGTCACTTCGGTGTCCGGCGCGCTGGGCTATGCGACGCCGAGCGCCTTCACCGCGATGTTCCGCCGTGCGCTCGGTATCAGTCCCACCGGGTACTTCACCCCGGGGCGCTGAGCGCGCCGGGCATCCCGGGCGTGCTCAGCCGATGGGGCTGATCAGCCCTTGGCGCCCTTCGGCACCGAGTTGATCATTTCACGGCTGCTGCGCTGGACGTCCTTGCAGTAGTTCACGAAACCGGTGTTGTCCACGTAGCGCGCCGAGATCCAGGTGTTGCTGTCGCGGAGCAGGTACCAGATGGTGTTGCCGTCGATGTTCTGGGCGCGGACCTTGCAGCGCAGGCCCACCTGCTGGTGGAAGCGGAGCGAACCCCGCACGGAGGAGTCCGTGCTGGGGTACATCCGCTGGATCAGGCCGGAGGGGGAGGTGACCGTGCCGTACGGGCGCGGCGGGGCGGCCTGGGCCGGGGCGGCGGCCATCAGGGTGGCTCCGAGGGTCAGGGCGGTGGTCAGCGCGCCTGCGCCCGCGATGATGTTCCGGCCGCGGGCGGTGCGGAGGGCAGCGGTTGTGGACAAGACGTTCTCCTGTTTCTTGAAGCGCAATGACACTCATTGGCGCGAGTGGGACATTAAGCCGCAAAATGCCCAACGAGTGGGAGAACACGCGGTGTTGGGCCGAACGTGTGAGGCTGAAACCCGTGCTCGCCGGTGGTCCGGCGGGCGGTGAAGGACGGGTCTTCCGGGTGCTGGAGGGGCTGAGCGCGGGGCCGCCTTTTTTGGTATCCCGCCCGGCTGCGTATATCTTCGTCAGTTGGTCGATGGCCGACTGCTGACCTGGGGCTACGGAACACAGAGGGACGACGATGACGGTGACAGAGGACAGCCAGGCGTTCGGCCCGGGCATCGATCCGGAGCGGCTGGCTCTCTGCCTCAGTGTGCTCGACGAGCTGGACAGCATCGATGTCGACCATCCGGACGCCGTCGCGGTGCGCCGTGCCACCGCCGGTGTCTACCGCACAGTGAAGCAGCGCCGCCGGCAGGAGCGCCGGGCCGCGAAGACCGCCCACGACAAGGCCGTCACGGAAGCCACCGCCACCGGCTCGGCCGAGCGCATCGACGACGAGACCCAGGGCGTGCTGCCCTCCTCGCGGGCCCGGGGTGAGATCGCGGGCATACTCCAGCGTCCGCGGTCCTGCTACATCTGCAAGGCCCGGTACGTCGAGGTCGACGTCTTCTACCACCAGCTCTGCCGTGACTGCGCCGCCGAGAACCGCGCGCGGCGCGACGCCCGTACCGACCTCACCGGCCGGCGGGCCCTGCTCACCGGCGGGCGGGCCAAGATCGGCATGTACATCGCGCTGCGGCTGCTGCGCGACGGCGCGCACACCACCATCACCACCCGGTTCCCGAAGGACGCGGTCCGCCGCTTCAAGGCGATGCCCGACAGTGACGAGTGGATCCACCGCCTCAAGGTCGTCGGCATCGATCTGCGCGACCCCGCCCAGGTCATCGCCCTCGCCGACTCGGTCGCCGCCGAGGGTCCGCTGGACATCCTGATCAACAACGCCGCGCAGACCGTGCGCCGTTCCCCCCAGGCGTACAGCGAGCTGATCGCCGCCGAGACCGCGCCGCTGCCCGCGGGGGAGCTGCCCGCGTCGCAGGTCATCGGTGCCTTCGGCAGCGGTGCGCAGGTCTCCCTGCCCAGCGCCAGGCCCGGCGGGCTGAGCGCCCAGGACGTGGCCGAGCTCGCCCTGGTGACCGGGTCCGCGTCACCGGCAAGGATCGAGGCCGGCACCGCGATCGACGCGGGCGGCCTCGTGCCGGACCTGCACGACACGAACAGCTGGATCCAGACCGTCGAGGAGGTCGACGCGGTCGAGCTGCTCGAAGTCCAGCTCTGCAACTCCACGGCGCCGTTCATCCTGATCAGCCGGCTGCGCCCGGCGATGGCGGCCGCGGCGGCCGGCCGTACCTATGTGGTGAACGTGTCCGCGATGGAGGGCGTCTTCAGCCGCGGCTACAAGGGTGCGGGCCACCCGCACACCAACATGGCCAAGGCCGCGCTGAACATGCTCACCCGTACCAGCGGACAGGAGATGTTCGAGTCGGACGGCATCCTGATGACCGCGGTGGACACCGGCTGGATCACCGACGAGCGCCCGCACCCCGACAAGATGCGCCTCGCCGACGAGGGCTTCCACGCACCGCTCGACCTGGTCGACGGCGCGGCGCGGGTCTACGACCCCATCGTGCGCGGCGAGGCCGGCGAGGACCTGCACAGCGTCTTCCTCAAGGACTACGCCCCCGCGAACTGGTAGGGCCGGCGCCCAGGCCCGGTCGGCGCCACAGGTCTGTCCGCCCCGAGGTGCCTTCTGGCCGATTTCGGCAGATCATGGCCGGGTGGGCGTCCTTCTGAACGGAAGGCAAAGAAAACTTGGCCGACCGACTGGCGCCCCTATCGAGCGGAACCCCGCTCATTTGGTTACTCTGATGTGGGCGGACAGCCGAAGAGGTTCCACCAAATCTCTCGTCCCGTCCCGGGACAGGCACGCACCACGGCCGCGCTCCCGCCAGAAAGCCGGCGCCACCGCGTCCGAACTGCCCCTGTCCATGCGGTTACGCGACACAAAGGAGTGCGCGGTGACATCAGAGACCATCACCAAGCGCGAGCAGCGCCCGGCGGAACGTACCGGGATCGTCCGGCCCGAGAAGCTTCAGAATCTCGACGTCTGGGCCAGGTCGGCCCCGATCAGGCTGGCCGGTTACGAGGACGACCTCGCCGAGCCCCACATCCTGCAGGGGATCGACTGACCGCTGCACGCACACCACCGAACGGCCCGTTCCGCACCTGGAGCGGGCCGTTCGCGTGCTCGGGGTGCGGACGTTCCGGAGCGGGAGCGGGGGAGAAGAATGGGACGAACCATGACAGAGTGATCACATGGTTGAACGGGCACAGGGCGCCCTGTCCCTGCCATCGGACTGGCCCGCCCACCCGGATCTGAGCCTCGCCCTCAACCGTATGGGCAGCTTCGACTGGGATCTGGACACCGGGCTGATGCACCTCGATCAGGCCGCCCTCGACGTGTTCGACCTCTACGCCGACGAGTACGACGGCCGCCCGGAGACGCTCGCCCGGCGGGTCCCGCCCGACGAGTCGAGCCGACTCGACGCCATGGTCTCGCAGGCGCTCAAGGGCGGAGTCACCACCTACGGCGCGTACTTCCGCATCCGCCGCCGCGACGGTTCGCTGCGGTGGACCCATACCCAGGGCGCTGTCCGGCGCGATGCGACGGGCCGCCCGCACCGGATCATCGGCATCGTCAGGCACGCGGACCAGGAACTCACGGACGCCTCGGTCCGTATCGCCCTGGATGACGAGGGTCGGCGGAGATCCAGTGTGGTCGCGGGCACGGCGGCGGCGCTGGCCCATGCCCGTACCGTCCAGGACGTCACCGATGTGCTCAGCGACTCACGGGGCCTCGAATACCTCGGTGTGACCAGTCTGGTCATGGGGCTCGTCGAGGCCGGGCGGATCCGGCTGGTCGCCGACGGGCCCGAGGGGAGCTATGTGCCGGGCACCCGGTACACCCGGGTGGACGAGCAGTTCCCGATGAGCGAGGTGGTCCGGACCTTCGCCCCCCGCTTCATCGAATCGCCGCACGACTTCGCCGTCTCCTACCCCCGGCTGTGGCCCCACATCAAGGACCTCGGCATCACATCGGCCGCCTATCTGCCGCTGATCGCGCAGGCCAGACCGATCGGTGCGATCGGTCTGCTCTACCGGGACAAGGCCGGCTTCAGCGCCGACGAGCGTGATCTGCTGATCGCGCTCGGCAGTTCCATCGGGCAGAGCCTCCAGCGGGCCATGCTCTACGAGCAGGACCACGACCTCGCCCAGGGGCTCCAGCAGGCCATGCTGCCGCGCCGGATACCCGAGGTCGCCGGGGGACAGGTCGCCGTCCGCTACCGCTCCGCCGGGGCGGGCCGTGACATCGGCGGTGACTGGTACGACGTGATCCCGCTGCCCGGCAGCCGGTTCGGCATGGTCATCGGGGATGTGCAGGGGCACGACACCCACGCGGCAGCCGTCATGGGCCAGCTACGCATCGTCCTGCGGGCCTACGCGGCCGAGGGGCACAGCCCGGCGACCGTGATCGCCCGCGCATCCGACTTCCTGCACCAGCTCGACACCGACCGCTTCGCCACCTGCCTGTACGCGGAGGTGGATCTGGCCACCGGGGTGGTCCAGCTCGTCCGCGCCGGACATGTCGATCCACTGCTGCGGGCGCCCGACGGCACCTGTCGCCGGGTGCCGGTGGAGGGCGGACTGCCGCTGGGGCTCTCCGCCGAGTTCGGCCGGCTCGACTACCCGGTCGCCATCCTGGAACTGGACCCCGGGCACACCCTGCTGCTCTTCACCGACGGGCTGGTCGAGCGGCCCGGTACCGACCTTGACGAAGGGATGGAGCGGCTCACCCGGCTGGTCCGGTCGGGCCCCCGTGATCTCCAGCTCCTCGCCGACCAGCTGTGCGAGGTGGTCGACGAGTGGGGCGGCGCCGACGACGTCGCGGTGCTCCTGCTGCGCAGACAGGGGGTTGAGGCCCCGCAGACCGGGGGCAGGCTGCAGCAGCGGGTGGCCCAGTCCGACCCCGAGGCGCTCACCGCCGCACGCCACATGGTCCGTGCGGCGGTACGGGCCTGGGGCGCGGCGGAGCGCGCTGACGACATCGAACTGGCCGCCGACGAACTGCTGACCAACGCCCTGCTGCACACCGAGGGCGGTGCGGAGATCACCCTCAGGGTCCTCGCCCGGCCGCACCGCAGACTGCGGGTCGAGGTCAATGACGGCTCCAGCGCGCTGCCGCGCCTGCGGGAGGCGGGGGAGACCGGGGTCTCCGGGCGGGGACTTGTGCTGGTGGCTCGGCTCGCGGACCGGTGGGGGGTCGAGTCCCGGGGCAGCGGCAAGTGCGTCTGGAGTGAATTCGCCCTGCCCGGGACGACGTCGATGTGAGGGATACCAGTTAGTAACTGTAAGTATCGAGATCGTACTTGACCGTAACTGACCCATGGAGCTTGACTGCTGCATCCCGGGTGTCCGCCCATGGCATCGCGGCACCGGCTCCCGACGACGACATCGAGGATCTGTTGAGCTCCGAGCCGCTGGCCCCGCTTGATCTCGCGTTCTGGCACCTCGAATCCGCGGAGCACCCCATGCATCTGGGGGCGCTCGCGGTCTTCGGGCCCGGTACCGGCCCGGGGCCCGCCCCCGGCGACGTCATGGAGTTGCTGGCGGAGCGCGCCGCCGCCATCCCCGGGCTGCGGATGTCTGTACGCCCCGTGCTGCTGCCCCTCGGCGGCGCCGCCTGGTCCGAGGACAGACACTTCGACGTATGCCGCCATCTGCGCCATGTCGTACTGCCCGAAGGGGACTTCGCCGCCGGGGCGAACGGCCTCGCGGGGGAGCTGATGGAGCGGCCGCTGGAGCGCGGGCGCCCGCCCTGGGAGATGTACGTGCTGACCGGGCGGTCCGGCGGCCCCTTCGCGGTCCTGGTCAAACTCCACCACGCGCTGGCCGACGGGATGCGGGCGGTGGCGATCGGTGCCGGGATCTTCGACCAGATCGCGGACGGGCGCGGCGCGGAGGGCAGAAGGACGCGACCCGTACCGCCGCGCTCCTGGCTGCCGGGCCCCGGGCAGTTCGCGGGGTTCGCCAGGGAGCGGATCGAGGAGCTGGGCCGGGCCGTGGGGATCGGCGCCTCCGTCATGCGGGCCAGCCGCATCGACCTGTGGGCCGGGTCCGCGCTGGCTGCCAGCTCCAGCGGCACCCGGCGGCTGGCCACCGCCGTGCTCGACCAGGACGAGGTGCTGCGGGTGCGCCGGGAGGCGGGCGGCACCGCCAACGACGTGCTGCTCGCGGTGGTCGCGGGCGGGCTGCGCCGCTGGATGCTGGAGCGCGGGGAGCGGCTGCCGGCCGCCGATCCGCGGGCCCTGGTGCCGGTGTCCCGTCGCCGCCCCGGCTCCCCGCCCGGCTCGGCGAACAGGCTGTCCGCGTATCTGCTCGGCCTGCCGGTCTCCGAACCCGATCCCTGGCGGCGGGTCGGCCGCGTCCGTGCGGCCATGGACCGCAACAAGGCGGCCGGGCCCGCGCGCGGGCCCGGCGCGGTGGCCGTACTCGCGGACCGGCTCCCGCCGCTCGCCCACCGGGTGGGCGCCCAACTGGCCGGGAGCGCGGCCCGGATGCTCTTCGACGTCCTGGTCACCAGTGTGCCGCTGCCTCGCTCGACGCTCTCGCTCGGCGGCTGTCCGCTCCGGGAGCTCTACCCGCTGGCGCCGCTCGCGCACGGGCAGTCCCTCGCCGTCGCACTCTCGGCCTACGGCGGGCGGATCCACGTCGGGCTGGTCGCGGACGGGAAGGCGGTGCCGGACGCGGGGCGGCTCGCCCAGTGCTTCTCCGACGAGCTGTCCGCTCTGCTGGACATCACGGAGGAGAGAGCGGCGGAGGGGAGAATCTCTGGGGAGGGGGTCGCGGACGAGAGGTTCGCGGAGCAGGAGTTTGTGGAGGAGAGATCATGCAAGGGTGTTGACGCCCTGAAGTGATCCGATGAATATTCGTGTGATGCGGCGCAACAAGATCGGAAACGGCACGGTCGGCATCACCGAACTGTCCTTCGGGGCGGCCGGGATCGGCAATCTCTTCACCCCGGTGGACCCGGCGGACGCCCGAAAGGCCGTCGACGCCGCCTGGGACGCGGGCATCCGGTACTTCGACACCGCGCCGCACTACGGGCTCGGACTCTCCGAGGAGCGGCTCGGCGACGCACTGCGTGAACGGCCCCGTGCCGCGTACGTGGTGTCGACCAAGGTAGGACGTCTGCTGAAGCCAGGTCCAGGGGAGGGCGACGACCTCTCCAACGGGTTCGCGGTCCCCGCCGACCGCCACCGGGTCTGGGACTTCAGCGCGGACGGGGTGCGGCGCAGTATCGAGGAGAGCCTGGTCAGGCTCGGCACCGACCGGATCGACATCGCCTATCTGCACGATCCGGACGACCACGCCGAGGACGCCTTCCGGTACGCCTACCCCGCCCTGGAGCAGCTGCGCGCGGACGGGGTGGTCGGCGCCATCGGCGCCGGGATGAACCAGACGGCGATGCTCACCCGCTTCCTGCGCGACACCGACGCCGACGTGGTGCTCTGCGCCGGACGCTGCACCCTGCTCGACCAGTCGGCCCTGGATACTCTGCTGCCCGAGGCGCAGGCCCGCGGCAGGAGCGTCGTCGTCGGAGGCGTCTTCAACTCCGGCCTGCTGGCCGACCCCAGGCCGGGCGCCCCGTACGACTACGGAGCGGCGCCCGCCGGCGTCCTCGACCGCGCCCTGCGGATGAAAGCCGTCTGCGAACGGTACGGGGTCCCGCTGCGGGCCGCCGCCCTCCAGTTCCCCCGGCGTCACCCGGCGGTGGCGAGCGTGCTCGTCGGCACCCGCTCGGCGGCCGAGGTGCGGGACGCCGCCGAGATGCTGGAAACCGGCATACCGGAGGCGCTCTGGGACGAGCTCGCCGCACTGCGGGAGGGCTGAGAGCCGATGCGGATCATCGACGCCCACCACCATGTGTGGGACCTCTCCGTACGCGACCAGGACTGGATCACCGGGCCCGGACTGGCCCCGCTGCGAAGGAACTTCGCACTCGAAGAACTCGCACCGCAGGCACGGCAGGCGGGTGTGGCGGCCACCGTCCTCGTACAGACCGTCACGGTCGCCGAAGAGACCCCGGAGTTCCTGGCCCTGGCCGGGCGGAGCGGCCTGGTCGCGGGCGTGGTCGGCTGGACCGACCTCACCGATCCCGCGATCGCCGACACTCTCGCCGCGCTGCGTGAACTGCCGGGCGGGGAGCATCTGGTCGGCATCCGGCACCAGGTGCAGGGCGAGCCGGACCCCGGCTGGCTGCTGCGCCCCGATGTCCGGCGCGGTCTCGCCGCCGTCGCGGGGGCCGGACTGGCGTACGACCTGATCCTCCTCGACCACCAGCTCCCGGTCGCCGCCGCTGTCGCCGCGCAGCTGCCGGAACTCACCTTCGTACTCGACCATCTGGGCAAGCCGCCCATCGCCGACGGGACGCTCCAGCCCTGGGCATCCGATGTGCGCGCCCTGGCCGCCCGGCCCAACACCGTCTGCAAACTCTCCGGGATGGCTGCCGAGGCGGGCCCGGACTGGACGGTGGACGGGCTCCGTCCGTACGCCGATACGGTGTTCGACGCCTTCGGCCCCGGCCGGCTGATGTTCGGATCGGACTGGCCGGTCTGCACCCTCCATGCCTCCTACGCCCAAGTCGCCGACGCCGCACACCGGTTGACCGACGGTCTGAGCGAAGCCGAGCGCGCCGAGGTGTTCGGGGGGACTGCGGCTCGGGTCTACGGAATCGCCACGCCCTGATCAACAGCACGATCTCAACGCCCTCTGCAACAGAGCCCATTGGGGACGCTCCGGCCGGCCCTTCGCGGGCCGTGGGCCACGCCCCGGGCCGTACACTCCGGGCCATGCTGCGCGTACTGGCCGTGGACGACGAGGAGCCCGCCCTTGAGGAGCTTCTGTATCTGCTCCGCAGCGACCCCCGGGTCAGCAGTGCGGAGGGCGCGCCGAGCGCCACCGAGGCGCTGCGCCGGATCGGCGGCGCCCTCGGCACCGGGGCCGGGGGAACGGCCACCGTCGATGTCGTCTTCCTCGACATCCACATGGCCGGGCTCACCGGTCTCGACATCGCCCAGCTTCTCGCGGGGTTCGCCCGGCCCCCGCTGGTCGTCTTCGTCACCGCGCACGAGGGCTTCGCGCTGCAGGCGTTCGACCTCAAGGCCGTCGACTACGTCCTGAAACCGGTGCGCAGGGAACGCCTCGCCGAGGCCGTGCGCAGGGCCGCCGAACTCGTCGCCGACCGGGCGGCCCCGGTCCTGGACACGGCCGACCAGATCCCGGTCGAACTAGGCGGAGTCGTCCGCTTCGTCGACGTCTCCGACATCACCTATGCCGAGGCCCACGGGGACTACGTGCGGCTGCACACCCCCGACGGCAGCCATCTCGTCCGCGTCCCGCTCTCCGCCCTGGAGGAGCGCTGGCGCGCTCGCGGCTTCGTCCGGATCCACCGCAGCCGCCTCGTCGCACTGGACCGGATCGACGAACTGCGCCTGGAGGCGGGCTCCATGAGCGTACGGATCGGCACGGCCGAACTCCAGGTGAGCCGGCGCCATGCCAGGGCGCTCCGCGACCGCCTCATGCGCCGCCCCGGCCGCTGACCCGGGTCTGCTGAACCCGGGGCCGCCGGCACCCGGCCGCTGCCCCCTTAACGCGTACTCCTTCTCCGTTTGCCTCCCGGCCGTTCGCCCCGCTGCGTACACTCCGCGCCATGTCCGCTGAGCCGCCACCCCGACGCGAGACCGTGACGGGCGAGTCCCGGCGGGTGCGGCCGCTGCCCCGCCGCAGGGTGCCATCGGAACCGCTGTCCGCGCCCGCCGCGGCACTCGACGGGCAGACCGCGCTGGGCGACGCCTATGTCCGCTCCCTGATGCGCGGTCAGCTGCGGGCCGGGCTGGGTGCCTTCGGCCTGGTGGCGCTGCTGGCCGGCACCTTGCCGCTGGCCTTCGCCGCGCTCCGCAGCGACCTGGCCGTCTGGATCGTCCTGGGCCTCGGCGCCTATCCGGTCCTGGTGGCCGTCGCCTGGTGGTACATCCGCCGCGCGGAGCGCAACGAACGGGACTTCGCCCGGCTCGTGGAAGGCCGACCCGCGCGGTGAGCCGGACGTACGCCGTGGTGGCGGTGGCCGCCGTCGTCCTCGCCACGGTCCTGGTCGGAGGCTTCGGCCTGCGGATCTCCCGTACGACCTCCGACTTCTATGTGGCGTCGCGCACCGCGGGCCCACGGCTCAACGCCGCGGCGATCAGCGGTGAGTACCTCTCCGCCGCCTCCTTCCTCGGGATCGCCGGACTCGTCCTCGTCCACGGCCCCGGCATGCTCTGGTACCCGGTCGGCTACACCGCCGGATATCTCGTCCTGCTGGTGCTCATCGCCGCACCGCTGCGCCGCTCGGGCGCCTACACCCTGCCCGACTTCGCCGAGGGGCGCCTGGAGTCACGGCAGGTACGCGGGCTCGTCGGGGTCCTCGTCACCGGAGCGGGGTGGCTCTATCTGGTACCCCAGCTCCAGGGCGCCGGGCTCACCCTGGAGATCCTCACCGGCGCGCCCGGCTGGCTGGGCCCGGTGATCGTCGCCGCGGTCGTCGTGCTCTCGGTCGCCGCGGGCGGAATGCGCAGCATCACCTTCGTCCAGGCGTTCCAGTACTGGCTCAAGCTGACCGCCCTGCTGGTCCCGGCGCTCTTCCTGGTGCTCGCCTGGCAGGGCGACGGCCGGCCCCGGATGCCGGCCGCAGGCCCCCAACTGGCAGCCGCTGCGGGCCTCGACCGGGCGGGCCACCCGCTGTACGCGACCTACGGGCTGATCGTCGCGACCTTCCTCGGCACCATGGGCCTGCCCCATGTCGTCGTTCGCTTCTACACCAGCCCGGACGGCCGCACCGCCCGCCGTACCACCGTGGTGGTCCTGGCCATGATCGGCGTCTTCTATCTGCTCCCGCCGGTGTACGGGGCGCTGGGGCGGCTCTACGCGTCGGAGCTGTCCCTCGGCGGTGACGCCGACGCCGCCGTGCTGCTGCTGCCCGGCCGGGTGATCGGCGGCAGCGGCGGCGCACTGCTCGGCGCGCTCGTCGCGGGCGGTGCCTTCGCCGCGTTCCTCTCCACCGCGTCGGGGCTGACCATGGCCGTCGCCGGGGTCCTCACCCAAGGAGCCCGCGGCATACGCCACTTCCGCCTCGCCACGGTGCTGGCCATGGGCATACCACTCGGTGGCGCGCTGCTGGTCAGCGGTGTGCCGGTGGCCGACGCCGTCGGCATGGCCTTCGCGGTCTCCGCCTCGTCCTTCTGCCCCCTGCTGGTCCTGGGCATCTGGTGGCGCCGTCTCACCCCGCCGGGCGCCGTCGCGGGGCTGCTGCTCGGCGGTGGCTCCGCGCTGATCGCCGTGTCGGTGACGATGGGCGGGGGCGTACGGCCCGGCTGGGCGCACACCCTGCTCGCCTGGCCCGCCGTGTGGTCCGTACCGGTGGGCTTCCTCGCGATGATCCTGGTCTCGCTGGCCACCCCGGGCCGTATTCCGCCCGGCACCAGCGCCGCCATGGCCCGCTTCCACCTGCCGGAGGCGCTGGCCGCCGCCCGGGGCGGCGGCCGGTGAGCGGGGCCGCGACGGCCGCGCTGATCGTGCTCGGACCGCTGCTGCTCGCGGGCGGGTTCCTGCTGGGGCGGCGCACCCGCCCCGCGCGCGGCAGCGGCGTCGGGACCCCGGTCGAGCACGCCACGTTCGAGACGCTGCACGCCGCTTCGCTCGCCGCGCCGCCGCTGCGGGCCGGACTCACCGGGGAGAGCGCACGCAAGGCCGCACGCCGGCTGCGCTCGCTGCTCGGCACCGACGCACTCTGCCTCACCGACGACGAGCGCGTCCTCGCCTGGGACGGCATCGGGGAGCACCACCGGGCCCCCGCCATGGAACAGCTCAGCACCCTCCTGGACACCGGCAGGGACCAGGCGTTCAGCAGCGGCTGCGGCGATCCGGGCTGCCCGCTGCGCTGGGCCGTGGCCGTCCCGCTGACCGTCGACGGCCGGGTGCTCGGGGCGCTCGTCGCCTATGCTCCGCGCGAGTCCGCGGTGCTCGCCCGCGCGGCCGGGGAGGTGGCCCGCTGGGTCTCCGTACAGCTGGAACTCGCCGAACTCGACCGCTCACGTACGCAGTTGATCGAGGCCGAGATCAAGGCGCTGCGGGCGCAGATCTCCCCGCACTTCATCTTCAACTCGCTGGCGGCCATCGCCTCGTTCGTCCGTACCGACCCCGAACGCGCCCGCGAACTGCTGCTTGAGTTCGCCGACTTCACCCGCTACTCCTTCCGCAGCCACGGAGACTTCACCACGCTCGCCGACGAACTGCATTCCATCGACCAGTATCTGGCCCTGGTGCGCGCCCGCTTCGGCGACCGGCTCGGCGTCACGCTCCAGGTCGCGCCGGAGGTGCTGCCGGTGGCGCTGCCCTTCCTCTGTCTGCAGCCGCTCGTCGAGAACGCCGTCAAGCACGGCATCGAGGGGGAAGCCGGACAGAGCCGCATCACCATCAGCGCCCTCGACGCGGGCGCCGAGGCCGAGGTGGTGGTCGAGGACAACGGCGTCGGCATGGAACCGGAGCTGCTGCGCCGGATTCTGCGCGGTGAGGCCGGGACCTCCTCCGGAATCGGGCTGCTCAACGTGGACGAACGGCTGCGCCAGGTGTACGGGGACGGCTACGGCCTGGTGATCGAGACGGCGCGCGGCGCGGGCATGAAGGTGACCCTGCGCATCCCGAAATACCGTGCGGGCGTGCACGGTTCATGACCCACCGGGAACCCCCGGGGCGGCGGCTTCGCGTGCGGTGAACGGGATACGGGTTCTTTTCAATCAGTGATTGAAAAGTGTGGTGCGCTGTGCTGTGATGTCGTGCCATGGCCACCGACACCACCCGGGCCCGACTCCTCGACGCGGCCGAACGGCTCTTCCTGGAACACGGATATGAGCGTGTCTCGGCACGCGCCGTCAACGCCGCCGCGGGGATGAACCCCGCAGCGGTCCACTACCACTTCGGCTCCAAGGAGGGCTTGGTCGTAGCGCTGCTGCAGAGCCGGCTGGGCCCGCTCTGGGCGGGCCGCCTGACCGGGCTGACGCAGCGTCGCCAAGCAGGCTGGACCCCTGGTGCGGCCGAGATCGTCGATGTGGTCGTCCGGCCCCTGGACGAGCTCGCGGCCCGCCCCGGCGGGCGCATGCTGCTGCACCTGCTGGCCCGTGTGGTCTTCCGCAACCGGGACCTGCGCTGGGACGAGCCGTGGTTCCGCCACGACCCCTGGTGCGAGCTGCTGTCCGCCGCCCGCCCGGACCTGACGGCGCAGGAGGTCCAGGACCGCTGGTGCCTGGCCTTCGACCTGCTGCTCCAGCTGTACGGGGAACCCCTGGCCGACGCCGGAAGGCTCGGCGCGACCCCGGCCCCTCTGCCCGCCACGGTGATCGCCTTCGTGACGGCAGGTCTCGACGCCCCTTCCACGCAAGCGTACGAAGGATGACTCATGACTGTCCCGACATCCCGTGACCACCCTGACGTCCTCGCCCCGGCGAAGCTCGGCCCCCTCACCCTGCGCAACCGGATCATCAAGGCAGCCACGTTCGAGGGGGCCACACCTGACGCCCTCGTCAGCGACCGGCTCATCGAGTACCACCGGCGGCCCGCCGCCGGCGGCGTGGGGATGACCACCGTCGCGTACCTGGCGGTCGCGCCCGAGGGGCGCACCGAGCGCCGCCAGATCTGGATGCGCCCCGATGCGATACCGGGCCTGCGCCGTCTGACCGACGCCGTGCACGCCGAGGGCGCGGCGGTCTCGGCCCAGATCGGCCACGCCGGGCCGGTCGCCGACGCGAAATCCAACGGGCGGCCCGCGCTCGCGCCCGGACGCCTGTTCAACCCGGTCAGCATGAGGATGGCGAGGGCCGCGACCGACGCGGACATCGAGCGGATCACCCGCGCACACGGCGAGGCCGGGCGGATCGCCGTCGAATCGGGCTTCGACGCGGTGGAGATCCACCTCGGACACAACTACTTCGCCAGCTCGTTCCTGAGCCCGAAGATCAACAAGCGCCGGGACCGGTACGGCGGCAGCCTCGTCAACCGGGCGAGGGTCGCACGCGGTGTGGTCCGCGCGGTGCGCGAAGCGGTCGGCGACCGCCTCGCGGTCACCGCCAAGCTCAACATGGACGACGGTGTGCCCGGCGGCTTCTGGCTGGACGAGAGCATCCAGGTCGCCGAGTGGCTCCAGGAGGACGGCACGCTCGACGCGTTGGAGCTGACCGCGGGCAGCTCGCTGATGAACCCGATGTACCTCTTCCGCGGAGACGCGCCGATCCCCGAGTTCGCCGCGGCGTTCCCGCAGCCGCAGCGGCTGGGCGTACAGCTCATCGGGAAGAAGTTCCTCGTCGGCTATCCGTACCGGGAGGCGTTCCTGCTGGAGTCGGCGCGGCAGTTCCGCGCCGCGCTGGAACTCCCGCTGATCCTGCTCGGTGGCATCACCAACCGGGACACCATGGACCTGGCGATGGCCGAGGGCTTCGAGTTCGTGGCGATGGGCCGTGCACTGCTGCGCGAGCCGGACCTGATCCGGCGGATCGAGCAGGACCGGGCCACGAAGTCGCTGTGCATCCACTGCAACCGCTGCATGCCGACGATCTACTCCGGTACACGGTGCGTGCTGGTCGAGCCCGCATCGGACAGCCTTGGCCCTGAGCAACCGGACCGCACAGGCCGGCCGTAGGCACGCCGTTCGCCGGGCCGGCCGGTGGACCGGCAACGAAGAGCACCGCGGACCGCATGGGGCGGACCCCTCAGAACAGGTGGATCGCCAGATGGCCCAGCGGCAGCCCGAGCCGCCAGGCCGGGGTCCACACCCGGGGTTCTTCGTCCTGGCCGGCCACGGCTCCCGGTGCGACCGCGTCGAGGTCCGCGGCGAACAGTTCGGTGTCCTCCAGCCACCGCCAGGCCGCCAGGGCCAGCGGCAGATCGGGGCCCCCGCAACCGTCCGCGACCAGCGCCGCGATGCGGCCGCACACCCACTCCCGCCACCGGGCGTCGTACGAGGTGAGCGACAGCCACTCGTCGAGCCGTGCCACCGTCCGCGCCCCGCCGACCGCGCCGTCGGAGAGGAAGACGGTCAGGGCCAGCGCGTCCCGTCCCGCCTGGTACTCGATCGTCGTCGGCGGCATGAGATCGCCGGTGCGCAGCAGTTCATCCGCGATGTACTCGGCGTACATCCAGTCCATCGGGACCAGCAGTTCGTGACCGCTGGTCCCGTTGGTGCCCTCGGGACGCATCCCGTCTCGCCTCTTCCCTGACTCGGCCGGCCCGTTGCCCGGCACATCGGCAGGCGCGCCGTCCGGCGCTCCACGGAGCATTGAACCCGTGCCGGGCGCCCGCCGTTGCCATAAAGCCAGGATTCACCGGGCGGCGCGGCGCGGGGCGGGACGCGCCGCCGCCGTGAGGATCAGCGGCTTCCGTCCGGATAGCCCGGCAGGCTGCGGCCCAGGGCGCGCAGGGCGTAGTGCGAACGGGACTTGACGGTGCCGGCCGGTACGCCGAGCGCCGAAGCGGCCTCGTGCACACTCAGTCCGCGGAAGTAGAGCTGCACCAGTACCGCCCGGTGCTCCGGGCTCAGCGTCCGTACCGCCTCACGGACATCGAGGGCGGCGGCCGACCGCTCGGCGGGGTCGCCATGGGCCGCGGTGGACTCCAGCAGGCGGTCGCTCACCTCGGCCGGACGTGCCAGCCGGGACCTGCGGGCGTCGATGGCGAGCCGCCTGCCCACCGTGAACAGCCAGGGCCGTATCGACTCGTACGGTCCCTCGAACGCCTCGGGGTGCTGCCAGGCGCGTACCAGGGTCTCCTGCGCCAGGTCCTCGGCCCGCTGCCGGTCTCCGTACGTCAGACGCAGCAGGAACCGCAGCAGCGCACCGCCGTGGGCGCGCTGGAGTTCGCGGAGGTCCCGCTCGTCCGTTCCGCGGCAAGTCCGTGTGGAGGTCACCGTCGTATCCGAGCGCAGCACGGCCGGAAGGGACAGCGGCCCGGCACGGCTCTGCGGCGAGCGGTTGAACCGTGCGACGAACGGCACGGTGAGCGGTCGTCGTGCGGCCGGCTCCTGAGCGCCGGGGCCCTCGGGCGGCCTGTGGCTGCCGCTACGGAACGACGGTGACCGGCCAGCGGCCTGCCTTGACCAGCCGGACGGCGACCGAACCCACGATCCGGTGGCCGGCCGACTCGGAGGCTCCGACCACCACGGCGTCCGCCTTCAGCTCGTCGGCCGCCGTGACCAGGCCGTTGTACGGGTCGCCGCGGAAGGTGTGGAACTCCCAGCGCACGGCGAATATCTCCTTGACCCGCTCGGTCGCGGCCCGGATCTCGGCGACCAGCCCCTCGGCGATCTCCCCGGTGGTGTCCCCGACCGGGGCCCCGAGCGAGACCCCGGCGGAGAGCACCGGCTGGACGTACACGATGGCGAGCAGGGCGTTCTGCCGCCGGGCGAGCCCCCCGGCGTACGAGGCGGCCCGTAGCGACGGCTCCGATCCGTCGATTCCGACCACGATGACCTTGGGGCCGTCCGTACCGCGTTCGAACTGGTGAGGCTGCTGATCTGTCACGCCGAGAGGTTATCGCTCCGGCGTTCGGACTCCTATTTGGTGGCGTGCGGGAAGAGGTCGAGGAACGGTCCCGCGGTGGCGGAGATGACTCCCCTGCCGAAGGGAGCGTCGAAGTCCCAGATCAGGAAGAGCAGAAAGGCGATCAGCGCGCTGAAGAGCCCGGCGAGCAGCAGTTCCTTCGGGGAGCGCCGGATCTGGAGGGTGAAGATCAGCCCGACGGTGATCACCGCACCGACGATCAGGCCGAACCAGACCACCCCCGGCATCGTCGCCTGCGCGTTCTGCGCACGCGAACTGCGGGCGTCGTCGGCCGCCGACACCTGGTCGACCAGCGGCTGGTACGCCTCGCCCTCGTGATCGTTGGCCGGTTTGTAGTCGCTGACGTCCCGGCGTACCTGGCCGAGAAGTTGCGCTCCACGATCGGTGAGATCGCCGTGCTCGCCCATGTGTTTCCACTCGGTGTCCAGTACATAGCTGACATAGGTCTCCACATCGGAGTGGATGCGCTGGTGGACGGAGGGGGGATAGACGGCCGAGCGGGCGTCCACCTCGTGCAGGGCCTGGGCCTCCATGCGTACGGATTCCTGGGCGGCGCCGCGGCCCTCCCAGACGCCTGCGATGGCCAGACCCAGCACGATCGCGTAGATCACGCCGATCATCATCGTCATGTACTCGATGACGTCCGGTGTCTGCGAGGGATCGTCGTCCTCGGCGATCCGGCGGTTGCTGAGCAGGGTGATGGTCAGGACGACGGCACAGGCGGCCGCCATCGCGATGGTGAGAACAAGCCATTCCGACACGGGTGTCTCCGTCGGTCAACGGGCGGATCAGCGGGAGGATCGCGGGCGCAGAACGGCCACGGCGAAGACGGCCGGAGCCGTCACCAGAAGCATCAGCGTGACGATGGGCGGTCCGGTGTGCGGCTTCTTGCGCACCGGAGCCTTGTACGCCGGGAGGGCGACGGGCCTGGGTGAGGGCGGCCGCGGGCGCGCCGAGGGCTTCGGCGGCGCGGGCGGCTTCGGCCGTGCGACAGGGGCCGGAGGCGGCGGGGCGCGGTGCCGGACGGGCGGCGGGTGGTACACGGGCCGCGGTGGAGGCGGCGGTGGAGGCGGTGGCGGTTTCGGCCGGGGCTTCGGTGGCGGCGGTGGCGGGGGTTTCGGCTTGTGGGTGTGCTCGGCCGTGCAGCTGCTGCTCCCGCCGATGGCCACGGCTCTTCCCGAACCGGCCTGGCCCGACTGGGAGATGTAGGCGTACGAGCAGTCGGAGGCTGCCGCGGGCGCAGGTATCAGCGGGAGCCAGAGGAGGCCCGCCACTGCCAGCAGCCGGCCGGTGAGCGGAACGAGCGTCCGCGTCGATCGGTCCATGCCGAGCAGCATGATCCGCCCGGCGGGGCCGCACTCCGGCGTTGTCGCCGATTCGCCGGAAGGGGGGATATCTGCGCCTTTGTGTTTGCGGCGGTCATCTCACGTGTCACCCGCGGGAATTGCCGCGGAGTACGGTGCCTACGATGGGCTCCGCCACGCTCGCACGGAGCGCGCGGCGGCAGGCCGGAAGCACTTGCCAGCGGCGTGTGACCGAGAACGGACCGCCAATTTCCGTTTTTGCTCGCTCTCTTGCCGGGTGGTCAGTAGATTCGGCCCGAACAGTGGCCATGGACATGGCCGGACCGTCGTGCCGATTTGTTGGAGACATTGATGGAGCGTCCTGCCTGGGCCCCGCAGGGCATCGATCTTTCGGTGCCGAGTGTGTCGCGGATCTACGACTACTACTTGGGCGGTTCGCACAATTTCGAGGTGGACCGTGAGGCCGCCCGCAAAGCCATGGAGTTCATGCCGGGACTTCCCAAGGTGATGCAGGCGAACCGGGCCTTCATGCGCCGCGCGGTCAGGTTCGCCGTGGAACGGGGAATCACGCAGTTTCTCGACATCGGCTCCGGTATACCGACCTTCGGGAATGTGCACGAGGTCGCCCAGTCCATCGACCCGGACGCCCGGGTCGTGTACGTCGACCACGACCCGGTCGCCGTCGCCCACAGCAAGGCCGTGCTCGAAGGCAACGACCTGACCGCCGTGGCCGCGGCCGACCTGCGCAAGCCCCGGGAGATCCTGGACAGCCCGGAGGTCGCGGCCGTACTCGACCTGGAACGCCCGGTCGCGCTGCTGCTGGTCGCCGTACTCCACTTCATCGAGGACGCCGACGACCCGTACACGGCGGTCGCCGCCCTGCGCGACGCCCTGGCGCCCGGCAGTCTGCTGATCCTCACCCACGCCTCGTACGAGGGAATCCCCGTCCTGCAGGAGCAGGCGGGCGGCGCGGTCGGTGTCTACCGGAACATCCGCAACCCGCTGGTGATGCGCTCGCGCGAGGAGGTCGCCCGCTTCTTCGACGGGTACGAACTCGTCCAGCCCGGTCTGGTCACCATGCCGGAGTGGCGGCCCGAGACACCGGTCGACCAGGAGGACCCGTACGCCTTCTCCGGTGTCGTGGGCGTGGGACTCAGGCCATGAACGTGCCGAGCCAGAAGTCGGCGTCCCAGGCCGGCCAGGACAGCCCCGAGGACAGAATCGGCCGCTTCGCGACCATCTGGAGCCGGGCCATCTTCCCGTCCACCGCCACCTCGCTGACCAGGCCCGAGTTCGAGCAGCATCTGCTGCCGCTGGCGTGCTCCCTCAGCGAAGCGCTGCATGCCTGGCCCTTCGATCCGGCGCCGGCCCACCGGATCGGCGGCGACCTGGTGGCGGCCCACTGCACCGACCCCGACGCCCTCAGCCGGACGCTCGGGGTGGTCGACTCGTATCTGGTGCTCTACTGCGGTGAGAGGGAGTCGGGGCCCGACCTGACCGCCGAGGAGTTCCGCAACCGCTGTGCCCGCCTCCAGCACGCGCTGGCCGCCGGCTTCTCCCAGGCGCTGCGGGAGCGCACCCTCGCGGAGCAGGAAGCCATCGCCCGCTCGGCGCTCTCCGCCCGCAGCGCCGCCGAGGAGGCCCTGCACGTCACCGAGACCCGGTTCAGGGCGGTGTTCGAGGACGCGGCCGTCGGCATAGGCATCGCCGACCTGGACGGCAACATCCTGGAGATCAACGCCGCCCTGCTGCGGATGTTCGGCGGGGTCGACCACCACGTACGCAGCCGCAAGGTGAACGAGTGGGTGCACCCCGACGACGCCCCGCACGTCTGGCGGCTCCACGCCGAGCTGGTACGCGGCGACCGTGAGCACTACCGGGTCGAGAAGCCGTACTACCGCAATGACGGCACCGTCCTGTGGACCAATCTCACGGTCTCCCTGCTGCGGGACGCCGAGGGCAATCCGCAGTACCAGCTGGCGCTCATCGAGGACACCACCGAGCGGCGGCTGCTCAATCTGCGGCTGCGGTACGAGGCGACGCACGACGCGCTGACCGGGCTGCCCAACCGCACGCTCTTCTTCGAGCGGCTGGAGAAGGCGGTCACCGCGCCCGACGGGCTGCGCTTCGGCCTCTGCTATCTGGACCTCGACGGCTTCAAGGCGATCAACGACAGCCTCGGGCACTCGGCGGGGGACCGGATGCTGGTCGAGGTCGCCGACCGGCTGCAGAGCTGCGCCACGGCGTCCGGCGAGATGGTGGCCCGACTGGGCGGGGACGAATTCGTCGCGCTCACCACGGGATACGAGTCGGCCGACGAGGTCGAGGAGCTGGCCGTACGCATCCTGTCGGTCCTGGCGGCCCCCATCCGTATCGACGGCCGGGAGCTGACCGTCCGGGGGAGCATCGGGGTGGTCGAGGGGCTGTCCGGGGCGCAGAGCGCGGCCGAGGTACTGCGCAGCGCCGACATCACCATGTACCGGGCCAAGGCGGCGGGCGGCAACCGCTTCCAGCTGGCCGACGCCGAGGCGGACGCCCGCGCCATCACCCGGCACGGCCTCACCACCGCGCTGCCCGCGGCCCTGGAGCGCGGTGAGTTCTTCATCGAGTACCAGCCGCTGGTGCACCTCGGCGACGGCACCGTGCACGGCGCGGAGGCGCTGGTGCGCTGGTCACACCCGCAGCACGGGATACTCGGGCCCGACCGGTTCATCTCGCTCGCCGAGCACACCGGGCTGATCGTGCCGCTCGGCCGCTGGGTCCTGGAGGAGTCGGTACGCCAGGCGCGGGGCTGGCAGCAGCTGCACCCCGCGCACAGCGACGGCGGTCCGCTGCGGATCAATGTGAACCTCTCGCCCACCCAGCTCCACCACCCGGGTCTGGTCGCCGACACGGTGGCGGTCCTGGAGCGCACCGGTCTCGATCCGGGGGCGCTCTGCCTGGAGGTAACCGAGTCGGCGCTGATCGGCGCCGACGACGATCTGCTCAAACCGCTGCGGCAACTGGCCGACATGGGCGTGGACATCGCGCTGGACGACTTCGGCACCGGCTACTCCAACCTCGCCAATCTGCGCAGGCTGCCGGTGAGTGTGCTGAAGCTGGACAGGTCGTTCACGCAGTCGATGCAGCAGCACCCGGCCGACCCGGTCGACCTCAAGATCGTCGAGGGGATCGTGGCCCTGGCGCACAGCCTGGAGCTGGCGGTCACCGTCGAGGGCGTGGAGACCGGCGCACAGGCCGACCAGCTCAAGGAGCTGGGCTGCGACACGGCTCAGGGCTGGTACTACGCGAGGCCGGGCGCACCCGACCGGATTCACACGCTGTCGCTGGCCGACGCGGTGTGACCGGTGCCCGCCGGGGCGTCGGCGAGCAGGACCTCCTGGAGGACCCGGGCGGCGCGCGGCGGCGCCACATCGCTGCGGTGGGCCAGCGCGATCGTACGGCGCAGTCCGGGGCGGGCCAGCGGGGTGACCCGCAGCCCGTGTCCGGCCCTGGCCGCGATCATGGCGGGCACGACCGCGATGCCGAGCCCGGCCCGTACGAAACCGAGCACCGCGTCCATCTCGCCGCCCTCCACGGTGAAGTACGGCTCGAACCCCTCGGCCCGGCAGGCCGAGAGCGTGAGGTCCCGCAGGTCGTAGCCGTGCCGGAACATCACCATCGGCTCGCCCTCCAGGTCGGCGATCCGCAGGGGTGAGTGCGGCGGGGCGGCCGCCGGCGACGAGACGACGACCAGGTCCTCGTGGAACAGCTCGACGGTGGTGAGTGCGGGCGAGGGGGCGGGCAGCGGGAGGACGACCAGCGCGAGATCCAGGGCGCCGCGCGCCAGCTCCCGCACGAGGTCGTGCGAGCCGCCCTCCTCGATCATCAGCTGGATACCGGGGTGCTGGTCGTGGAAGGTGCGCAGCACATCGGGGAGCAGACCGGTGCAGAGGCTCGGTGTCGCGCCCAGCCTGACCCGGCCGCGCCTGAGCTGGGCCAGCTCCTGCACCTCGTGGCGGGCCGTCTCGGCGTCGGCGAGGATCCGCCGGGCGAGCGGCAGCAGCGTCTCCCCGGCGTCGGTGAGGGCGATGTTGCCGCGGGCCCTGCTGAACAGGGCGGCGCCCAGCTCCTTCTCCAGCGCCCTGATCTGCTGGGACAGCGAGGGCTGGGCGACATGCAGCTCCTCGGCGGCGCGGGTGAAGTGACGGGTCTCGGCGACGGCGACGAAATACCCGAGCTGCTGGAGCTGCATGGCTACCACCGTAACCGAGCACGATAGCCAGCGGCTATGGATATGAGGCGTTCCATGTCTTGGACCACTGGCCACGCGATCCGTAACGTGTTCTGACATGGCACTGGCAACGAAGACGGACCGACGGCCGTCCATGGCGCGCTCGGTCTGGTCATCGACCGTGGGCAAGAAGACGATCATGGCCGTGAGCGGTCTGATCATGCTGCTGTACCTGGTCGTCCACATGTTCGGCAACCTGAAGATCTTCTTCGGCTCCGGGCAGTTCAACAGCTACGCGCACTGGCTGCGCACCATCGGTGAGCCCTTCCTCCACTACGAGTGGGCGCTGTGGATCATCCGCGTCGTGCTCGTCGCCGCGGTGGTGCTGCACGCCGTCTGCGCCTACCAGCTCAGCCGCCGCGATCTGCGGGCCCGCCCGGTCGCGTACGCGCACAAGCGCCCGCGCGCCAGCTATGCCACCCGCACCATGCGCTGGGGCGGCATCATCCTCGCCCTGTTCATCGTCTGGCACCTGCTGGACTTCACCACCCTCACGGTGAACGACAACGCCCAGCCAGGACACCCCTACGAGAACGTCGTGGCGACGTTCCACACCTGGTACGGCGATGTCATCTACATCGTCGCGATGCTCGCGCTCGGTCTGCACATCAGGCACGGCTTCTGGAGCGCGGCACAGACCCTCGGCGCCGGGAAGGCCACCCGCGACCGGGTGCTGAAGGCCGTCGCCAACATCCTCGCGCTGGTGCTGACGGTGGGTTTCATCTCGGTACCCGTCGCCGTCATGACCGGAGTCGTGAGCTGACATGACCGCCTACACGCAGTACACGACCGGCGCCCCGGCCGCCGACACCAAGGCCCCGCAGGGGCCGGTCGCCGACCGCTGGGACACCCGCCGCTTCGAGGCCAAGCTGGTCAACCCGGCCAACCGCCGCAAGCACACCGTCATCGTCGTCGGCACCGGACTCGCGGGCGGCTCCGCCGGCGCCACCCTCGCCGAACAGGGCTACCACGTCGTGCAGTTCTGCTACCAGGACTCACCGCGCCGGGCCCACTCCATCGCCGCGCAGGGCGGGATCAACGCCGCCAAGAACTACCGGAACGACGGCGACTCGGTGCACCGGCTCTTCTACGACACCGTCAAGGGCGGCGACTTCAGGTCCCGCGAGTCCAACGTCCACCGGCTCGCCCAGATCTCGGTGGAGATCATCGACCAGTGCGTCGCCCAGGGCGTGCCGTTCGCCCGTGAGTACGGCGGACTCCTCGACACCCGCTCCTTCGGCGGCGTCCAGGTCTCCCGTACCTTCTACGCCCGTGGCCAGACCGGGCAGCAGCTGCTCCTCGGCGCCTACCAGGCGCTCTCCCGGCAGATCGCGGCCGGCACCGTCGAGATGCACCCGCGCACCGAGATGCTCGACCTGATCGTGGTGGACGGCAAGGCCCGCGGGATCGTCGCCCGCGATCTGATCACCGGGAAGATCTCGACGTACTTCGCGGACGCGGTGGTGCTGGCCAGCGGCGGCTACGGCAACGTCTTCTACCTCTCCACCAACGCCATGAACTCCAACGCCACCGCGGCCTGGCGCGCCCACCGCCGCGGCGCCTGGTTCGCCAACCCCTGCTTCACCCAGATCCACCCCACCTGCATCCCGCGCACCGGAGAGCACCAGTCGAAGCTCACCCTGATGAGCGAATCGCTGCGCAACGACGGCCGGATCTGGGTGCCGAAGGCGAAGGGCGACGACCGCCCCGCCAACGAGATCCCCGAGGACGAGCGCGACTACTACCTGGAACGCACCTACCCGTCGTTCGGGAACCTCGTGCCGCGCGACATCGCCTCGCGGGCCGCGAAGAACGTCTGCGACGAGGGACGCGGGGTCGGACCCGGCGGGCAGGGCGTCTATCTGGACTTCGCCGACGCGATCACGCGCATGGGCCGCCGGGCCGTCGAGGAGAAGTACGGCAACCTCTTCGACATGTACGCGCAGATCACCGCGGAGAACCCGTACGAGACACCGATGCGCATCTACCCGGCCGTGCACTACACGATGGGCGGACTCTGGGTCGACTACGACCTCCAGACCACCATCCCGGGGCTGTTCGCGATCGGTGAGGCCAACTTCTCCGACCACGGCGCCAACCGGCTCGGCGCCTCCGCGCTGATGCAGGGGCTCGCCGACGGCTACTTCGTCCTGCCGTCCACCATCAACGACTACCTCGCCCGCAACCCGCACCACGAGGAGATCACCGCCGACCATCCGGCGGTGGCCGAGGCCGTCGCCGAGACCGAGGACCGGCTCAATCTGCTGCTCTCGGTCGACGGTGACCGCACCCCGGACTCCTTCCACCGCGAGATCGGTGAACTGATGTGGGAGCTCTGCGGGATGGCCCGTACGGACGACGGCCTGCGCAAGGCGCTCGACCGGCTGCCGCGGATCCGCGAGGAGTTCTGGCGCCGTATCAAGGTGCCGGGCACCGGCGAAGAGTTCAACCAGTCGCTGGAGCGCGCCAACCGCGTCGTGGACTACCTGGAGCTCGCCGAGCTCATGTGCCTCGACGCCCTGCACCGCGCGGAATCCTGCGGAGGCCACTTCCGCGAGGAGTCCCAGACCCCGGACGGGGAGGCCGCGCGGCGCGACGAGGAGTTCTCGTACGCCGCCGCCTGGGAGTTCACCGCCACCGGCGACGCCCCCGTCCTGCACAAGGAAGACCTGGTCTTCGAGTACGTCCACCCCACTCAGCGGAGCTACGCATGAAGCTCACCCTGCGCGTCTGGCGCCAGCAGAACGCGGCCGCCCCCGGCGCTATGACGACCTACGAAGTCGACGACATCTCACCGGACATGTCGTTCCTGGAGATGCTCGACACCCTCAACGAGGAGCTGACGCTCAAGGGCGACCAGCCCGTCGCCTTCGACCACGACTGCCGCGAGGGCATCTGCGGCGCGTGCAGCCTCGTCATCAACGGTGACGCCCACGGACCGGAGCGCACCACCACCTGCCAGCTCCATATGCGCTCCTTCCGGGACGGCGACACCATCGACGTCGAACCGTGGCGTGCCTCGGCCTTCCCGGTCGTGAAGGACCTCGTGGTGGACCGGTCGGCCTTCGACCGGATCATCCAGTCCGGCGGCTACGTCAGCGTCCCGACCGGCGCGGCGCCCGAGGCGCACGCCACGCCCGTACCGAAGGCGGACGCCGACTACGCCTTCGAGCACGCCGAGTGCATCGGCTGCGGTGCCTGTGTGGCGGCCTGCCCCAACGGCTCCGCGATGCTCTTCACATCCGCGAAGATCAACCATCTCAATGTGCTCCCGCAGGGCGCCCCCGAGCGCGAGACCCGGGTGCTCGACATGGTCACGCAGATGGACGACGAGGGGTTCGGCGGCTGCACGCTCACCGGGGAGTGCGCCACCGCCTGCCCCAAGGGCATCCCGCTGCCGTCGATCACCGCGATGAACAAGGAGTGGCTCCGGGCCACCCGCAAGGTCAGCCGCTGACGCGGTCCCCCGCGGTGCCCGGCATCGCGTCCGTGCCGCGCAGCGCGCGCAGCAGATAGGGCGCGGTCCGGCTGCCTGGCGCGGCAGCCACCTCATCCGGCGGGCCCGCGGCGACGATCCGTCCGCCGTCGCCGCCCCCGCCGGGGCCCAGGTCGATCACCCAGTCGGCCCCGGCCACCACCGTCATGTCGTGCTCGACCACCACCACCGTGTGGCCCGCGTCGGCCAGTCCGTGCAACTGCCGCATCAGGACCTCCACATCGGCCGGATGCAGCCCGGTGGTCGGCTCGTCCAGGACGTACAGGGTGTGCGCCCCGCGGGCGCGCTGCAGCTCGCTCGCCAGCTTGATGCGCTGCGCCTCGCCGCCCGACAGCTCGGTCGCGGGCTGTCCGAGCCGCAGATAGCCGAGCCCCACGTCGAGCAGGGTCCGCAGACTGCGGGCGGCGGCGGGCGATCCGGCGAAGAACTCGGCGGCCGCCTCCACCGTCAGATCGAGGACATCGGCGATGGTGCGGCCCCGGTGCCTGATCTCCAGCGTCTCCGGGTTGTACCGCGCCCCGTGGCAGTCCGGGCACGGCGCGTACGTACTGGGCAGGAAGAGCAGCTCGACGGAGACGAACCCCTCGCCCTGGCAGGTCTCGCACCGTCCCCCCGGCACATTGAACGAGAACCGGCCCGCCCGGTACCCACGGGCCCGCGCCTCGTCGGTGGCGCTGAACAGCTTCCGTACGGTGTCGAAGAGACCGGTGTACGTGGCGAGGTTGGACCGGGGGGTGCGCCCGATCGGCTTCTGATCAACCGTCACCAGGCGTTGCACGCCGGGAAGTTCCTCGATGATCTCGCTCACCAGGGTGGACTTCCCCGACCCGGACACCCCGGTCACCGCCGTGAGTACACCGAGCGGGACCGAGGCCCGCAGCCCTTCGAGGTTGTGCCGGGTCACCGGGCCGATCTCCAGCATCCCGGACGGCTCTCGCACCGTGCGCTCCGGAGCCCCGGAAGAGTCGAAGAGATAGCGCCGGGTCACCGAATCGGCGACATCCGCGAGGAGCGCGGGCGGCCCGCTGTGCAGCACCCGGCCGCCGTGCTCACCCGCATGGGGTCCCACATCGACCAGCCAGTCCGCACGGCGTACGACATCGAGCTGATGCTCGACCACGAAGACGGAGTTGCCCGTCTCCCCGAGCCGGTCGAGCACCACCAGCAGCGCCTCGGTGTCCGCCGGGTGCAGCCCCGCCGACGGCTCGTCGAGCACATACACGACGCCGAAAAGCCCCGACCTCAACTGGGTGGCGAGCCGCAGCCGCTGGAGTTCGCCCGAGGAGAGGCTCGGGGTGGTGCGGTCCAGGCTCAGATAGCCCAGGCCCAGTTCGGTGACGACCGCGATACGCGCCAGCAGATCGCCGGTCAGCACCTTCGCCGTCTCGCCGCCGCCGTCCGCTTCCGCGAGCACCCCGGCGAGACCGGAGAGCGGGAGCGCGGCGAGTTCGGCGATCGTACGTCCGGCGAAGGTGACCGCGAGGGACTCGGGGCGCAGCCGGTGGCCCCCGCACACCGGGCACGGCGCGCTCGTCAGGAAGCGCTCGGCCCTGGCACGCAGCGACGGGCTCCGGGAGTCCGCGAAGGTGTGCAGCACATACCGCTGCGCGCTCATGTACGTGCCCTGGTACGGGCGGTGGATCCGTCCCGCGTCCCGCACCGGGTGCACGGTCACCACCGGCTGCTCGTCGGTGAAGAGCATCCAGTCGCGGTCCTGCTGCGCCAGTTCACGCCAGGGCCGGTCCACGTCGTACCCGAGCGCGTCCAGCACATCGCGGAGGTTCTTGCCCTGCCAGGCCCCGGGCCAGGCCGCGATGGCCCCCTCCCTGACGGAGAGCGAGGGGTCGGGAACGAGGAGCGCCTCGCTGGTGCGGTGCACCCGCCCGAGGCCGTGACACTCCGGACAGGCGCCGGCCGCGGTGTTCGGCGAGAACGCGTCCGAATCGAGCCGCTCGGCCCCCGCCGGGTAGTCACCCGCGCGGGAGAAGAGCATCCGCAGTGAGTTCGAGAGGGTGGTGACCGTTCCGACCGAGGACCGGGAGGTGGGCGCGGACCTGCGCTGTTCCAGCGAGACCGCGGGCGGAAGACCGCTGATCGAGCCGACCTTCGGCGCCCCCACCTGGTGGATGAGGCGCCGGGCGTACGGAGCGACCGACTCGAAGTAGCGCCGCTGGGCCTCCGCGTAGACCGTGCCGAAGGCCAGCGAGGACTTGCCCGAGCCCGAGACCCCCGTGAACACCACCAGGGCGTCGCGGGGGATGTCCACATCGACGCCGCGGAGATTGTGCTCACGGGCGCCACGGACACGGACATACGGGTCATGGGGGCTTTGCATAACGGAATTCTAGGCGGCGCTCTCCCCCCACGGAGTCAGCCGACGTGCACCCGGGGCCGCCGGTCCGGATCGGGCTCCGCACGGCGCAGCACCTCACGCGTCACCGGGGCCACCTCGCCGTGGCCGAAGACCAGGAAGCGCAGCAGATGGCCGACCGGGCTGCCCTCCGTCCAGTTGAAGTACGCGTGCGGCACCCGGCCGGTGCGGTCCCTCAGCTGGAGGAGCACCGCGGCGATGGTGTTGGGCACGCCCGGCCCGGCCACCCGCAGGACCCGCGCCCCGTACCGTTCCTCACCCCGTACCGGCATGCTCACTGTGAAGTCGGACGAGTCCTGCACGGTGACTTCGAGGAAGAGCACCGGGCTGCCTCCGGGGATATGGGTCTCCTCGCGCTGGCTGCCCTCCTTCGCGCGGTACTCGGCGGCGTTGCGTTCGTGGGGTTCGCTGGCGATGACGCGCAGCGGTCCCGACCGGGCGGCCACGTCCACCAGCCGGGCCGCGGTGTCGTCGAACGTGACGTCCGTGGCGCGCAGTTCGAATGCGCGGTGCACCCGGGAGGCGAACGAGGTCAGCAGGATGCCGATGATGAAGAGCAGGGCGATCTTCAGCCCGTCGGGGCGTTCGATCACATTGGTGACCAGGGTGTAGGCGAAGACCGCGGTGATCAGACCGAACCCGGCGGCGGCCCGCCGGCGCCCCCGGTGCAGGACCGCGACGGTCGACGCGAAGGACGCGGAGAGCATCAGGACCAGCACCCCGGTGGCGTACGCGCCGCTCTGCTTGTCGACGTTCGCGTCGAACCGCCAGGTGACGAAGAAGGCGATGGCCACGAAGATGAGGACGAGCGGGCGGACGGCGCGCGCCCACTCCGGCGCCATCCCGTAACGCGGCAGATAGCGCGGTACGAGATTGAGCAGCCCGGCGAGCGCCGATGCGCCCGCGAACCAGAGGATCGCGATCGTGGAGACGTCGTACACCGTCCCGAAGGCCTCGCCGAGATATTCGTGCGCCAGATAGGCGAGCGCCCGCCCGTTGGCCCGCCCTCCGGCCTTGAACTCGGCCGGAGGGATGAGGAGGGTGGTGGCCAGGCTGGAGACCAGCAGGAACCCGCTCATGATCAGCGCGGCGGTGGTGAGGAGCCTGCGGGTGTCCCTGATCCGTCCGGTGGGGCTGGCCCAGGTGTCCGTGGCGGCCCCCTTGATCTGGGGCATGACGGCGACACCGGTCTCGAATCCGGACATGCCGAGCGCGAGCTTGGGAAAGACCAGCAGCGCCACACCGATCATCGCGAACGGCGAGGAGTGCGCGGCCCGCGCGGCCCGCCACCAGTCGCTCACGTCCACGGGGTGGTGGGCCACGTTCCACACCGAGTCGGCGAGGACGATCAGGTTGAGCCCCAGATAGATCCCCACGAGGACGACCGCGATGCCGATCGCTTCTCTGAAGCCCTTGAGGAAGATCGCTCCGAGACCGGAGACCAGCCCCAGGGTGATCCAGAGACCGGCGCCCCGGAGCCAGTGTGGTGCGAACGGGTTCTCCACCACATGGGCGGAGGCATCCGCGGCCGACAGAGTGATGGTGATCATGAAGTCGGTCGCCGCGAAGCCCAGCAGGACGAGGACGAAGAGCTTCCCCGCCCACCAGGGCAGCAGCCGCTCCAGCATGGCGATCGAGCCCTCGCCGTGCGGGCTCTCGCGGGCCACCCGCCGGTACACCGGAAGCGCGCCGCCGAGGGTCAGGGCGAGCAGTACCAGGGTGGCGAGCGGGGAGAGCAGACCGGCGGCCAGCGCGGCGATGCCCGGCTGATAGCCGAGCGTGGAGAAGTAGTCCACACCGGTGAGGCACATCACCCGCCACCAGGGATGCCCCTTGTTCTCGGCGGGTGGTGTGCCGTGCGGACCGGGGTGCCGCGCCGACTGCTCGGTCAGACCTTCCAGCAGCCACGCCCGCCAGCGCGCCGTGGGGCGCGCTGGCTGCGGCTGCGGCGGGGCCTGACTGCCGGTCATGCGGAGCCCCTGTCGCCTGCGGTCGGTGGGTCGGTGGGTCGGTGGGTTGGTGGAGCGGTGGGTCGGTGAACCGGTGGACCGGTCGATCCGCATAGATCCGTGGTCCCTGGCTCAGCGGTCCGCGCGGCTACGGTCTGCGGTCCGCGCGGCTCCCCGGTCCGCGGGTGACACGGCGGACGACCCGCCCGCGCGGCCCGAAGGCGGCGGTGTCCCTCACATCGTCACCCGGTCCGCCGCTACGGGCGAGCGCGCCGCCGCACCACGGCCGCCGCGAGTTCGCCGATCAGCCGCTCGGTCTCCTCCCAGCCGATACAGGCATCGGTGACGCTCCGGCCGTACGTCAGGGTGGAGAGCGGGCCCGGTTCCTGGCGGCCCGCCAGCAGGAAGCTCTCCATCATCAGCCCCGCGATGCCCTGCTCGCCCGCTGCCACCCGGCCGGCGATCTCCCGTACGACCTCCGCCTGGCGCGCCGGGTCCTTGCCGCTGTTGGCGTGGCTGGCGTCGATGATCAGACGGCCCGGCATCCCCGCCCCCTCCAGCAGGGAGAGCGCGTCGCCGACCTCCCGCGGGCCGTAGTTGGGGCCGCCGCGGCCACCGCGCAGGATCACATGGCAGTCGGGGTTGCCGGACGTGGAGACGACCGAGCCGTGGCCTTCGCCGTCGACCCCGAAGAACACATGGCTGCCGGCCGCCGCCCGGCAGCCGTCGACCGCCGCCTGGACATCGCCGTCCGTCGCGTTCTTGAACCCGACCGGCATCGACACCCCGGACGCGAGCTGGCGGTGCACCTGGCTCTCCGGTGTCCGGGCGCCGATCGCGCCCCAGCTCACCGCGTCCGCGATGTACTGCGGGCCGTTGGGCTCCAGGAACTCGCAGCCGACCGGGAGCCCGGTACCGAGCACGTCCAGCAGCACCCGGCGGGCCGTGCGCAGCCCTCGCTCCACGTCGTAGGTGCCGTCCAGGCCGGGATCGTTGATGAGCCCCTTCCACCCGAGGGTCGTCCTCGGCTTCTCGAAGTAGACGCGCATGACGACGCAGAGCTCACCGCTCAGGGGCGCGGCGGCCGCCGCGAGCCGGCGGGCGTAGTCCAGGGCCGCCGCCGGATCGTGGACGGAGCAGGGGCCGACGACGAGGAGGAGTCTGTCGTCCTCCCCGGCGAGTACGGACCGCACGGCCCGCCTGCTGTCGCGGACCAGGGCCATGCGCTCGGCGTCCAGGGGGAGTTCGTCCCGCAGGGCCGACGGTGCGACGAGGCGCTGGAAGCCGGTGACCCGCAGGTCACCGGTGTCCGGCGGGGCACTGGCGGACGCGCCGGTGGTGCCGGGTGCGCGGGTGGCGTCGCCGGTGATGGCGGACGCGCCGTCCGTGGAGGTGTTCATGGGGGCTTCCCGTTCTGCTGCGGCGGGAGGCCGTGTGCGTGGAGTGCACGCCGTCCGGTACCAGCCCGCCTGTACGACGAAAGGCAGAGACGGTGCGTCTCTGCCTTGCTGGCTCCGGGTGATCGGTCGGTCAGCGCAGGTGACCTCCGGCTCCACCCGGAGCCGGCTCATAGCGCTGATACCAACGGATCACTGACATGGGGAGACCGTAGCAGAACCGCGCCGGTACCCGGACGAGCGGCCTCCGCTTGTTGGGCGGTCCGGTTGTAGGGCGGTCCGGGAGATGTCCGGCCGCCGTACCGGCCCACGGACCGGCCGGTACGGAACGCGGGCCCGTGGCCGGCTCAGCCGGTGATCCGGGCCAGCCGCCGGTAGGAGTCGAGCAGCGCCGTACGGTCGTACGTACTGGTCGTGACCAGGAACTCGTCGGCCCCGCTGCGGCCCAGCACCTTCTCCAGACCGTCCGCCACCTCCTCCTCGGTGCCGTGCAGCTGACCGCGCTGCGCCTCTTCGAAGAGGCTCCGCTCCCGTGCGGTCATCGTCAGGCCGGCGATCCGCTCCGCGGGGACAAGGGGCGGGAAGGCGCCATGGGTCCGTGAGTAGGCCGTGGACCAGGCCTCGGGCAGCAGGATCCGGCGGGCCTCATCGGTGGTCGGCGCCACGGCGACGGTGCCCGAGAGCACGACGTACGGGCGCTCGCCCCAGGCCGAGGGCCGGAACGACTCCCGGTAGCCGTCCACGGCCCGCAGCATCTCGTCCTCACCACGCACGGCGGCGATCACCAGCGGCAGCCCGGCCGCGGCCGCCACCCGGGCCCCGGCGCCGGTGGCCAGCACGAAGGCGGGCAGCCGCAGCCCCTCCGCCGGACGGGCGTGGACCTGCGGGTGCGCCGTCTGATCGCCCGAGAAGTACCCCAGCAGCTCCGCCAGCTGGGCGGCGAAGTCCTCGGCGTCCTGTCTGCCGTGTCCCAGCGCCCTGCGGATGCCGTCGGTGAACCCGACCGACCGGCCCAGGCCCATGTCGATCCGGCCGGGGAAGAGCGCTTCGAGCACCCCGAACTGCTCGGCGACGACCAGCGGCCGGTGGTTGGGCAGCATCACCCCGCCGGTCCCCACGCGGATCGTCGACGTGGCGGCGGCGACGGCTGCGGCGAGCACGGTGGGCGCCGAGCCCGCGACCCCCGGCACGCTGTGGTGCTCCGAGACCCAGAACCGGTGGTATCCCAGCGCCTCGGCCTGCTGCGCGAAACGCACGGTGTCGCGCAGGGCCTCGGAGCCGTCGCGCCCCTCACGGGTGCGGGAGCGGTCCAGTACGGAGAACGGTGTCGAGGAGATCGCAGAGCTCACCACAGGTTCAACGCCCGTGCCGGGCGCGCATTCCCCCGGCGGCCGCGTCCCGTCGGGGGAATGCGGCGGGTCACCCCTCGTCCTCCAGCCGGAAGCCGACCTTCAGGCCGACCTGGTAGTGCTCGACCTGCCCGTCCACGATCTGCCCGCGGACCTGGGTGACCTCGAACCAGTCGAGTCCCCTGAGTGTGCTGGACGCGCGCCCCAGGCCGTTGCGGATGGCCTGGTCCACGCCCTCGTGCGAGGTGCCGACGATCTCCGTCACCCGGTAGGTGTGCTCCGACATGACCCGCTCCTTTCGTCGCCTCCTTCCACGGTGCCGTACGGAGCCGGACTCCGCGCGGCGCCCGCCCGGTCCGGGCGATCGCCGGAAGCCGCCCGGTCCCGGAGGCCCCAGGCTTGACCCGGGGGATTGGTCTGTACCAAAATTCAGCCAACCCGTTCAAGCCGTCCGCGCTTCCCCCACGTCGGGTCATGAACTGCCGTGTCCTTACGACAGAGGTGACCTCCGTGAAGAACCACCCCGGCCTGCGCTGCGCCGCCCTGCTCGCCGCCACCGCACTCGCCGCGACCGCGCTCACCGGCTGCGGATATCTGCCGGGTACGGGGGACAGCACCACCACCGTCACGGTGTGGCTGATGAAGGGAAGCGCGTCGGACGGATTCGTCCAGCGTTTCACCCGCGCGTACGAGAAGGAGCACAAGGACACCAGGCTCGACGTCCGGATCCAGGAGTGGGGCGGAATCGGCGCCAAGGTCACGGCCGCCCTGCGGTCCGGCAACGGCCCCGACCTGATCGAGGTCGGCAACACCCAGGTCGCGATGTACGCGGAGAGCGGCGGGCTGCGCGACCTCACCCTGGAATCGGTCCGGGACCTCGGCAGCAAGGACTGGCTGCCCGGTCTCGCCGATCCCGGCAGCATCAACGGAGCCCAGTACGGGGTCCCCTGGTACGCGGCCAACCGGGTCGTCATCTACAACAAGGACCTGTTCAGGCAAGCCGGGATCACCGGGGTGCCGAAGACGCGTACGCAGTGGATCAAGGACACCGAGGAGCTCAACAGCGGCGACCGGCAAGGCATCTACCTCGCCGGACAGGACTGGTACACCCTCTCGGGATTCATCTGGGACGAGGGCGGGGAGCTGGCCGAGGAGTCCGGCGGCAATTTCACCGGCGCCATCGACAGCCCGGCCGCGATCAGGGGCATGGACTTCTACAAGGAGCTCCAGAGCCTCGGCAAGGGGCCCAAGAACGCGGACGAGGCCCACCCGCAGCAGGCCGATGTGTTCGCGCGCGGTGACGTGGCGCAGATGATCGCAGTGCCCGGAACGGCGCAGACCATCCTCAAGGAGAACCCCCGGCTCAAGGGCAAGCTCGGCTTCTTCCCGATCCCCGGCAAGACGGCGGCCAGGCCGTCGGCCGTCTTCACCGGCGGCTCCGACCTGATCATCCCGGACAAGGCCCGCCACGGCGACGCGGCTGTCGGGGTCGTCGAGGCCCTGGCCGGACGCGAGTGGCAGACCGAGCTGGCCAGGACCATGAGCTACGTCCCCAACAAGACCACGCTCGCGGGTGTGGTCAAGGGCGAGGAGGGGACGGCCGCGATGGCCGCGGGCGCGGCACGCGGCCGTGCCACCCCGAACTCGCCGCGCTGGGCGGCGGTCGAGGCAGACAACCCGATCAAGCCCTATATGACGGAGGTGCTCACCGGACAGGACCCGCACGAGGCCGCGAAGAAGGCCTCGAAGCAGCTCACGGGCGAACTGGTGGACCGCTGAGCGACAGCGCGAACTGCCCGCCGGAATCCGTCCACCAGTGGCGCAGCGGCATGCCCGCGGCGGCCAGTTCGCTCCGCACCCGCTCCTCGCGGAACTTCGCCGACACCTCCGTCCGCATCTCCTCGCCCGCGGTGAACGGCACCGCCAGATCCAGCTCGGGGATCTTCACGGTGAACGCCCGGCGCGCCCGCAGCCGCATCTCGATCCACTCGTTCTCGCGGTCCCAGACGGCGACATGGTCGAAGGCGTCCGGATCGAAGTCGGCCCCCAGCTCCCGGTCGATGACGCTCAGCACGTTCTTGTTGAAGGCGGCGGTGACACCGGCCGCGTCGTCGTACGCCGGGACCAGGACGCTCTCGTCCTTGACCAGGTCGGTGCCGAGCAGCAGCTGGTCGCCCGGTTCGAGCAGGCTCCGTACGGAGCGCAGGAACGCGCCCCGTTCGGGCGGCAGCAGATTCCCGATGGTGCCGCCCAGGAAGACGACGAGCCGGGGGCCCGGGGCCGCCGGCAGCGCCAGTTCGCGGGTGAAGTCCGCGATCAGCGCGTGCACGGTGAGCCCCGGCCGCTCGGCGAGCAGCGCATCGGCCGCCGCGGTGAGCGCGCTCCCGCTCACATCCACCGGGATGTACGCCTCAAGGGCGGGCAGCGCGTCGAGCAGATGCCGGGTCTTCTCGGACGAGCCCGACCCGAGTTCGATCAGGGTGCGCGCCCCGGTGGCCTCCGCGATGTCGCCCGCGCGGGCGAGCAGGATCTCCCGCTCGGCCCTGGTCGGGTAGTACTCGGGCAGCGCGGTGATCTCCTCGAAGAGCTCACTGCCCCGGGCGTCGTAGAACCACTTGGGCGGCAGGGTCTTGGGCGTACCGGTCAGCCCCTGGCGCACGTCCGCGCGCAGTGCGGCGTCCGTCGCGTCCTCGGGCAGGGTGCGGGTCAGCTGGAAGGGACTCACGCCGTGTGCTCCTTGAGGGGGGTCAGCTGGACATCGGTGCGGCTCGCCACGAGCAGGGTGCGGTCGGGGACCTCGCGCCAGCCCGGTGCGTCGTCGTACGGCTCAGAGGCGACGACCGTACGGCGGGACGCCCCGGTGGCGGCGCCGGGCTCCGTGCGATACCAGAGGGTGTCGCCCCAGGCCGTGGCGGCGATGGCGGCGCCGTCGGTCATCAGCAGATTGAGCCGCGAGCCGGGCGCGGCCGCCGCGAGGTCGGTGACCGTGTCGGCGAGCGCCTGGCCGGGCGGGTCGCCCTCCCGCAGCCGGTGCAGGACGAGCGCCCAGATCAGCGCGGAGTCGCAGCGGGCCGCCATCCCGAGCAGTTCGGCGGCCGGGAGCGTGGCGGCGAGCGGTGCCGCGCTCACCGGCCAGCCGGTGAGCGCCCCGTTGTGGCTGAACAGCCAGGGCCCCGCGGCGAACGGCGCCGCCGCGGCCTCGCCGTCCGCGCCCGCCTCGGTGGCGTCACGGACCGCGGCCAGGACCGCCCCGCTGCGTACGACCCGCGCCAGATCGGTGAAGGAGAGATCGGACCAGATCGGTCCTGCGCGCCGGTAGCGTGCGGGCACCGGGTCGCCTTCGGCGTACCAGCCGACACCGAACCCGTCGGCGTTGACCGTCCCGTGCCGCTGTCTGCGCGGCTCCCAGGACTGGCGCACCAGCGAGTGCCGGGGCCGCACCAGCACGTCGCCGAGCGGCTCCGGCGGCCCCAGGACAGCGATATGACGGCACATCAGGCATCCCTCGCGGTCCGGAACCCGGCGAAGATCTGACGGCGCACCGGCAGGTCCCAGTTGCGGAAGGTCGCCCGGCAGGCGACCTCGCCGACGGAGAACGCGCCGCCGCGCAGCACCTTGTGGTCCGGGCCGAAGAACACCTCCGAGTACTCGCGGTAGGGGAAGGCGGCGAACCCCGGATAGGGCAGGAAGTCGCTGGACGTCCACTCCCATACATCGCCGATCAACTGCCGTACACCCAGAGGGGATTCACCCTCCGGATAGCTGCCGGCCGGAGCGGGCCCGAGATGGCGCTGCCCCAGGTTGGCACGTTCCGGTGTGGGGTCCTGGTCGCCCCAGGGGTAGCGGTACGAGCGGCCGGTCGCCGGGTCGTGGCGTGCGGCCTTCTCCCACTCCTCCTCGGACGGCAGCCGCCGCCCCGCCCAGCGGGCATAGGCGTCCGCCTCGTACCAGCTCACATGGAGCACCGGCTCGTCTGGCGCCACGGGCTCCACGGCGC
This sequence comes from Streptomyces sp. NPDC054757, assembly GCF_053612185.1. Classification (NCBI taxonomy): domain Bacteria; kingdom Bacillati; phylum Actinomycetota; class Actinomycetes; order Kitasatosporales; family Streptomycetaceae; genus Streptomyces; species Streptomyces sp. NPDC054757. The sequence goes on from NZ_JBSHBW010000015.1 coordinate 111,914, forward strand.
CGAAGCGGCGGCGCAGCCACTGGCCGCCCTCCCGGTGCCAGAACAGCGGCGCGGACAGCTCGTGTCCGCGGACCAGGTCCCAGCCCTTCTCCGTCCACCAGCGCTCGTCGCGGTATCCGCCGTCCTCGATGAACCGCAGGAACGCGCCATTGATCACCGGGGCGGTGTCGATGCGGAAGGCCGGCACGAGCCGCTGGTGCGCGGGGCGTTCGTTGTCCAGCGCCCAGGGCTCGTCCGAAGTGCCCATGGTGAACGGGCCTGCGGGGACCAGGACTTCGTCCGGCAGGCCGGTGCTGTCGGTGCGCGGCGGCGCGGGGGCGGTCAGCGCGGTGGGGCCGCTGCGCAGCTGGTGGGTGATGAGCATCGTCTCGTCGTGCTGCTGCTCGTGCTGGGCGATCATGCCGAAGGCGAATCCGGCGTCGACCAGCGGCCGGCCTTGCAGCGGGGCGCTCTCCAGTACGTCGATGACCCGGCCCCGTACGTCCGATGCGTAGCGGCGTGCCTCGGCGGGCTGGAGCAGCGGCAGCGAAGGACGGGTGGCCCTCGGGTGCTCGAAGGCGTCGTAGACCGAGTCGATCTCCGGGCGCATCGCCTCGCGTCCCGCGACGGCCCGCAGGAGCCACTGCTCCTCCTGGTTGGAGATATGAGCCAGATCCCAGACGAGGGGGGACATCAACGGCGAGTGCTGCGCGATGAGTTCGCTGTCCTCGACACAGTCCGTCAGCGCGCTGGTCCGGCTGCGCGCCGCGGTGAGCGCGTCGAGCGCGCTGCGGCGCACGGCGGTGGGGTCGGCGGTCATGAGCGGTGATCCTTCCCGTGGTCGGGATCGAGCAGATCGTCCGCGGGGCACCTGCCCCGCGCGACATAGCGGTCGGCGAAGGCGGCGACCGCGTCCCGTACGGCGGTGGAGGCCCCGAGCCGGGGGAGCGCCTCCTGCGCGGCGGCGAAGCAGAGCGCCGCCGCCGCGCGCAGCTCCGGATCGGCGAGACCGGTCCGCGCCGCGGTCTCCCAGAGCGGATTGCGCGGCGCCGGTGACCTGCCTGCGGTCTCCGCGAGGGGTTTGACGGCGCGGTACACGGTCTCGGCCGCGGCCGGGTCGTCGAAGAGGGCGGCGGTCACCGCGAGCGGCACCGTCCAGCCGTGCTCACCGGACTGTGCGTCGATCATGCGCAGTTCGAGATGGCCGCGCGGCCGTACAGGAGGGAAGAGCGTGGTCAGGTGGTAGTCCAGATCCTCCCGGGTCGGCGGCCTGGGCAGCCCGGTGCGCAGCCACTGCCGGAAGGAAAGGTCATCGGGCACCGGCCACGGCCCCGCATCGGCGCGGATGCACATCACCGGAGCATCCAGCACATGCGCGGCCCAGGCCGCCCGGGGCTCCGGCCCTTCGCCGGGCGCCAGTGAGCGCACCGGGTCGAGATCGGCCCACTGGGACTGCCGGGTGGAGAGCCAGCCGGTGGTACGGCGCTGGCGGTGCGGCGAGTTGGCGAACGCGGCCACCAGCACCGCGCCCAGCAGATGCGCGAGCTTCCAGCGCCTGCCGTAGCCCAGCGGACCCGGCTCGGCGTGCCCCGCGTCCAGGCAGACCTGGATGGAGGCCGAACCGCACATCATCGAGCGGCCGGCTGTCCCGTGCCGGTCGAGATACGTCTCCATCGCGTCGTAGCGCGGTTCGCGCAGCAGCCTGCGCGGCGGATGCCAGGGGTCCTGTCCGAGGCCGGTGAGCACCAGCCCCTCACCGCGCAGCGCCGCACGCACCGCGGCCAGGTCGGCCGAGACCGAGTCGACGCACTCGGTCAGTGACGCGGCGGGCTGCGAGCTGAGCTCCAGTTGCCCGCCGGGTTCGAAGGTGAGCGCGGAGACGAGCGGCAGGGCGCGCACCACCGTCTGCGCCTGCCCGATCCGGTCCTCGGAGACCGGCGAATCGGGGCGGTGCACATCGTGCACGAGCCATTCGAGTTCGACACCGACCGTACGGGGCGGTCCGGTCTTGAAGCAGATACATCGGAGCAGGTGCTCCGCGTCCACCTCGGTCAGCAGCGGCATGGTCATGATCGGCTCCTCGTGGTGAAGATACCTTCAGCCCTTGTCGGGTGCCTTTCGGAAAGCGCTCCGTACCACCTAAGCCACTGCACCCGCCGGGCACAAGAGCGCCCCGGGCGGCCCGGATCGCCGCGGCCCGCGGGGGATTTTCCAGGGCCTCGTCCGGCGGGGCCGCATCCGCCGTACGCGGCTCGGCCGGACGAGGCGAGTCCGTCATGAGCCGGGCCGGCCGCTGTCGTCACCCTGATACGCCGTCATCCGGGTCATCGAGGACCTGGACGGACCAGCCCGCGGGGCGGGACCCTGTAACCGGCGCCACCCTCTGCCCATGATCACTGCGCGTGCCTCCCGCACGGCCCGTTCGGCGACGGGCCTCGTCTGCGCCCTCGCCCTGGCGCTCCCCACGACCGCGGCCGCCGCGAGCCCGCACGCTTCTCCGGACACCGGCGGCCCCCACCGCACCGCTTCGGCCTGGCTGCCCTACTGGGACCAGGAGGCCGGTTACCAGGACGCCCTGCGCCACGCCGGTCAGCTGCACACCGTCAGCCCCTTCTGGTACAAGGCCGCGGCGGCGGACCGTACCGAAGGGCACCCCGGCGCGGGCGACACCCGCATCATCGGCGGACTGCACAGGGCCGGGATCAAGGTCGTCCCCACGGTCATGGACATGGACACCATGAAGGCAGGGGAACTGGCGGACATCCTCACCACACCCGCCCTGCGCGCCGCGCACACCGCCGCCCTGGTCCGGCTCGCCCGCGGCCACGGCTACGACGGCATCGACCTCGACTACGAGACGATCACCACCACCCCCACCGCGCGGTACCGGAGAGTGCGCTCCGCCTACGCGGCCTTCGTCACCGGCCTCTGCGCGAAGCTGCACGCCGTGCGGAAGCAGTGCGTCGTCACCGTCTCGCCCCAGACGGCCAGCACGGGCCGTATCTGGGACTACGCGGCGATCGGCCGGGCCGCCGACCGGATGCGCATCATGGCGTACGACCTGCACTGGTCAGGCGGCCCGCCGGGACCGCTCTCCAGCACGGCCTGGTACGACGAGATCCTGCGCCGGGCGACCGCACTGGTCCCCGCCGCCAAGATCGAGACGGCGCTGCCCGGTTACGGCTGGGACTGGCCGGCCGACGGCAGCCGGGCGGCCCGGCACGTGACCTGGAAGCAGGCGGAGGCGCTGCGCCGCAAGGTGGGCGCGCCCTACGCCCTCGACCCGGATTCGGGCACCCCGCACTTCACGTACCGGGACGGGAAGGAGCTCAGGACCGTCTGGTACCAGGACGCGCGGGGGGCTGCCGTGCAGCTGGCCGCCGTGCGCAGGTACGGGGTGCGCGGCACCTCGCTCTGGGCACTCGGCTTCGAGGACCCGGGCCTCTGGAAGGTGTTCGCGGGGCAGTGAGCGCCAACGGGCGTTGACAGGGCGGGAAGGCGGACAGAGACTCGGGCGGTAACCCGTCTTGAACGATCGTTCACCTGGCGAACGACCGGGTGGCTGGGAGTGGTCCGATGAGCATCCGCGACGTCTACATCGTCGACGCAGTCCGCACCCCGGTCGGGAAGTTCGCGGGGGCACTGGCCGGGGTGCGCCCCGACGACCTTGCGGCCCACGTGGTCAGGTCGCTCGTGGAACGCGCGCCGGACCTCGACCCCTCCCGTATCGACGACGTGTACTTCGGTGACGCCAACGGCGCGGGCGAGGACAACCGCGATGTGGCCAGAATGGCCGTGCTGCTGGCGGGGCTTCCGGTCTCCGTCCCCGGCGTCACCGTCAACCGGCTCTGCGGCTCCGGACTCGAAGCCGTCATCCAGGCCGCCCGCGCCATCGCGGTGGGCGACGCGTCGGTGGCCGTCGCGGGCGGGGTCGAGTCGATGTCGAGGGCCCCCTGGGTGCTGCAGAAACCCGAACGGGCCTTTCCGGCCGGGCACCAGCAGTTGCACTCCACGACGCTCGGCTGGCGGATGACCAACCCGCGGATGCCGGACGAGTGGACCGTCCCGCTCGGTGAGGGCGCCGAACTCATCGCCGACAAGCACGGCATCACCCGGGAGCAGCAGGACGCCTTCGCGCTGGCCAGCCACGCCAAGGCGGCCGCGGCCTGGAACGCGGGCCGCTACGAGGCGGAGGTCGTCCCGTACGAGGGCACCGACCTCGTACGGGACGAGTGCGTTCGCGCCGGGTCCAGCATGGAGGCGCTCGCCCGGCTCAAGCCGGCCTTCCGCACGGACGGCACCGTCACGGCGGGCAACGCGTCGCCGCTCAACGACGGTGCTGCCGCCCTGCTGCTGGTCGACGACGAGGGGCTGCGCGCCACCGGCCGGGAACCGCTCGCGCGCATCCGCGCGTCCGCGGTGACCGGTGTCGAGCCGCAGCTCTTCGGACTCGGCCCGGTCGAGGCGGTCCGCCGGGCCCTCGCCAAGGCGGACAGGGGATTCGGCGACCTCACCACCTTCGAGCTGAACGAGGCGTTCGCCGCCCAGTCGCTCGGCTGTCTGGCCGCCTGGCCGGAACTCGACCCGTCCGTCGTGAACCCGCTCGGCGGCGCCCTCGCGATCGGCCACCCGCTCGGCGCGTCGGGGGCCCGGATCGCCGGGTCGGTCGCACACCAGCTGGCCGCTGCGGGCTCGGGCACCGGCCTCGCGGCCCTGTGCATCGGCGTCGGCCAGGGGCTCGCGCTCGTACTCGAACGCTGAGCCTGCGCCGAGAGGCGCAGACGGCGCCGGGCGGGGCGAGGCACGGAGGGCGCCGGGCGGGGCGAGGCACGGAGGGCGCCGGGCGGGGCGAAGCGCAGACGGCGCCGGGCGGGACGAGGCACGGACGGCGTCAGGAGGAGCGAGCCACGGACGGCGTCGGGCCCGGGTTCCACCGGAACCCGGGCCCGACCAGTCCTTCCGACCGGGACGAGAGGCGTTACGCCTCGTTCTCCTTGGCGTCCTCCACCGACTTGCGGACCTCGTCCATGTCCAGTGCGCGGGCCTGCCCGATCACATCCTCCAGAGCGGCCTCCGGCAGAGCGCCGGGCTGCGAGAAGACCGCGACGTTGTCACGGACGATCATCAGGGTCGGGATGGAAGTGATCTCGAAGGCCGAGGCCAGTTCCTGCTGGGCCTCCGTGTCGACCTTCGCGAAGACGAGATCGTCGTGCCGCTCGGACGCGCCCTCGTAGACCGGGGCGAACTGACGGCACGGTCCGCACCAAGAAGCCCAGAAGTCGATCAGGATGAAGTCGTTCTCGGTCACGACGTCGTCGAAGTTTTCCTTCGTGAGCTCGACCGTGCTCATGCTGTGCCCGCCTTTCGTGGCTGACCGGTGTGTTCGCCCGCGTCAACCGTGATGTTCACTGTCGTATTCCGACTGCCCATGTGGCCGCACGCCACACCCCGTACCAGACTGGCTCCCATGACCGATGGCATGGAGAACACGGTGTACGACGTGGTAGTACTCGGAGCGGGCCCGGTCGGCGAGAACGTGGCGGACCGCGCCCGTGCCGGAGGCCTGAGCGCGGCGGTGGTCGAGAGCGAGCTGGTCGGCGGCGAGTGCTCGTACTGGGCATGCATGCCGAGCAAGGCCCTGCTGCGTCCGGTGACGGCGCGCGCCGACGCCCGCAGGGTCCCCGGGCTGCGCGGGGCGGTGCAGGGGCCCCTCGACGTGGCGGAGGTACTCGCCCACCGGGACGAGTACACCTCGCACTGGAAGGACGAGGGCCAGGTCAGCTGGTTGGAGAGCGTCGGGGTGGACCTCTACCGCGGCCAGGGGCGGCTGACCGGCCGCAGGACGGTCTCGGTGACGGGTCCCGGGGGCGAGCAGCGGCAGCTGACCGCACGGCACGCCGTCGCCGTGTGCACGGGGACCCGCGCCGTCGTCCCCGACATTCCCGGACTGGCCGCCGCCCGGCCCTGGACCAGCCGCGAGGCCACCAGCGCCCGCGCCGTGCCGGGACGGCTGGTGATCGTCGGCGGGGGAGTGGTGGCCACCGAGATGGCCACCGTCTGGCAGGCACTCGGCTCACGCGTGACGATGCTGGTACGCGGCGGCGGGCTGCTGCCGAGGATGGAGCCGTTCGCCGGCGAGCTGGTCGCATCGGCCCTCGGGGAGGCCGGGGCGGACATCCGGTTCCACACGTCCGCCGTCTCGGTCGAGCGCGGTGACGGGCCGGTGGCCGTGGACCTGGAGGACGGCGGGCGGATCGAGGCCGACGAGATCCTCGTCGCGACCGGCCGCGCCCCTCGCACCGATGACATCGGCCTGGACACGGTGGGGCTGGACGCGGGCTCCTGGCTGTCCGTGGACGACAGCTGCCGGGTCGATGGCACCGACTGGCTCTACGCCGTCGGAGACGTCAACCACCGGGCCCTGCTGACCCACCAGGGCAAGTACCAGGCCCGTATCGCGGGCGCCGCGATCACCGCACGCGCCCAGGGCGTCCCCCTGCTCGAAACCGACCGCTGGGGCGCCCACGCCGCGACCGCCGACCACGCTGCGGTCTCCCAGGTGGTCTTCACGGACCCGGAGGCGGCGTCCGCGGGACTCACACTCGCCGAGGCGGAGAGCGCCGGGTACCGGGTCAGGGCGGTGGACTACGACATGGCGGGCGTCGCGGGAGCCGGGCTCTACGCCGATGGGTACAAGGGCCAGGCCCGTATGGTCGTCGACCTCGACCGCGAGGTACTCGTCGGCGCCACGTTCGTGGGCCCCGCCGTCAGCGAACTGCTCCACTCGGCGTCGGTGGCGATCGCCGGGGAGGTGCCCATCGAACGGCTGTGGCACGCGGTCCCGGCGTATCCGACGATCAGCGAGGTGTGGCTGCGGCTGCTTGAGACGTATCGGGGTTAGGGGCGTGCAGATCTTTGACCTGTCTCCATGCGGGAAAGCCGTGGGTGCCGACCCGAACCGGCTCGGCCCCCGGCTCCCACTCGCTCTGGTGGCCGGGAGTTCGTTCGTTGAGTAGCGGAACCGTACGAGCCGCCGCCGATCGCTGCATCTGGTTGGTGATCACCGCCCACAGCCGACTCCGCCTCGCCCCTTGTCCGGATGGCGGATCCGGCCCCCACGCGGGCATGAACTGCACGAGGCCCTCAGTCGGCCGTCACAGTTCTCTGGGGCCTCGTGTCCCGAACGAGCTGATCCTCGCTGTTTGAAGGCGGCCTTGAGGGGCGCATGCGGACGAAGAGGCTGGTGGGGTGTCGGCCGACTGGTCGTATCTCCGTCAGCACGATCAGAAGCATGCTTGCCAAGCACTGGTCATCCAGTACCTCTTGGTGAGATCGCTGAAGTGCGGTCCGCGCTGTAGTGCGGACCGCCAGAGCAGCGGTATGCGCCTCATGGCGGCCGTAACCAAGGTGACGCCGCAGGTGAGGGAGTGCGTGCCTGGGAACGCGGCCTGTCCGGCCCGTGTTTGATGGCTGTCCATTCGGGGATGCGGTTGCGGTCCCCTGGACGGTCCTGCTGTCCCCGGTCCGATCATGCGGGGGAACCAGGTGCGGTGCGTGGATCCTCTACACGGATCAAACGTCAACATGGCCTATCCAGCCATGAGAGACCACTCTCCCTGTGGAGACTCCCGCAACTACGGGCCGGCGCTTGCTGACAGCCGGCAACCCTGCGAGCAGGGAAAACGCTTACTGCGGGAGTCGTCCGGTCTCGTACGGATGAGGCGGCAATGAAACATTGGTGCAGTTACCAAGCGGGTGTTTGACGCGGCTTAAAATCGCATGCCTTTGAGTGGCTAAATCTTGCTAGCGTGATCCGGGTCGATTATTGAAGCGACATGCGGCGCTCAGTGACGGCGAGTTTCCGCCACTGGGTGATGACAGGTCCGCTGGCCCATGCGCGTACGAGGGGGCCCGAATTGTGCGCGAGAAAGTAATCACGTCGGGAAACACACCTTCGTAGTCCGCTGCCGAGGCTCCGGAATTCCTCAATATCCGGTGCTATGACGCGCTGCTTTGCCTGCATCCTGCCGGATTCTCCGGCGGATCACTCGTGCACTCGTTCAAGTCATCTCTAGGAGCGAAGAATATGGCCGAGCTTGCTATCGTCGGAAGCCAGGATGTCGATGCCCGCGAATGGCTCGACAACGCCAGGGAAGTCCAACTGCCGACGCGCGACAGTTCGGTGAAGGCAACTGTCGGAACGCTGAACGGGTATGAGTTGATCGTGATGCCCCGCAACAGTTCCGGGCGGCCGGTTCCTCCGCACGCGATTGACTACCGGGCCAACATGGACGCCTTGTCCCGGGCCGGCGTTCGGATGGTGCTCACTACCGCCATGGTCGGCACGCTACGGCACTCGCTCCCGACCGGGAGCATGCTCGTCCTGGACCAGTTCATCGACTTCACGAGGGACCGGCAGTTCACGTTCTTCGAGGACGACCGGTTCGGCTTCGCCGACATGACCGAGCCGTACTGCCCGAACCTTCGCGCCCACATGATTCGTGCAGGAAAAGCCCTGGGTATGCACATAGCCCCGCAGGGCTGCTGCGTGTGTGTTCCTGGGCCGCGGTTCGAAACCCGGGCCGAGGTAAGGATGTTCGCGCAGCTCGGCGGTGACGTCATCGGCCACACCAACGGGACCGACTGCATCATGGCGCGCGAGGCCGGCATGTGTTTCGCGACCTTCGCCGGCGTCATCACGCTGGGTGCCGGCCTGTCGGACCATGACATGAATGCCCACGACTGGCACGAGCCGCGCAGGCAACATGCCGCCCGCTTCAGGCAGATCGTGGGCGAGATGACCCGGTCGCTGTGCGACGGCGGCTCCGAAGCCCATGTCGACTGCCGATGCGCGACGGCTGCGCCGATCGAGAAGTAGCCCTGAGCCAGTCGATCGGTCAGGAACTGTCCCAGGGCCTGGAGTAACGGCTCCAGGCCCTGCCCGGCCCGTTGGTGAATTTCATGCACAAGGAATAGAAATGACAAGTAATCCTCATATCGTGTGGGACTGGAACGGGACCCTGCTCGGTGACGGCCGCATCATGATGCGATCGGTTATCGCGGCTTTCGCTGTTGCGGGTCTCCCCGAGATCACCATCGAGGACCACCGAAAGCACTTCACGCGACCCATATCTTCCTTCTTCGAGAAACTGGCGAAGCGCTCGCTGAGTGCGGCCGATTACGGTGTCCTCCGGCAGTCCTTCGAGGCCGCCTACCGAGGGCTGGCAGTCAATTTGGCTCTGACGTCCCATGCCGACGCCGTACTCAGAAGGTGGGCCGTGGCCGGACGGACTCAGTCGCTGCTTTCCATGCACCCCCATGAGAAGCTGGTCCCGGAGATCAAAAAATACGGGATCGCAGACCTTTTCTTACGCGCCGATGGTTATAAGGGCTCGGGGGCGGACACAAAGGCAGAACACCTCAAGGCTCATCTTGCCGCTCTCGGGGGACCCTCTCCCGATGATGTGATCTTGATCGGTGATACCGTGGACGATGCACTGGCTGCGCAGGATGTGGGGCTGAGGTGCGTCATATTCCATGACGCACGCAATGCCTTGCAGGATCTGGGTCACTTCGATCATCTCATGGTGCCTGTCGTCCGGACTCTCCCGGAGATATTCCGTTATATCGAGTAGCGGAGATGAGTGATCTCGGCCTGTCAGAGATGTAGAGAATTCACCAGGTTCTACGGCATGGGGGCGGAACTTCAGTGGTTGCGAATGCTGGTCCAGTGAACGGTGATAATGGCAGGCGGTCCGCTACGAACTCGGTCGTAGCCGCTGGGTTCGAACCTGAATCTCACCCCCCGTCGAAGCTCTACGTGGGGCAGATCCAAGCCGCGGTGGAACGGATCGCCCTCCGCCAGGGCCACGGAGCCGGCCCTCTTCCCGCGGCCTTCCACCTCCTTGATCTGTGCTCCAACCTGGAGACCGCCGTCGAGCACGGCGACCTGCCAAGCGTGGGCTTATCGGTCGCCGGTCTCTACGCCACGAGCTCATGGATAGCAGACATCTACGGGGTGACCCTCAAGAAGTCATATCAGGACCTCGGCCACAATGCGACCATCAGCAAACTCATCGAAGACCGGCGTGCGACAGGAAGGCGCCGGGAAGTCAGAGAGGCCCTGGCGCTCAGCAGGACATCATTGACTGACATCATGCGAAACATCGCGCTCTACAGCCACGCCTATGGGAGCGGCAGCGAGGACACCCTCAGGCCTCTGTCAGAAGTCATAGCAGAATTCCAGATATCTCTACTGGATCTGGGCGTCTGCCTCAAACTGGATCTCGTGGAAGTCCTTGAGAACGGATTCCACGACCGAGCCCTCGACGCATTCTCTGGTGGAGACCACAATCCCAGGCAGGCTGCGGCTGTCAAGCAATTCACCCCGGTCGCCAGGCGAACCTACTGCCCTTTCGCTGCCGCGGCCAATCTGTGGGGTGCCCCTGAATATGATCCGTCCTTGTCCATCGCGGAGCACATAAGGTCTTCGGTCGGGCTGCTCCATCACTTCAGTCGCGCCGCTCTCCGTGAGACCATGGACGGGTTTATTTACTCGTTCCCCGCCAGTGAATTCGGCCGGGATACGGCGCATCTTGGCAGTCTGCTCCGCACTCTGATTGAAACCCTGATGCAGTGCGACGATGCCGAAGCCCGCCCCTTTCGGGAGGAAGACCTATTGGACGAGAAATGGCGCTTCTCCTTCGATGGTGAGGACTACTTCGTTCCCGTTTTCGCGCCTCTCTACGGCCCTGGCCACAACCGGTTCACCTACGAGGTGCGGGACCGGGTCTTCATCCTCCTGCAACCTAACAGTTCCTTTCACCGCAGGATGGGGGTAAAAGGCCGGGAAATCAGAAGTCAGATACGGCAGAGATTCCGTGACGGATTTCAGCCGTACGACAATTCCAAAGAATTGGAACCCGGGAGATTCCTGCAGGCCGAGGATATTCGCACCGGATCCCCGAAATGGTACCGAAAAGACAAAGCATAGTGAGGAACGCTGCCGCAGTGCGAAAAATTATCTTCGCGAGCACGAACCCCATCAAGCTGGAAGAGGCAAAACAGATCATCCCTGAGATTCAAGGGATACGGGTCGACATGGACGAAATCCAGTCCCCGGCCCCGGAGGTCGTCGTCAGAAACAAGTTGGAGCAGGTCGTCAAACTTTCCTGGGACGATCCGGTGATCGTCGAGGACACGGGACTTGAGATCGATTCCTGGAACTCTCTTCCAGGTGCACTTGTGAAATGGTTTGTCGACGGTATGGGTGCCCAGGAAATAGCACACATTACTGCGCTCAAGGGGGAACGCCGTGGAGCAGACGCGGTGAGTTCGGTCGGTATCGCCTACAAAGGCGAGATCAAGGTATGGACCGACCGCATTCGGGGGAAGATCGTTGCACCGCGCGGAGAATTGGGCGGCTGGACCCCCATATTCGAGGTCGAAGGATCAGGGAAAACGCTCGCGGAGATGAGCTTGACCGAAAGAATGTCAGTGACCATGCGCAGACGGCCGCTGGAGAATGCGAACGCCTGGCTGAACCAGAGGCCCGTAGCCTCGGCCGGCAGCTGCCGCCCGGCAACCCCGGGGAAACCTCACGGGCATCAACCCCGGCTGGATGGAGAAACCCAGTGACTTCCGAGCGCGTCCCCCTCGTGATAGACACCGACCCCGGCATAGACGATGCCTTCGCCATCACTCTCGCTGCCCGCAGTCCCCACGTGGACCTCCGCGCGATCACCACCGTGTTCGGGAACGCAGCCGTAGAGCAGACAACCCTCAACGCGCTCAGGGTGCTCGCGATGTGCGACCGCGACGACGTACGGGTAGCCAGGGGTGCCGAACGCCCACTCGTCTACCCACACCCCCACCGCGCCGAATACGCCCATGGCAAGGACGGCCTCGGCGGAGCGTCAGGCTCGCTTCCTGCTCCACTGGGGAGCGAACAGCCGCGCCCGGCCGTTGAAGTACTGGCCGACGTCCTGAGAACCGCACAGACGCCCGTGACGATCGCGGCGATCGGCCCCATGACCAATGTCGCACTGCTCCTGGCCGTCTACCCCGAACTCCGCTCTCGCATCGGCCGCCTGGTGGTGATGGGCGGGGCGGCATCAGGTGGCAACGTCACCGCGACTGCCGAATTCAATGTGTGGAGCGACCCGGAGGCAGCTCGACGCGTCCTCGTCGATTCCGACGTGCCGACGACGCTGGTTCCCGTCGACCTGACTCATCGGGCCTGGGTGAGTGACGAGTGGCTCAAGACCCTCGCAGCTTCCGGCCCGGTCGGAGCCTCCCTGGCCTCCGTCTGTGCCCCCTATCGTGCCCATTATCAGCGGGAACTCGGAGTGGACGGCCTTGTCCTGCATGATGCGGTGGCCGTCGCCGAGGCGATCTGGCCCGGCATACTGAAGTGCCGGCGACTGGCAGTCGATGTGGTGTGCGACTCCACGTCGGCACGCGGCGCGACTCTCATCGACACCCGCTCGGGATATGACGACGCACGGGTCGGACGCGAGATCGACGTGGCCCTCGACGCGGACATCGACGCTCTGCGCGACCTCCTGCTCGACAAGCTGAGCGGCCGCTCATGATCCCGGCCCATCCCGCGCGCTGAGCCGGTCTTCCAGGGACGGCGGTCCGAGCCCCGCACCCGCTGCCTCGTTGTTCCAGCCGCTTTGGTCAAGGGATCTGTACAGCCCTCAGCCGTCTCCGCTACGTTGACGACCAGAATCGGGCTCGTCGACGCGTTGGTGGCTGGGTGGCGCGTCCCCTTGACGCGCCCGACGGAGATCTCGTGTCCTACCGCTCCCTGCTGCATGTCGCAGGCGTCGGCTTCTTCCCTCTGGGATTCCTGGCCCGCCTGCCATACGCCACCTCAGCCCTTTCCACGCTCATTCTGCTCCAGGCCTCGACTCACAGCTACGCCTTCGCCGGGCTCGCCAGCGCGGCCCAGAGCATCGCCATCGCCATCGGCGGCCCCCTGGTCGGAGCTCTGGCCGACCGGTACGGCCACCGGACCGTCGGAGTGGCCGCAGCGATCGCCAACTTTGCGGCCTGGGCAGCAGCCCTGCTGGCCGCCGGCCACGGCAGCCGGGCGAGCATGTTCGCCGCCGCCGCGCTGGTGGGCCTGACCCAGCCTCAGGTCGGCCCCCTCGTACGGGTGCACTGGTCACGATTGGTTCAATCCCGCAATGAGCGCCACCTGCTGCCTACGGCGCTGTCCTACGAGGCGTCCGCCGATGAGCTGAGCTTCGTCACCGGCCCCGCGTTCGTCGGGCTGCTCGCATCCCTCAGCCCCCTCGCGCCCGCTGTCGCGACGATGGCTCTGATCGCAGCAACCACCCTCCCCTTTGCCCTGACCTACGCTCACCGCAGCACGCACCAGCGGCCGTCAGGTCGGCAGGAGAAGCCGCACCTGCCCCGCCGTCCCCTGGCCGTCATGTTCTTGGCGATGGTCGCGATGGGGGCGATCTTCGGCGCGGTCCAGACAGCCGTCACCGTCTACGCCAACATGATCGACAAGCCCGGTGCTTCCGGACTCGTGTACGCCGAGTTCGGCATCGGCAGCGCCCTTGCAGGCGCCGCCTGCGCTTGGCTCCCGCAGAAGTTCTCTCTTCGCGCCCGATACGTGTCGTTCGCCGCGATCCTCTGCGCGGGCATGCTGGTCCTCTTCGTCGGCGCCCAACTGGTGTCCGTCCCCGCCGCGGTCGCGGTCGCGAGCTTCACCGTCGCGCCCTACATGATCAGCCTGTACGCGCTGACCGAACGCCTCGCCCCAGTCGAACGGGCTGCGGTCGCCATGACCATCCTGTGCGCCGGCGGCCCCCTCGGCACGGCTGCCGGACAAGCCGTCTCCGGCAGTCTCGCAGACGCTCACGGTGTCAACGGCGCACTCCTGGTCGCCCTTGTCGTGGCAGCGGGGGCACTTCTCCTCGCACTCTCGGCATTCCTGGCCGACCGACAGCGCAACATCTGGATCATCGATGCTCCGGCCGTGAAGCCTCCGGTGGTCCAGGAGCTTTCCGGCACATCCACAGAACTCCATTGAGATCTGACCGGGTGTTGGCCTGGTGGCCGGCCATGAGCCGGGCGCCAGGTGTCGCGCCAGTTGAAAGCGGCTTCGCCGGTCGGAGCCGTGCACGTGGCCTGAACGCTGACCGCTGACTGCCTGGTCCGCCCGTCCGGTGGGGCGCGCGGACCAGGCACTGTGGTCGATACCTCTCATGTCGGCGGCAGGAGAGGATCCCGCAAGCTGAACCAAGTCAGCCGACTGCCAAGGTTATTGACGACGGTAATGGATCCATTGTCGCCCCATGGGAACGTGGTGGCGGCCACCCCTGGTCGCTCCGGAAAGTCTGTACCTGAAGGCGGCTCCCGGAGACCTGCCGCGGTTGACGGTGCGGACGTCCCCCTGGTGCGTCAGCAGCCGACCCGTCGGCCGGGAAGCGTGTGCAGGACGCGGGTGAAGTGCAGATAGAGGCTGACGCGGTGCTGCATCTGGGCGGGGTTGCCGCCGTCGCACTCGGCGGTTCCGTTGAGGCTGCGGATGGTCTCGCCGAATCCCGCGTGGCGCACCATGGCCTGGTGGCCGGTCATGGTGCCGGGCCCGTCCTGGGTGTTCCAGTACCAGAGTGCGGTGGCCCAGGCGACGGCCGGGTCCCGCTCGACCAGCCAGGGATCGTCCAGCAGGTCGAGCCCGAGTGCGTCACCGGCGGCCTTGTAGTTGAAGTTCCAGCTGAGCATGATCGCACCGCGCCCGTAGTACGCGTCCTGCCCGGCGGGACAGCCGTACGGCTGGGTCGTGTCGCAGAAGACCGGGTAGGTCGACTCGTCCTGGGCGACCTTGTAGTGGAGCCCGCCGGTCTCATGGCTGACGTTGGCGAGGAAGGCCGCCGCCTCCTGCCGCCGCACCAGCAGGCTCCCCGTGCGGGCGAACCCGGGATAGGAATGTGTTGCCTCGACGAGTCCGTCGTAGGTGAAGAAGGGGTCCCGGTCGGGGAACATCCGCTCGAACTGGCTCTCGCTCACGACGAACGGCGTGGGGCGCCGCCCCTCGTGCGCGCCCGCCGCGGGAGCCACGAGCCCCAGACACGCCAGCGCCATCGCGGGGGCCAGCAGGGCCCGCAGACCTCGTCGGAACATTCGCTGCCACTCTCCGTCCGTGGGGGTGGGCCGGGCACCGGGGGAGGCGCCCCTGCTCTGGTGCGGGGCCCGGCCGGAGGTACCGCACGCCCCGCGCGCGGGGCCCCGGCCGGAGGCACCGCACGCGTCCCGCGCGCGGTGGGGCCCCGGACCGTTTCGGTGAGGGACCCACCGCGCGCGACCGGCCGTGCGGAGCCGGTGCGGTACCCGTGTCAGCCGACGTTCACGTCGATGCACGTGTAGAAGGCGTTGCTGGTGTCCGCGATGTTCCACACGGCGAGGACCTTCTGCTTGCCCTTGAGGCCGCCGAAGTTCACCGAGTGGGTGACCGTGGCGCCCGGCTTCGCGCCGTGGTCGTCGAACTCGGCGATCTTCTGGCCGCCGACGAAGTACTGCCAGGTGCTGGTGGCGTGCTGTGCCGTCAGCGTCCACTTGAACTCCGTGGTGGAGCCCACCGGTGTGACGGCCCAGCCCTTGGAGTCGTCGTCCAGCTCGGCGTACTGGGAGTTGCCGCCGCTGCAGCTCTGGAGACCCTTGGGGCCCTCCACGCTCTGCGGCTCATAGGTGATGGCACCGCAGCTGACGGTGTGTGCCGCGCACTGAGCCTGCCGACTGGGAGGCGATGAGACATATCCGTGGGCGCCGGCCGACGCGGCGGGCAGGCTGATCGCGAGTACCGGAGCGAGGAACGCGCCGAGGATGGCGGCGGTCTTCCTTTTCGCGTGCATGGAGAACTCCTTCACATCAGGTCTTCCTGCGTGCGACCGGCCTGTGGGGAGACAAGGCCGCGGCAGGTCGGCCTCTCGCGGGTGGGGCCGAGAGGCGCGAAGGCGGGCGGTACGGACCTCTTCCGTCCGCTTCCGTATCACTCCGTCTCCGGTCCGTGTCCGGGGAACGGAGCGAGCGCGGCAACGGCATCAGCGGTCTGCACCGAGTTGGTCCAGACCATTTCAGCTCGACGTGTCCGCGTCAAGGGTGGGGTGAAAGGCCGGTGACGGGGCCCGGTGGCACCCGGTCGCCCGCCACAGCTTGCGCTGGTGCGTCGCTGCACGTCGTATGGGTATGCCGGTGCGTGTCTTTCGGCCTACGGTGCGTCAGCCTGTCGCCCGCCGCCGATCCGTGCCGCCGGCCGTACGTCTCAGCCCGGACCGTCTGGAGGCAGGTGTCCATGTCAAAAGGCACAAAGAGAACGGGCCTGTTGGCTGAACTGTCCGCCGAGTTCTCCGGCACCCTCATCCTCATCCTGTTCGGGGCCGGGGTGGTGGCGCAGGTGGCGGCCGCGGGTCTCGGCGACCACGACAGCATCGCCTGGGCCTGGGGATTCGGCGTCACGCTGGGGGTGTATGTCGCCGGCCGGATCAGCGGGGCCCACATCAACCCGGCGGTTACGCTCGCCTTCGCCCTCTTCAGGGGCTTCTCCTGGGCGAAGGTCGTCCCCTATGTCGTGGCACAGACCGCCGGTGCCTTCGTCGCCGCGCTGCTGGTCCGATGGAACTACACGGAGATCCTGGCCAAGTTCGACCCCGGCCACACGTTCAAGTCCCAGTTCGTCTTCTCGACGCTGCCCGGCAACGGAACCTTTCCGGTCAGTGAGTGGGGAGCCCTGCGCGACCAGATCCTCGGTACCGCGATCCTGCTCTTCGTGCTGTTCGCGCTCACCGATCTGCTCAACGACCCGCCCGGCGCCAACATGGGGCCGCTGCTCATCGGTCTGCTCATCGTGGCCATCGGTATGGCCTTCGGTGCCGACGCCGGGTACGCCATCAACCCCGCACGTGACTTCGGGCCCCGGCTGGCGAGTTTCATCACCGGTTATCACACGGCCTGGCGAGATCAGTACGGCAACCTCTACTTCTGGGTGCCGATCGTCGGACCGCTGATCGGTGGTGCGCTCGGTGCAGGGCTGTACAAGCTGATGATCGGGCGTCATCTGCCGATGCTCGGCAAACAGGAGGCGGGGAGGATTCCCGCGGCGGACTGACCGTTGGCCCGGAGAGCCCGGAGAGCCCGGAGAGCCCGGAGAGCCCGGAGAGCCCGGCGGGCCGGCTGAACCGGTGGTGGGGCCCATGTGTGCCATGGGCCCCACCACCGGTTCAGTGCGTCTGCCATCGGTTCGGCGCGTCTTTTGCCGGTTCGGCCGGTCTGCCGCCGGGCCGGGATGGACTTTCCGCAGGGACGGATGGACTCTTCTCATCCAACTCACCGGTAGGACAACAAAATTGAGAGCCTGGGCTCCGCAGAACATCGGATGAATGGACGAAGGTGTGGTCCCGCATACCCCACCCGAACCCCCTGACACCGAAGGACGTGCCCATGGCTCTCAGCCGCCGCCTCTTCGTCACCGCGCTCGCCGCCGCCACCGCATCCACCGGCTCGCCCCTGCTCGCCACGGACGCGCTGGCCGCGCCGGCCGGCCGATCCTCCGTACCCACGGGGCCCGGCCGCCCCTCCCTGCCCGTCGAACCCGGCTACCGTATCGCCATCAGCCCGGACGACACCCCCGGCGAACTGGTCGCCAAGGCCGCCCGGCTGCGCCCCACCGAGCGCCAGATAGCCTGGCAGCGGCTGGAGAAGACGGCCTTCCTGCACTTCGGCGTCAACACCTTCACCGGCCTGGAGTGGGGTACGGGAGACGAAAACCCCGACGTCTTCCAGCCGACCGGCCTCGACACCGACCAGTGGGCGCGGGCGCTGCGGGACGGCGGCTTCGAACTCGCCATCCTCACGGTCAAGCACCACGACGGCTTTGTGCTGTACCCCTCCCGCTACACGGACCACAGCGTCGCCTCCAGCAGCTGGGCGGACGGCCGGGGCGACGTGCTGCGCTCGTTCGCCGACTCGATGCGCGCCCACGGGATCAAGGTGGGCGTCTACATCTCTCCGGCCGACGAGAACCAGTATCTGCATGGGGTCTACGCCAACGGCAGCGCCCGTACCACCCGCACGGTGCCCGCACTCGTCCACGGCGACGACCGGGCCGGAAGGAGACCGCGCACCTTCCGGCTCCAGGCCACCGACTACGGCGCCCATATGCTCAACCAGCTCTACGAAGTGCTCACCGAATACGGGCCGGTGGACGAGGTGTGGTTCGACGGCGCCCAGGGCCGCATCCCCCCGGAGAAGGTCGAGCACTACGACTGGGACAGCTGGTACGAGATCGTCCGCGCCCTCGCGCCCGGCGCCTCCATCGCGGTGTCGGGCCCCGACGTGCGCTGGGTCGGCAACGAGGGCGGGCTGGCCCGGGAGGACGAGTGGAGCGCCGTCCCGGTCGCCGCCGCGGAGTACGGGCGTACCGACTACGCGCTGCCCTACGACGCCCCCGACCAGGGCAGCCGCGAGGCGCTTGCCGCCTCCCGGACGGTCGCCCAGTACCTCCAGTGGTGGCCCGCCGAGTGCGATGTCTCCATCAGGCCCGGCTGGTTCTACCACGCGGACCAGCAGCCCAAGACCGTCGACGAACTCACCGACATCTATCTGCGGTCGGTCGGGCGCAACTCCGTACTGCTGCTGAACATCCCGCCGGACCAGCAGGGGCGGCTCCCCGCGGCGGATGTCGCCGTGCTCCGCGCTTTCGACGAGCGCATCGGCAGTGAGCTGCCGATGAACCTCGCCCGTACGGCGCGGACCTGGGGCGACGGCCACCATTCGGACCTCGCGGTCGACGGCGACCCGGACACCGCGTGGACCGCGCCCGCGGCGTCGAAGGGCACCCTGTACGTCGACTTCGGCCGCCCGCGCGAGGTGGACCGGATCCGGCTCGCCGAGGACATCCGCCACGGCCAGCAGGTCGAACTGGTCGTCGTGGAGGCCCGTACGGAGAAGGGCTGGACGGAGGTGGCGAAGGCGGGGACCGTCGGCGCGAGCCGGATCGTCGTGCTGCCCGCCGCGGTGGCCGCACGGCAGTGGCGGCTGCGGGTGCTCGGCTCCCGCCGCCCGGCGCGCATCGCCGAGTTCGGCCTCTACCACTCGCTGAGCTGAACCGCGGGGCCCGCCCGGCGGCGGGCGGGCCCCGCGGGCAGGCTGGTCCTGCCGGTCGGCCCGGCTCTGCCGTCGGCGAATCTGCTGCGGGCCGAGAAAGCCCGGCAGGGCACCCGGCCGGGCCGACAGTGGGGGAAGAGCGCGGATCCCGCGTCCGCGCCCCGACAAGGAGGACCGATGCCAACTCCCCCCAGCGGCTGGGGCACCGCCCTCGCCCCCCGGGCGTCCGACGACGACAGCACCCCCGCCACCCCCTTCGACGACCATCTGGCCGCCCAGCTCCTGATGCAGCGCATCGTCCTGCTCGGCACCCAGGTGGACGACGTCTCTGCCAACCGGGTCTGTGCCCAGCTGCTCCTGCTGTCGGCCGAGGACCCGAAGACCGACATCAGTCTGTACATCAACAGCCCCGGCGGCTCGGTGACGGCCGGGCTCGCGATCTACGACACCATGCAGCTCATCCCGAACGACGTCGCCACCCTCGCGATGGGGTTCGCCGCCAGCATGGGCCAGTTCCTGCTGACGGTCGGAGAGCGCGGCAAGCGCTTCGCGCTGCCGAACGCGCGGATCATGATGCACCAGCCGTCGGCCGGTATCGGCGGGACCGCGGCCGACATCGCGATCCAGGCGGAGAACCTCGAATTCACCAAGAAGGCCATCGAGCGGATCACCGCGGACCACACCGGCCAGAGCGAGGAGACGATCTCCCGGGACGGCGACCGCGACCGCTGGTTCACCGCGGCGCAGGCCAAGGAGTACGGCATGGTCGACCGGGTCGTGGAGTCGCTGGACGACGTCCGCCCGGCCGGCCCGCGGCGACGGACGGGGCTCTGAGATGGACCACTACCCGGTGAACATGGGCCAGTACACGATCCCGAACGTCGTCGAGCGCACCCCGCACGGGGAGCGTTCCTACGACGTCTTCAGCCGGCTGCTCTCCGAGCGCATCATCTTCATCGGTACGGAGATCGACGACGGCGTGGCCAACGTCGTCATCGCGCAGCTGCTGCACCTGGAGTCGGCGAGCCAGCAGACCGAGATCTCCGTCTATCTCAACTCGCCCGGCGGATCGGTCACTTCGCTGATGGCCATCTACGACACGATGACCTTCGTCAGCTCACCCGTTTCGACCTTCTGTGTCGGCCAGGCGGCCTCGACCGCCGCGGTGCTGCTCGCGGGCGGAGACCCGGGCCGAAGGTTCGTACTGGACCACGCACGGGTCCTGCTCGGCCAGCCCGCGACCGGTGGCCGGCAGGGCACGGTCTCCGATCTCAGCCTGCAGGCCAAGGAGATGCTCCGGTTCCGCTCGGAGGTCGAAGAGGTGCTCTCCCGGCACACGCACCACGAGATCTCCGAACTCCGCGCCGACATGGACCGCGACAAGGTCTTCACCGCGCGGGAGGCGGTCGCGTACGGACTCGCCGACCAGGTGCTCAGCCGCCGGAACGTACCCGTGTAACGCATTCGCGCGGGAGAGCCGGGAACGAGACCGGCCCCCGGCACGGAACCGAGGGGGCGGAGGGCAGGACGGGCGCACCCGCCCTGCCCTCCCGCAGGCCCGACGCTCAGGCCGCCAGGCGCACTTCACCCTGGCGCGAGACCGGCGGAGCGACCGGCGGCACGACCGGGTCGGCCACCGCACGGCGGGAACTCAGCTCCGTCACGACGGTCATCGCGGTGCCGTCGTCGGCGCGGGCGTGCGGCCGCCCGGAGCCCAGAGCGTGCGCCGTGGGCGCGGGAGCGGTACGGGACCCGGCGGGGCCCGTACGGGTGAGACGGGCGACTTCGCGCTGGCCCAGAGCGAGCAGATCCCCGAGGCCGAGACCGAGCGCACGGGCGGCAGCCGCGAGGACCTCGGACGAGGCTTCCTTGCGGCCCCGCTCCAGCTCGGAGAGGTAGGGCATCGAGATTCTGGCCGTGTCGGCCACATCCTTCAGGGTGCGCTCCTGCGCGAGGCGTTCACGGCGCAGGACATCACCCACGACGTCCCGCCACAGGGGCTCTTTCGTCTCGGCCTGCGGGACCGGCGCAGCAGCGGCTGCGACCGGGCGCAGGGGAAGGGCGCGGGCTTGGTTCGGCGGGTGGCTGCTCACTCCTTCACCCTAGAAGCCCCGCGCCCGGCAGGCTGCCGGTGGCGTTCTGCCCTCGGCGAATTCCCCTGTGCCCGGCGGCGCGTGTGCCCGGTGGCGTACCGCTCAGACCAGGGGCAGCCCGGTGTAGTTCTCGGCCAGCGAGGCCGACGCCGCTTCCGACGAGACGAGGTACCGCAGATGGGAGAGCTGGAGACGGCGCTCGAAGCCGGTGGCCGCGGGGTCGGTGTGCAGCAGGGTGGTCATCGTGTACGAGAAGTGCTCGGCCCGCCAGACGCGGCGCAGCGCGGTGTCGGAGTACGCGTCGAGCAGCGACTCGTCCTGGTGGCTGTGCCAGTGCGTGAGGGCCCGCGCCAGCAGGGTGACGTCGGCGACGGCGAGGTTGAGACCCTTGGCCCCGGTGGGCGGAACGATATGGGCCGCGTCACCGGCCAGGAAGAGGCGGCCGTGGCGCATGGGTTCCGCCACGAAGCTGCGCATCGGGGTGATGGTCTTCTCGGTGATCGGGCCGCGCCGGAGCTGCCAGTCGCCTTCGGTCTCGAAGCGGGCGTCGAGTTCGCTCCAGATCCGCTCGTCCGGCCAGCTCTCGGTGCTGTCCGAGGGATCGACCTGCAGATAGAGGCGGCTGACCTGCGGGGAGCGCATGCTGTGCAGCGCGAAGCCGCGCTCGTGGTGGGCGTAGACCACCTCGTCGCAGGAGGGCGGCACATCGGCCAGGATGCCCAACCAGGCGAAGGGATAGGTGCGCTCCGATACCGTGAGCAGACCCTCGGGCACCGAGCGGCGCCCGACGCCGTGAAAGCCGTCGCAGGCGACGACGACATCACAGTCCAGAGTCTCTTCGGCCCCCTGGTGGCGGTAGCGGACCGCCGGAGCCCCGGTGCCGGTTCCCTCGACGGAGACCGCCTCGGCCCCGAAGAGCACGGCGCCGCCGTCCCGTTCGCGCAGTGCGATGAGGTCCTTCACCATCTCGGTCTGCGCGTACACCATCACCGACCGCCCACCGGTGCCCGCGCCGAGGTCGATGCGGTGCGGGCGGCGGTCGAATCTCAGCTCGACGCCCCGGTGCGGGATGCCCTCCCGGTCCATCCGCTCCCCGGCCCCGGAGGCTCGCAGGACCTCGACGGTGCCGTGTTCGAGAATGCCGGCGCGCTGACGGTGTTCGACGTGCTCACGCGTGCGGAGTTCCAGGACGACACTGGCGATGCCCTGGCGGTGGAGCAGATGGGACAGCAGCAGGCCGGCCGGGCCCGCGCCGATGATGCCGACGCATGTGCGCATGGTGCTCCTGGGACGGAGGGGTGCGAGGGGAGGGCGGGGCGGCGGGGTCAGCCGGACCCGTCGAGTCCGGCCAGCACCCGCTGGGCGGTGGCGAAGGCCGCGTTGGCCGCCGGGACACCGCAGTAGACGGCGCTCTGGAGCAGCACCTCCTCGATCTCGTCACGGGTGAGCCCGTTGCGGACCGCGGCGCCGATGTGCAGGGCCAGCTCGTCGAGGTGGCCCTGGGCGACCAGCGCCGTGAGGGTGACGCAGCTGCGCGTACGGCGGTCAAGACCGGGACGGGTCCAGATCTCGCCCCAGGCGTAGCGGGTGATGAGGTCCTGGAAGGCGGCGGTGAACGGTGTACGGCGTTCGGCGGCCCGGTCCACATGGGCATCCCCCAGTACGGCACGGCGTACAGCCGACCCGGCGGTGCGGCGCGAGGCGTCGTCGGAGGCCGGGACGGCGAAGTGCGCCCGGAGCGCGGTGAGTACGGGCCGTGGCTGCTCGACCGGAGCGAGATGGGAGGCACCGGGCAGTTCGACCAGGGCGGAGCCCGGGATGCCGTCGGCGAGTTCCCGGGCGTGCGCCGGGGGAGTCGCCCGGTCCTCGCGCCCGGCGATCACCAGAGCGGGTGCCCGGATGCGGTGGAGCTCGCCCCGCAGGTCGAAGGCGGCCAGCGCGTCGCAGCAGGCCGCATACCCGGCCGGGTCGGTGGCGAGCAGGTCCCCGACCGGACCGGCGGCGGCGGTCGACCCGGCGAAGGCGGGGGTGAACCAGCGGTCCGCCGCGCCCGGTGCGAGGGAAGCGGTGCCGTCGGCCCGGACCAGCGCGGCGCGCTCACGCCAGCCCGCCGGGGCGCCGAAGCGGGCCGATGAACAGACCAGCGCGAGCGTTCCGATCCGCTCCGGGTGGTGCACCGCGAGGTGGGCGCCGATGGCTCCCCCCAGCGAGATCCCCGCGTACCCGAAGCGGTCCCAGCCCTGGGCGTCGGCCAGCCGCAGGACGAGTCCGGCGAGTCCGGCGACGGTGGCGGAGCCGTCCTGCGGGAGCAGCCCGGCGGGCGAGCCGCCGTGGCCGGGCAGGTCGAAGCGGAGCACACGGTGGGTACGGGACAGGGCGGCGGCCTGAGCCGCCCAGACGGACACCGATGTGCCGAGGGACGGTCCGAGGACCAGGGGCGGGCCGCCGGGTGGGCCGTCCAGCAGATGGTGCGGGAGACGGTTCACGGCTGTTTCCTTACGGCAGGCAGGCAGGCAGGCAGGCAGGCAGGCGCTGTGGGGCGTGGCCGGCCAGGGCGACGGCCGAAGCCGTTGGACGGTCAGCGGAATTCAAGGAATACCGTCTCCCCGGCGCCCTGCAGACGGATGTCGAAACGGTAGGTGCGCGGCGCCGTTCCGGTGGCGATCAGGGTCTTCCGGCGGTCCGGGGCGAGAGAGTCGAGCAGCGGGTCGGCCGGCGGGCTGGTCCCGTCCGGGCCGTCGGGGAGGTAGACCCGGGTGTAGAGGTGGTGCAGCAGTCCGCGGGCGAAGACACAGACGGACAGGTACGGCACACCGCCGGGCGGCAGGGTGCGTACCACCCACCGTCCTTCGGCATCGGTGGCGACCCGGCCGAAGCCGGTGAAGGTGAGGCCGTCGCGGCCGAGATGGCCGCCGGTGACCGGGTCGCGGCGCATCGAGCCGGGCGCCCCCGTCCGGGAACCGCCGGGTGCGGGCTGCCAGAACTCCAGCAGCGCGTCGGGTACCGGCTCGCCGCCGCCGTCGAGGACCTGGCCGTGCACCGTGAGGGTGTCCGGGTGCCCGGCCGGGGCCATCTCGGGGCCGCAGGGGAACGGCAGCGCGTAACCGTAGAAGGGGCCCACGGTCTGGGACGGAGTGGGGAGCACGGTCATCGTCCCTCCTCCGTCCAGGTGGCGGTGGGGCCGTCGAGGACGATGTCCCAGCGGTAGCCCAACGACTCCTCGGGGCAGGACAGTTCATGGTCGTACCGGGCGACCAGGCGGTCCCTGGCGTCGTCGTCGGTGACGGACTGCAGGATGGGGTCGTAGGCGAAGAGCGGGTCGCCGGGGAAGTACATCTGGGTGACCAGGCGTTGAGTGAAGGCCCGCCCGAAGAGCGAGAAGTGGATGTGCGCGGGGCGCCAGGCGTTGGCGTGGTTCCGCCATGGGTAGGCGCCGGGCCTGACGGTGGTGAAGGAGTACCAGCCCCGGTCGCTCGTCAGACAGCGGCCGACGCCGGTGAAGTGGGGGTCGAGCGGCGCCGGGTGCTGGTCGCCCTGGTGCGCATAGCGCCCGGATGCGTTGGCCTGCCATATCTCCACCAGCTGACCGCACACCGGGCGGCCCGCGCGGTCGAGGACACGGCCGGTGACGGTGATGCGCTCACCCAGCGGCTCGCCCGGGTGCTGCCGCGTCAGATCGGCGTCCAGCATCGTGACATCGGTGACACCGAAGGCCGGACCCGACAGTTCCACCGCCTCCGGGTCCCGCACGACGGCCAGCGGCTGTCGCGGGTGGCGCAGCGCCGTGCTCCGGTAGGGCGGGTAGCCGCGGGACGGGTGGTGCCGGACCGTGCCGGCCTTGACATAGGTCTCGTACTCCTGGGTGATCTCACGGGAGATGTCGGGCTGGGTGAGCGCCATGGTGGACGGTTGCCTTTCCGGTACCAGGGGGTGCGGGTACAGCCTTCGGGCCCCGCCGCGCGGCGGAGTCCCGGGGCAGCTGTCAGCGGGGGGCCGTGGGGTGGTGCGGGAGGCGTACGGGTGCGGACTCGCGGCCGGACGGCAGGCGTACGGGTGCGGCCGTGCGGGCCAGGACCTCGTCCGGGCTCACCCCGGGAGCCGTCTCGGCCAGCGCGAGCCCGCCTCCGGTCACGTCGATGACGGCGAGGTCGGTGATGATCCGGTCGACGCAGCGTCGCCCGGTCAGCGGCAGTGTGCACTCCGGGAGGATCTTGGGTGAGCCGTCCCTGGCCAGGTGTTCCATCAGGACGATGACCCTGCGGGCGCCGTGGACGAGGTCCATCGCACCGCCCATTCCCTTGATCATCTTGCCGGGAACGGCCCAGTTGGCGAGGTCGCCCGTGGCGGACACCTGCATGGCGCCGAGGACCGCGGCGTCGACATGGCCGCCGCGGATCATGCCGAAGGAGAGCGCGGAGTCGAAGAAGCTCGCCCCAGGCAGCACGGTGACGGTCTCCTTGCCCGCGTTGATGAGGTCGGGATCGACCTCGTCGTCGCCGGGGTACGGGCCGACGCCCAGCAGCCCGTTCTCGGACTGGAGCACCACATCGGCCCCGGCGGGGAGGAAGTTGGCCACCAGGGTCGGAAGGCCGATGCCGAGATTGGCGTAGCAGCCGTCAGGCAGCTCACGCGCGGCGCGCGCCGCCATCCCGTTCCGTGTCCAGGCCATCAGCCGAGCACCGTCCCGTGCGCCGCCGGGGCCGCTGAGACGGTCCGCCGTTCGATGCCCTTGGCGGCTGCCTGCGCCGGGGTCAGTGCCACGACGCGCTGCACGAAGACTCCCGGGACATGGACATCGTCGGGGCCGATCTCACCCGGCTCGGCCAGCTGCTCGACCTCGGCGACGGTGATCCGTCCGGCCATCGCGGCGAGCGGATTGAAGTTTCGGGCCGCCTTGCTGAAGACGAGGTTGCCGTGCCGGTCGCCCCTGGCGGCGCGCACCAGGGCGAAGTCGGTGGTGATGGCACGTTCCAGTACGTAGTCGCGGCCGTCGTACGTCCGCACCTCCTTGGGCGGTGAGGAGACCTCGACGCTGCCGTCCGGGGCGTAACGCCAGGGCAGTCCGCCCTCGGCGACCTGGGTGCCGACACCGGCCGGGGTGAAGAAGGCCGGGATGCCGCAGCCGCCGGCCCGCAGCCGCTCGGCCAGGCTCCCCTGAGGGGTGAGTTCGAGCTCCAGCTCACCGCCGAGATAGCGGCGGGCGAACTCCTCGTTCCCGCCGACGTAGCTGCCGGTCACCCGGGCGATCCGCCCGGCCGCGAGCAAGGTGCCGAGCCCTCCGTCCGCCACCCCGCAGTTGTTGGAGACGACGCTGAGCCCGGTCGAGCCCCTGGCGTACAGGGCCTGGATCAGCACCTCGGGAACGCCGCTCAGCCCGAATCCGCCGACGGCCAGGGACGCGCCGTCCGGGATGTCCGACACCGCCTCGCCGGCGGTTGCCGTCAACTTGTCCATGCACAGCCCCTGTTCGCCCAATGAACTATCGTTCATAATCGCTGCGCTTGAGTGTCCGCCGAGCTTTCGGACCTGTCAACGCCTCCGGGTACGGTTTTCCCAGCGCCACCGGCCCGGTGGCCGCTCCGAGGAGGTAGGCCCATGCCGCAGGCCATGCGGGAGTCCGCGGCGGCGCCCGCCGCGCCCGGGGAAACGGTCGGACCGCTGGAGCGTGGCCTGACCGTGCTGCGCACGATGGCCAAAGACCCGCAGCCACGCCAGCGCGCCAGCGACCTGGCCCGCACGACCGGCCTGGCGCGCTCCACCGTCGACCGGATCGCGATCACCCTCGCCCGCCTCGGCTACCTCCGCTGCGAGGGCCGCGATCTGCTGCTCGCCCCCCGGCTGATGGAGCTCGGCAACGCCTATCTGGCCTCCTGCGGCCTGCCCGACGCGCTGGAACCGCACGCGGTGGCCCTCGCCGACGAACTGGACGAGTCCGTGTCGATCGCCGTACCCGACGGCGACGGTGTCCGATTCATCACCCAGGCCACCCGCAGACGCGCCATGTCGCTCGCCTTCCGGATCGGCGATCTGCTGCCCGCCGAGCGCTGCGCACCCGGGGCGATCTTCGCCGCCGGCTGGGACGGGGCCGACCGCGAGCGGTGGCTGGCCCGCCGCCGAGCGGACCCCCTCGACACCGGATTCCCCGCGGTGCCACCCCGCGCCGACACCACCCGCACCGACCTGGTCGAGGCGGCCTTCGACGCCCGCACCGATGAGGCGGCCGGCCGGGGCTGGTCGCTGGACGACCAGTTCATCGAACCCGGTCTCGTCGCCGTCGCCCACGCCGTCCGCGATCCGGCCGGGAGACCGCTCTGCGCGCTGAGCGTCGTCAGCCACACCAGCCGCCACAGCGCACGGACGCTCCGCGAGCACGCGCTGCCCCGTCTGCGGCGGTCCGCGGCGGCGATGGAGGAGGCGCTGCGCGCGCCGCACCGCCCCGCGCCACCGCCCCCCGCGGCCGTGCCCGGTGTGGCGGACAGCGGACTCAAGGCGGAACTGGGCCCCGAGTTCCTCCAGTCGCTCGCCAGGGGGCTCACCGTCCTGCGGGCGCTCGGCACGGCCCCCGGCGGACTGGGCCTGACCGCCGTGGCCGAGGCCGCAGCCCTCCCGCGCGCCAGCGCCCGCCGCGCCCTCATCACCCTGGAGTACCTCGGCCATGTGCGCGCCGACGGGGGTGTCTTCACCCTGCTCCCGCGCGTACTCGAACTGGGCTACGCCCGCCTCTCCAGGCTGTCCTTCGGTGAGATCGTCCGGCCCCACCTCGCCGAACTGGTCGGCCTGGTACGCGAGTCGGCGTCCGTCGCGGTCCTCGACGGTGACGAGATCCGGTACGTGGAGCGGGTGCCCACCACCCGGATCATGAGCGTGGACATCACCGTCGGCACCCGGTTCGCCGCCTATGCGACCTCGATGGGCCGGGTCCTCCTCGCGGGCCTGCCCGCACCGGAACAGGCCGCCCGGCTGGCCCGTACCGGCTTCGAACCGCTCACCCGGCACACCGTGAGATCGGCGGGCGCCCTTGCGGACATCCTTGGTTCCGTCAGCCACGACGGCCATGCCCTGGTCGACGAGGAGTTGGAGGAGGGTCTGCGCTCCGTCGCGGTACCGCTGCAGGACCGCCGGGGGGTAACGGTCGCCGCCGTCAACGTCTCACAGCACGCGGGCCGCGCCACGAGACAGCAGTTCCTCGACACCGTCCTGCCTGCTCTGAAGGCGGCCGTCGCACGGATGGAGGCGGATCTGGCCGTCGCGTCCGAGCGGCAGTACATCGGCCCGGCCTGAACACCGCGCCGACCTGAACACCGCGCCGATCCGCACAACCGCCCCGGCCTGAACGCCGGGCCCGGCCGCCTGCCGGTCCCGGCTGTCTCAGTCAGCGGCCTTGGCCTGCTGGTAGAGCGTGGCGATCCCGCTGTTGAAGTAGGACGCGTACGACACGTCGTCATCGTCACCGCCGCGCTGGTAGCCGCCCAGGACACCGATCACCGTGCCGGTCGGCGCGTTCGGGGAGCCGGACGTGACCCAGGGGCTGCCACTCGTACCGCCGGCGAAATTCGTGCAGTGGATACGCATTTGGGTGGCGCTGAACCGGGTGGTGCGGTTACGGCAGGAGATCGGTGTGTCCTTGGCGTTGGGGTAGCCGGTCACCTTGACCTTGTTGTGGAAGCCCCGGCCGATGCCGAGTGTGTTGGCGCCGAGGACGTCCTGGATCCGCTTGCCGTCGTTGCTGTCGAGGAGCAGGAAGGCGACGTCGACGTCCGGGTTCCCGTTCTTGGCCCAGCGGTCGTCCGCGACGACCTTTCTGACGTGCCACAGCCCGGCCGGTTTCTCGCCCTCCCGGTAGGCGGGCGCGAAGACGAGGTCACCCTTGGGCGAGCCGCCGCCGTCGAAGGCACAGTGGGCGGCGGTGATCAGCATGTTCCGGCCCGGACTCGCGACGACGCTCGCGGTGCAGAAGTGGTCACCGGTGTCGTCCTTCTCGAACAGCACGCCCACCCGGGCGTTCTGCTGCGTTCTGAGGGGGGTGTACGCCGTGCCGTCGGCCACCAGCGCCGCGCGCGGCTGGTCCTGGTCCCGGGCCTCGGCCCCCGGCATCCCGGTACCGGTGTCTGCATGCCGTTGCGCGCTGCTGGTCTCGGCCTGTGAGGCGTAACCCAGCAGCGCGAGCGCCCCGACGACGACGAGCGTCAGGGACGCGCGGAGTTTCCTGTCCTTCTGCGCCACACGTCATTATCAACAGCTCAGGGCCCTCATGCGTGCATTCGGCCGAACGCGTCGGGCACGGTGCGCGCGCCCTTCACCGCCCCGCCGCACTCGCTTCAGCGCCCCGCCTCCTCGGCGGCGACCGCCGGGATGATGCCGCCGAGCAGGACGGTACGGCGGCGGTGGGCGGGCAGATGGTGGTGAACCCGATAGCTCTCGTCCCGGGTGGTGTTGACGGCGACCAGGGACGGCTCGGCGTCCGGTGCGAGAGCCGCGTGCAGACCGTCGAGCCGGATCTCGTCGCCCTGCCCGACACGGTCGTAGTCGGCGGGGTCGTCGAATTCGAGCGCCAGAACCCCGAAGTTGGCCAGGTTCTGCCAGTGGATCCGCGCGTACGACTTGGCGATCACCACCCGCAGCCCCAGATACCGGGGTGTGAGCGCCGCGTGCTCACGCGAGGAACCCTGCCCGTAGTTGTCCCCGCCGACGACCAGGTGCCCGCCGGTGTCCCGGCAACCGGCCGCGCGGGACGGATAGTCGGGGTCGATGCGGGTGAAGGTGAACTCGGCGAGGCGCGGGATGTTGGAGCGGTACGGCAGCGCCTTGGCGCCGGCCGGCGAGATCTCGTCGGTCGACACGTTGTCGCCGGTCTTCAGCAGCACCGGCAGGGTCACACTGTCCGGAAGCGGATCGAGGTCGGGCAGCGCGGAGACCCCGGGGCCGCGCTCCAGCTCCACCCGGGACGCCTCTTCGGGCGGCAGCGGGGGTTCGAGCATCGCGGTGTTGACCGGCTCCGAGCGCAGCGCCCCGACCACCGGGTACGCGAGACCGGTCTCCGCGGCCCAGTCGCGCGGATCGGTGATGACTCCGTTCAGCGCCGACGCGGTCGCCGTCTCCGGAGAGCAGAGCCACACCGCGTCGTCCTGAGTGCCGGACCGGCCGGGGAAGTTGCGCGGGAACGTACGCAGTGAGTTGCGGCCGACCGCCGGGGCCTGGCCCATGCCGATACAGCCCAGACAGCCGGCCTGGTGGATCCGGGCCCCGGCCGCGATCAGATCGAAGACCGCACCGGAACGGCTGAGGTCCTGGAGGATCTCCCGGGACGTCGGATTGACGTCGAAACTCACCCCGGGCGGGGTCTGCCGGCCGCGGACCATCTCCGCGGCCATGGCGAAGTCACGCAGACCGGGATTGGCGGAGGAACCGATCACCGCCTGGCCCACCGGCTCACCCGCGACCTCGCGCACCGGCATCACGTTGCCCGGCGAGGTGGGCCGGGCGATGAGCGGTTCCAGCGTGGAGAGGTCGATCTCCTCGTCCAGGTCGTAGACCGCGTCGTCCGCCGCCCGCAGGGGCGTCCAGACCTCTTCACGCCCCTCGCTGCGCAGAAAGACCCGTACGGCGTCGTCGGAGGGGAACACCGTGGTGGTGGCGCCGAGTTCGGCCCCCATATTGGCGATCACATGCCGGTCCATCGCCGACAGCGAGGCCAGCCCGGGACCGTGGTACTCCAGGACCCGGTTCACCGCGCCCTTCACACCGTGCCGGCGCAGCATCTCCAGGACGACGTCCTTGGCGCTGACCCACTCGGGGAGGGACCCGGTCAGCCGGATGCCCCAGATGTGCGGCATGGTGATGCGCAGCGGACGGCCCGCCATGGCCAGTGCGACCTCCAGCCCCCCGGTGCCGACGGCGAACATACCGAGGGACCCGGCGGCGCAGGTGTGGGAGTCGGAACCGGCGAGTGTCCGGCCCGGGACACCGAAGTGCTGCATATGGACGGGGTGCGACACACCGTTGCCGGGCTTCGAGTACCAGACGCCGAGGCGGCGGGCGGCCGAGCGGAGGAACGCGTGGTCCTCGGCGTTCCGCTCGTCGGTCTGGATGATGTTGTGGTCCACGTACTGCACGCTCGCCTCGGTGCGTACCCGGTCGAGGCCGAGCGCCTCCAGTTCCTGCATGACCAGCGTGCCGGTGGCGTCCTGGGTGAGTGTCTGGTCCACGCGCAGCCCGATCTCGGTCCCGGGGTCCATCCGCCCTTCGACCAGGTGGTCTGCGATCAGCTGATGGGTCACCGTGCCGTGCGCGGGCCCGGCGGGCCGGCCGGCCCGCGGTGTCCGCGCCGTCTGCTCCGCCGGAGCCGTCCTCGCCGTCTGCTCCGTGCGCGCCGGGTCGCCAGTGGGCCGCTCCGGCTGTCCGCTCGCTGTCATGCCGTACCTCCGACAGTCTGCCGGGCGCCCGGCTGCCTTCTCCGGGCCCGAGTACCCCATTGTCGGTGGACATGGCCGTCCCTGCCCCTCGGCGCTGTCCGAAGCGGGAGAGGGAGGACGGGCGGCGAGGCGCCCGGCCGATGCGGCGCGGCCCGCCGGCAGGCCCTGACCGAACCCCTGTACCGGTCAGAGCCGGGCCGGTGACCCGAGTGCGATGCGCTGGTCCGCCCGGGGCGACGGTGACGTCGCAACCGCGGACGCGAAGCGATCTCCCCAGGGACGCTAGCCGCCGCTCCGGGCACGCGGAACGGCGCCGGTGCACAAGTTTTCCCCGTCACCCCTCATCGCTGCACAAGCCCGAATGCGCCGAGCCGGACCGGCGGTGAGGGAGGGACCGGACCCCCGGCCACTGCGCATCCGGTCCCTCCCAGCCCCTGCGCATCCGCCCCCCCCAGCCACCGCGCATCCGGGCTCTCAGCCGTCGAGCAGCCGGCTGTCGAGGATGCCCAGCTCGGGGGAGGCGACATGCAGTGCGAGTACGACATCGTGCGGTCCGTTGAATCCGTTCGCGCTGTCGTCGCCCTCGGTGATCCGCCGGTGGGTTTCGATGAGCGGGCGCTGCAGAACCCGCTCCGCCGTGGCCAGATGGGCCAGCACGGTCTTGGAGTGCAGCCGGAGCCGGTTCGCGGTCTCCTCCGTCCGGGCGCCGCGGAGGACCCAGGTCGTGACGGTGCGCCGGACATCCTGGCGCCGGACGGTGTCGAGCGGGGCCAGGAAACGGGCGGCCCACTCCTGGCAGAGCGGATG
This sequence comes from Streptomyces sp. NPDC054757, assembly GCF_053612185.1. Lineage (NCBI taxonomy): Bacteria > Bacillati > Actinomycetota > Actinomycetes > Kitasatosporales > Streptomycetaceae > Streptomyces > Streptomyces sp. NPDC054757. The sequence continues at coordinate 144,327 of NZ_JBSHBW010000015.1, forward strand.
CCGAAGCAGCTCGCGCAGACCGGCGTCCCGGGACGGGGCTGAGGCCGGGGACGACGGGGACAGGGCCGGGGCCGCGGACGGGTGGAGGTCCGGGGCCGTGGACGGGTGGAGGCCCGGGGCCGCGGGCGCGTCCGGATCTTCCGCGTCCGCCGCCGTCCCGGACGCGCCGTCCGCCGCCAGGTCCTCGATCCGCAGCGCCAGACTCAGTACGGCGCGGTCGCCCAGGCGCCGGAGATCGAGGCCGAGCAGCTGCGCGGTGCGTGCGAGATGGGCCCGCACCGTATTGCGGTGCTGTCCGCTCAGCGTCGCCGCGCCACTGATGCCGAAAGCCAGCCCCAGACGTACGGAGTGTGCGATCTCCGGCCTTCTCCCGGCCGGGAGCCGGTCGAGCGGCTGGAGGAAACGACCGGACCAGGAGTCCGCGGCCGGCGGGAGCAGCCGGGGCAGATCGGCCTCCTCCTCGTACGCGGCGACCCGTCCCGCCCGGTTCCGTGCCACGGCGAGCGCCTGGGTCGCCTCTTCGTACGCCCCCGCGGTCGCCGCCAGCGGAGCCTGGCGGCTGGTCCCCAGGCGGTACGCGGGGGTTACGGCCACGAGGGATGCCAGGGCGTCGCGGGCCGGGTCGTCGGCCCCGTGGCCATCGGGCGCCGCGGTGATGATGATCACCTGACCGTCGTCGACCGGACACCGCACCACAAGACCCGTCTCCCGCAGTTGCTGCCTGCACTGGCCGGCGGCGGTGTCGCGCAGCCCCGGCGGGCACTGGAGGATATGGACGCGGACAGCGGGCGCCGCCATGGCCGTCCGGCTCAGCCGCAGCGCGTGAGCCGTTCTCCTGGCCCAGGTGACCAGCCCGCCCATCAGGAGCTGGAGCACCGCGACTTGGGCGCTCTCCAGACCTTCGGGCCCGGTGAGCGGATGGCGTACGGCTTCCTCAAGAAAGGGGAGCACCCGGCGCACCGACTCCGCGGCCCCGGGCGGGAAGGCGCCGGGGCGGGTCACGACGAGCACCGGATGCGGCTCCGACGTTCCGATCGCGTACATCCGGAGCTGCGTGGAACCGCTCCGCGTCCCGGAAGCGGTGGTCCGCCCCGCACGGAGGGCCTCGACCGCGTCGGGCGCCGGCCCCCGGGAAGCGTCCTCGTGGGGCGCGAGGATCCCGGCGGTGCCCTCCACGGCGGCGGACAGCCACTCCAGCAGCGGCACGGCACCGCCGTCCCTGTCCGGGCGGGCGGCCTCCAGCAGGCCGCTGAGCGATGCCGCACGCTCTTCGGCCGCTGCGTTGCGCAGGTCGCTGATGATGCGGGCGGCGCGGAGCCAGGGCAGACCGGGGACGAGGATCGCCGGGACGTCGTACCGCCGGGCGGCCGAGACCAACGCCTGGTGCGCGGAGGCCGGGAGGGGACCGTTCACCAGGAGCCCGGTGGCGCCCGCTCCGGCGAGCGCGCTCAGCCGGAGCCCGGTGGCATCCCGGTCCAGCAGCCATGGTTCGTCCGGCTCCGCGACCACCAGCAGGTCCCGGATGTCATCGCCGGTGTACGGCACACTCGCGGGCACCGCTCCGGCCACCGCCCGGCCGCCGTGGTCCGTCAGCCGCGCCGGGTCGGTGAGGTCTGCGGGCGTGGTGCGGACTGCCGGGTCTGCCGGGCTCCGGCCGGCGGTCGGCTGCGGTCCGAGGCACCGCAGAAACGCATCCAGCGTAGGCAGGGCGCCCCTGCCGCCTGCTCTGTCCACAGCCATCACCATGCTCGTCGGACTTCGTTCCCCGCACCCGCCATTCTCGCGTGCCCGGCGCGCGTACGTCGCCGGGCGTACGCCCCTCCCGTGCCGGGTGCGCCGCCCCGTTCGGGTGAACGCAGTGCCGAGAGCAATCCCGGCGAGCGGCCGCAGCGAAATACACGCACACACTGGGAGGGACAGCGGGGGGCCACGGACCGTGTTCCGCCACCCGGACTTCTGCCGAGAAAGGCGCCTCGTATGCGAACGTTCCCCAAGCTCCTGGCCGCAAGTGCCCTGGTCGCTCAGGCCGTTCTGGGAAGCGCCGCCGCCGCGGCCGCCGCATCGGGCGATGCTGCCGCCTCGGGCCATGGCGCCGCGTCGGGCCACGCGGCCGGGGAACACAAGCCGTCCGCGTCGGCGGGCGAGGCAGGTCACCGGCTCGTCTCCGAGCTGCTGGGCAGCGACTTGACGTCCTATGTGGCCGGAGGCCGCGGGCAGGGCGCCCCCGCCTGACACCCGGTCCACGCCTGGCAGTTGCCGGGCGGCGCACCGCACCCGTGATGGCTCCGCCGGCCGGTCAGATCCGCCAGGACCGGATGCGGTCGGCCGCGTCGTACGCGTCGCAGCGCCCGGTGTCGATGTCGCGGGCCAGGTCGATCAGCGCCCCGTAGGGTGCGTCGATGCCCTCGCCTGCGGCGTCCATGTACGCGACGACCAGACCCACGCCGAACAGCGCGTTGCGGGCGGGCAGTGGACGTAACCGGATGACCGCGTGCATCAGCGCGGCGGCGCGCCAGGAGTTGTCGACCGTGGCGCCGACCCTGGGGGTGTTGACGCGATGCCGGCCGACGGCGGCCACCAGGCTGGAAAAGTCGTGGATGTGCGGATGCTTGGGCAGCGCCTCCGCCTGGCGCTCCAGAAGCCAGCGGATGTCGACATGGAGCTCCACCTCAGGCGGCCCGCCCCGGTGCGTCCAGCAAGGACGGCGCGTCCTCCGGGAAGGCGCTGTCGAACGCGTCCGCGTTGTCGCTGACGAACGAGCGGAACACCTCGGCGGCGCCTTCGAGACGGGGGTCGCGGACGGCGTCGTGTGCGGCACGGGTGATGAGCGCGGTCACCGTGGTTCCCTCGGCCTCGGCCCGTTCCTTGAGCAACGCGTGCAATTCGTCATCGACCCGGATCGTCACTGGCTTCGACATGTCCCGACCGTACAGCAAGGCGTAAAGCAGCGGTACGGGGCCGCGTCAGGCCCGGCCCACGACGCTCGGACGCCGGGTCGCTGCGGGGGCGGGCGATTCTCCCGTACGGTCCCGTTCCGGGCGGGAATCGGAGGGAACCGCTCCGTGGGGCCTCGCGTCGCCTTCGACATGACAACCAGAGACATGGACCTCCGGGCCTGTCCGATGGGCACCTGGGAGGCAGCCGATGCGCTTCCGCATCCCCGATTACGGCCCGGGGTGCTCGCCTACCGGGGTTTCCGGCTGGCGCTCGACCACCCGCGCCTGCGTCTGGAAGCGCCGATCAGCGCGGCGACCCTGCTGCTCGCGTTCGAAGAACACCCGATCACACTCACGCGCTCCGACTGTCCGGAACGCCCGCTCCGCCGGATGTCCGTCCTCTCGGGGCTGCGGACCTGCGCCACCCTGGCCGAGCACGGCGGACGGCTCTACGGGATGGAGGTGAGCCTGGCCCCCTGGATGGCCTTCGCCCTCTTCGACGCGGACCAGCACGACCTGGCCGCCGAATCCGTGGATCCGCTCCAGCTGCCGGGTGGCCGGATCGCGGCGCTCACCGACGCACTGGCCGAAGTCCCCAGCTGGCAGGGGCGGTTCCGGCTCCTCGACACGGCACTGGCGGCCTGGGCCGCCACCGGACCGCGCCCCGCCCCGCAGATCGTACGGGCCTGGACCCTGCTCGGACGGTCGGGAGGGACGCTGCCGATTCCCCGGCTCGCGGACGATGTGGGCTGGGGTGTACGGCAGTTGGAGCACCGCTTCCAGCAGCAGATCGGCCAGCGCCCCAAGGCGGCGGCGCGGGTACTGCGCATGCAGCGCGCCCGTCGTCAGCTCGTCCGCGGCCGGCCGGCCGGGGAGGTCGCGGCCGCCTGCGGCTTCTACGACCAGGCCCACCTGTGCCGGGAGTTCAAAGCCATGACCGGGCTGACCGCGACGGCGTTCCTCGGCGGCCGGCTCCCGGCCCGGCGCGGCGGGCCGCCGGTGGACCGGCTGCCGGGGGAGACCACCAGCCTCGTCCTGGCCGGATAAGGCCCGAACGGAACCGGATGAGATCGGATGCGACTGGATGAGACCGGACGGTCAAGGGCGTTGCGGCGGCGGACCGTCGGGTTTTCGCCGTTGTGGAGAGGGGCGCGATTTTCTCCAATACGTGGGGGCGGTGGCGGCAGCAACGTAAAAGGGTACGGGGCCGCGACCTGACCGTCCCACCGGCCGATCCGGCTCGATCCTCTGGTCCGGCCGGGCCGAGCCCGGCCCGGGTTCCGAATCCGATTCACTTTCACTCAGTTCTACGGGGGTTCACACCATGCTGTACCGACGTGCACTGATAGCGGCGGGAGCCGTCACACTCACGGCGGGGGCGCTGCTCGTCGCGCCCACCGCACAGGCGGCCGACGCACAGCCGGCGTCGAAGACGGTCTACGTCTACGCCACCAGCGTCCACCTGCGCGAGGCACCGCGTACCAGCGCAACCGTGCTGGCGACCGTCTCGCACATCCACCTCACCGACTGGTGCCAGACCAACAAGAACACGACACCCGTGGCCGACCCCAGCGGCGGAACCAACCCCTGGTGGAGCAAGGTCACGCTGACGACAGGCAGTGACGACGCCTGGGTCAGCAACGTCTTCCTGCAGGGCGGACGCAAGATCGCAGGCGTTCCCGACTGCTGACAGTCCGAGCACCGGAGGCGCCCCGACCGCGGAAACAGGGGCGCCCCCGGCCCGCAGAGAGGAGTACGGACCATGGCTCGAATCAGGCGTACGGCGCTGGCAGCCGGTGCCGCGGCGCTGCTCGCACTCACCGGCGCGGCCACCGCGCACAGCGCGGCAGCCGCGTCATCGGACGGGATGTCACCGCAGGCGGCGTGTGCCTACTACAGCGGCAGGGCACTGACCGTCTACGGCGACCACGGATCGCATGTCTCCCAGGCCCAGTGCCTGCTCGCCAACTGGCACGATCTGCCGTGGAGCGGTGTGGACGGCGACTTCGGGGCGAAGACCCTCGCCGCGGTCAAGAAGTTCCAGAAGGTGCACGGCCTCACGGTCGACGGAGAGGTGGGCGCCCACACCTGGGCGAAGCTCTACGCGTAACGCACTGGACCGCTCCAGATGGGGGCGGTGGCGCCTCACGCCGTGTGAACCGGCTCGCCCGGAACACGCGCGGTCGGCCCGGCGAAAGCCAGAAACGTCGCACGGGTATCGAGGAGCCACCGGCCTCCGGCCTTGCGGAACGTGTCCTCGTAATGGCCCACCTGCGCCGGGAGCCGCGGGGGCTCCATGCCGTGGGTGTGGCCGTCGACGCGGTACGTCGTGAAGTAGTGGGTCGCCGTCGCGGTCGTCCCGGATGTGACGGTCACCAGGATATTCGTACAGACACGGCGCGAGAGCCTGTCGGCGGGCCGGGAACCGAAGTAGGCGCGGAGTGCTTCACGCCCCTGGATCCTGCGGTCGCCCTCGGCCCACTCCCAGACCCCGTCGGTGGTGAAGAGTTCGGCCACCTCGCCCGGGTCTCCCAGGTCGAGCCGGCGGACGAACTCGATGATCAGCCGTTCGCAGGCGCGCTCGGCGATCAGATGGTCCAGTGGGTCAAGCGATTCAGCATCGGCATCCATATGCCTGTCCTATCAGCGCGCCCGCGGGCGTCACGACCTGTTTTCGCTGGGGGAGTTCCGGTCATTCCGGGAGTTCAGGGACTCCGGGGAGTGCTGGACGCCGCGGGAGCCACGGCAGCCACATGTTTGAGTTCCCGTATGACTGACGTCGCGGTGGTGCACGTGTTCGTACGCCCGGACGGGACCGGGGGGAGCCCGCTGGGGGTGGTATGTGAGGGGGCGGCCGTGCCGGGTACGGCCGAGCGGCTGCGGGTCGCCCGGCAACTGGGCTTCTCGGAGACCGTGTTCGTGGAGGACGCAGCGCGGGGCGAGGTGGACATCTACACACCCAGCGTGCGGCTGCCTTTCGCGGGCTACCCGCTGATCGGCACGGCGTGGCTGCTGCGGGACCGCGGCACACCGGCCGACGTCCTGCGGACGGTGGCCGGGGACGTGGCCACCTGGACCGAGGGGGAGTTCACCTGGATCCGTGGCCGGGCGGAGTGGGTGTCGGGCAAGCGCACCCAGAGATTCCCGTCCGTCGAGGTGGTCGACGCCCTGCCGGCGCCGCCGCCCGGCGATGGCTGGCTGTATGCGTGGGCTTGGGCGGACGAGGCCGCGGGCACGATCCGGGCGCGCGGTTTTCCCCGGCGGGGCGACGCCATCGACGAGGACGAGGCGACCGGCGCCGCGGCGATGCTGCTCGCGGAGGAGTTGGGGCGTGATCTGCGGATCAGCCAGGGGCAGGGGTCCGACCTCGTCGTACGGGTCTCCGGTGCGGGCTGGGTCGAGATCGGCGGACGTGTCACGGCGACCGAGGTCCGCCCGCTGTCCCAGCCGTCCGGGGACTGAGGCACGCAGCGAGTGCCGGAGCGGTTCGCAGGAAGGGTGTTCTCCCGCCGGGCGGGCGATGCTCGAAGACCGCCTGGGACGGACCCAGGTGCACCTTCCGATTCCACAACCTCCGCACCACGGAGGATCGGTGAAGTGGCCACCAGGAATCCCGGGTTGTCACTCCGCCGTACATGCGCGACAGCGCGTCGAATCGCGTCGCCCCGGCCCATGTGGAAACGTGGGACGTCCAGAACTCGGGGCGGTCCTTGACCGGAGTGTCCCGTGAAAGCTCTCAGACGCGGGAGGTAGCCATGTCATCGAAACGACGCCGCAAGAAGAAGGCACGCCGTAAGCACGCGGCCAACCACGGCAAGCGACCGCAGTCCTAGGCCAGTTCCAGGCCAGTTCTCAGGCCGTGATGCCGGGGAACGGCGGGGGCCCCGGCCCGTCTCAGGACGGGTCGGGGCCCCCGCCGTATCCCGGACCCCTCACCCGTCGCGCAGCATTTCCAGAACGACCGCCGCCGACCAGGAGAAGTTCGAGGAGTTCTCTCCTTCGCCGGTCAGCGGCTGGTAGTTCTCATGGATGGGGCCGTCGCCCAGCAGGCCGTCCGCATGCTTGAGCAGCTGTTCGCCGATGGCTCGGGCATCCCGGTCGTAGCCGTAGTCGGACAGACCGCGCAGGGCGAAGTACGCCTGGTCCAGCCAGACGAGACCGCGCCAGTAACCGGTCGGGTCGAACTTCGGGTTGTCGCGCGCGACCGTCGGCAGCGGCATGGGGGTGCGGAACTGCGCGGGGTCGGTGAGCGCGGTGCGGACAGCGGCGGCCTGCCGGGCGGTCGCGACCCCGGCCCACAGCGGTACCGCTCCTTCGATGCCCTTGCCTGCCGCCGTCAGCGGGCCGCCCCCGTCCGGACCGCAGTCGTAGAAGAAGCCGGTGCCCGGGTCGTACGTCCGGGTCCTGATCCGGTCCCGCAGGGCATCCGCCTCACGGTTCCAGTCCTTTGCCTCGCCCCGCCAGCCGAGCTCGGTGGCCATCCGTGCGAGGAAGCGTTTCTCCGCGTACAGGAAGCAGTTGAGGTCGACGGACTGCTGGGCCAGCGAGTAGCCGATGGTGCGCCCCGACCGGTCGGTGTTGGTCAGCACCTGGGTGTCGTCGAACCGCGGAGCGTTGTCCATCCCGCTCTCCCAGGCGGCCGCCAGCCTCCGTTCCTTGGTGCTGTTGTTGGCCGGGTCCACCGTGGCGCCGTACTCGGCGAGGCCGTTCCGGTCGTGGTCCCGGTCGCGGTACCACCACGCGTGGTACGCCTTGAGCTTGGGGTACATCCGGCGCAGGAACGCCCGGCCGCCGCCGCGCTCGAAGACCTGCCAGGCGGCCCAGGCAGCCAGCGGGGGCTTGGAGTTGCGCTCGTTCCAGTTCAGGCCGCCCTGGCGGATGTCGTTGTAGAACAGTGCGTCCGGCACCATCCCGGCGTCCTGCGGGCGGTCCGGGGAGTCCGCGCTGATCTGGTAGTCGAACATCGACTCAAGGGTGGAGGCGGCCAGTCCGGGATCGAAGGCAGCCGTCGCGACGGCCTCCTTCCATGAGTCCCAGGCCCAGAAGCCCCCGGCGAACGAGGTGTTGGTGAGCGAGGGAGTGATGCCGTCCTTGCGGAGCGCGCCGGCCGGGCTGCGCCAGTTGGTCACCAGGGTCTGCACCGCCTTCGCCGCGACCCGGCGGCGGTCGGAGGCCACCCCGCCCAGGGCGCGGGTCAGATAGAGCTGCCACCGGCGGTCTGCCCGGTCCGCGACCCGGTCCGGGTGCGCCAGCGCCTCCCGTACCGCCGGGCTACTCGCGCGACGCTCGGCGTCGGTGAACGTGTACGACTCGGTCCAGACGAACGTGGCGGTCGCGCCCGGCGCGAGCTCCGTCGGCCGGTGTGCGGTCGTGCGGTACTCGTCGCCGTGGACGGTGGTGCGGACAGGGCCCGCGTGCACCACCTCGAACCGGGTCTGCGCGGTGGTCAGGAAGTCCTTGAACGAGCGGACCTCCGCGAACCGGACCGCGACGCCGTCACCGGTCGCGTGCAGCCGCGGCGCGCTGCGCACCGGCTCGCTGGTGTGGCGCAGCAGGGCGCCCGTCCAGCGGGCGCGCAGTTCACGGTGCCGGTGCCCCCGGTTCTGGACCGTCGCCCTGACCAGGGCGGTGCGGTGGTCGGCGTACCGGAGCTCCAGGGTCACGTGGAGCCCGTCCACGGCGTACGACTGTGTCAGGAGCCCCGGCCGGGCCTCAAGGCGGGGCGACCGGTCCGCCGACAGGTCCACGGTCCGCCCTGAGCGCTCGTCGGCCAGCCCGAAGCGGCTGAAGGCCCGGCTCAGGTACCAGGGGTACTCCTCGGCGATATACAGGGGCCCGCTGAAGCCTCCGAGATGGGCGTGGTCCTTCGCCGATGGCAGACCGTAGGCGTGCCAGGCGCCGAGGTCGGCGAAGACATTGAGCGGATTGTCCCCGGGGGGCTGGGCCGCCTCGGGAAGACCGTGCAGGTCGAGTACGTCGGAGAGCCCGTCCCGGAAGGGGTCTCCGGAACTGCGGTGGGCCGTCTGCGGAGCGGCTGTCTCCTGGGCGTGGGCGGGCGCCGCGGGCAGGAGCGCGGCGGCTCCCAGCGGTACGAGCGACGAAGCGGCGAACTGCCTCCGCGAGAGATGTTTCATCGAGAGCCTCGGAACATGAGGGGTGTCGGAATCCGGCCACGCTAACAGTTTGTTGACAGCCCGTTCAGAGTCCTGGCCTGCCCGGATGCCGTGAACGCCGACTGCGGCGACGGCCGCGTACCCATCATTTCGGTGGATTCCGCCGCTGAGTGTCCGCGCCGGGCGGGGGTAGCCGCGGGGAGCGGGGCGTCCCGGTGTCCGCCTCCCAGGAGGAGGGCGAATTGATGAATTAAGGCCATATCGTATGCATTCCCTTATGCTGACGGTGACGGATCTGGCCGGTACGGGGACGGTCTGCTGCCCGAGCGAACGAGGAGCAGAGTAGATGCAGATCGGCTACAAGCTTGCCTCCGAGGCGTACGGCCCGGACGAACTGATCCAGCAGGCGGTGCGCGCGGAGCGGGCCGGGTTCGACTTCGTGGAGATCAGCGACCATTACCACCCCTGGCTGGACAATCAGGGGCACTCTCCGTTCGTGTGGACGGTGTTGGGCGCCATCGCCGCCAGGACCGAGCGCATCGGGCTCGCCACCGGCGTGACCTGCCCCACCGTGCGCTACCACCCGGCCGTCATCGCCCAGGCCGCGGCGACGCTCGCGCTGGTGTCGGACGGCCGGTTCACCCTGGGTGTCGGCTCCGGCGAGCGGCTCAACGAGCATGTCACCGGCAGCGGATTCCCCAACTCGGTGCCGGAGCGGCACGCCCTGCTGCGTGAGGCGCTGGAGATCATCAGGCTGCTGTGGCAGGGCGGATACTGCTCGTACGACGGCCGCCATCTGCGGCTGGACGATGCCCGGGTCTTCGACCTGCCGAAGGAACTCCCGGCGATCGCGGTGGCGGCCGGTGGTCCGCACGCCGCGCGCATCGCGGCCGAACTGGGGGACGGGCTCTTCGCCACCGAGCCCAGGAGCGACCTCGTCCAGGCGTATCGGAAGGCCGGGGGCGGCGGCCCGCGGTACGTGGAGGTGCCCATGGCGTGGGCGCCCGACGAGCACACCGCGGCGCGGGCCGCACTGGACACCTCGCGCTGGGCGCTCACCGGGTGGAAGGTGATGAGCGAACTGCCCAACCCCGCCAACTTCGAAGCGGCCACCACCACCGTGCGGGAAGAGGACGTTCTGGCCCAGTTCGCCTGCGGCCCCGACCCGGCCCGCTATGTGGAAGTGGCCCAGCCGTTCGTGGACGCGGGGTTCGACCGTCTGGTGATGCAGAACGCCGGCCCGGACCCGGACGGTTTCATCGAGTTCTACCGCACTGAACTGGACCACCGTATGCGCGCGTTGACCAGCGCGAACGGGTCCGGCTGATGGCCGCCTGCCGCGCTGGTGGATCTTTACTTCACACGGCGGCGCGGGGATAATCAATGGGTCCCGTCGGCGGGATCACCGTTCACGATCCCCGCTCAATCATCGCTTTCGGCTGGAGTACCGATGTCCGGCTCCCGGCCGTCCGATACGCATCTGCCCGATTCCTGCCTGCCTGAGCGGCGCCTGCCGGATTCGCACCCGCCCGATCTGCGGCAGGCCCACGACGCCGCTCGCGCGATCGGCGCGGCGGCCCTGGGGTGTGACCCCGGCCCCATGGTCATCGTGGAGAGCAGCTCCCACCACGTGTATGTCGGATCCGGTGCCGTCGTGAAGATCATCGATGCCGCCGGACACACCCGGCTGGACCGGGAGACCGTCCTCGCGTCCCAGCTGCCCGCCGGGCTCACCGCCCCGCTGCTCGGCAGCGGCCTCCACCGGCTGGGGACGCGCGACATCCGCTACGCCTGCTACGCGCGCGCACCGGGGGCCGCCCCCGGCGTGGGGCTGCCCGGTGCGGACGGTGGGACCGTCCGCCGGTGGGCGCAGGAGGCGGTCCGGCGGCTCGGTCTCCTGCACACCTGGGCGCCGTCGGAGCGGGCCGCGCGGACGTTGGGGGAGCCGCTCGACCACGGTGGATTCGTCGGCCGGGACGCGCTCGCCGCCGAGGTGGAGCGGCTCGCCGCGCTGGACCGGCACCGGACCGTACGGCCGCGGCTGCTCGCGGGCGTGGCGGCGATCGCGGAGCGGGCTCCGCTGCCCGTACGGGCGTTGGTCCCCGTCCACGCGGACTGCCACTGGGACAACTGGCTGGCAGATGACCGGGGTGTGACGGCCCTGCTTGACTTCGAATGGGCCCGCTTCGGGGAGCCGGCCGACGACTGGTTCTTCCTGGCCCGGTTCAGCGGCCCCCATATGGAGACCGTGCTCGACGTCATCGCCCGGACGACGGGGACCTCTCCTGGCCTCCTTCGGGCCCGGTGTGAGGCCCGCGAGGCCGCCCACCTTGTCTCCGACCTCCGTATCGCGTGCGAACACCCCGCCGGCTCCGCGCGTATGGCGGCCGACCGGCTCCGTGACCTGGAGGAACTCGTCGTCGGACGCTACTGGTGGCGCCACGCACGGTGATACGGGGTGACCCTGGCGGGCCCCGGTGCCCGGCAGGCCCGGCCCGGAGCGGGTGTCACCGCTGGGCGGCGGCGTCGCCGAAGTCGGGCATCCCGGCGGCGAGCAGGTGCTCCGCGCCGCCTTCGAGGGCTTGGGCCGTCTCGGCCGAGCGGGGCAGCATGGTCTCCTCGTAGGTGCGGAGGGCCTCGTCGACGGTGCCCGACTTCGCCAGGGCGAGCGCGAGCTCGCAGGCGTCCAGCATGGCGAGATTGACGCCCTCGCCCAGCGGCGGCATGAGATGTGCGGCGTCGCCGAGCAGGGTCACCGTCGGGCTGGGCTCCCAGATGTGCGGGACGGGCAGGGCGAGAATCGGGCGGTCGACGTACCGGCCCTCGTTGTCGGTGATCATCTGGCGCATACGGGGCGACCAATGTCCGTACCGCTCCAGGAGCGCGGCACGGATTCCGTCGGTATCGCCTGCCGTCAGGCCGCTCGCGCCGATCCAGTCGGCCGGAACGCGCTGGATGAGGTAGACGCGGATGTGGTGGTCGCCGCCCCGCTGGGCGAACATGGCGCGCTCGCCGTCGGCCGCGTGGGCGCTGCCCTGCCCGACCAGTCCGGCGATGCCGGGGTGACGGTTCTCCACGTCGGAGAACCACGCTTCCAGGAAGCTCACCCCGGTGTATCCGGGAACGGCGGGGGACACGTCGGGTCGCACCCGGGAGTAGGCGCCGTCGGCGCCGATCACCAGATCCGTCTCGACGGTGGTGCCGTCAGAGAAGTGCAGCTGCCGCGGCCCGCGCGCGGGGCCGCTGACGCGTTGGAGGGCGCGGCCCCAGTGCACGGTGCCGGGCTCCAGTGAGCCGAGCAGGAGGTCGCGCAAGGTACCGCGGTCGATCTCCGGCCTGAACAGCTCGTCGGGGCCGGGGACTTCATGGGAGGTGAGCCTGCCCGCCGGGTCAAGGCGGCGCATCTCCTGCCCTTCGGGGCGGGCCAGCGCGAAGAACTCGTCGAGCAGTCCGGCGGTGCGCAGGGCGATCTGGCCGTTGTCGGCGTGCAGGTCCAGGGTGCCGCCCTGGTTGCGTGCGCCGGGGCCCGCGTCACGGTCGTGGACGGTGACGGCGACGCCGTGCTGCTGGAGGATCCGGGCGCAGGTCAGCCCGCCGGGACCGGCCCCGATGATGCTGATCCGGGCCTGTGCGGGGTTCGGTGAGGTCATGTGTGTTCCTTTCGCCGGTCGGGCGGGGGTGGGGTGAGCGGGGGCGGACGGCTCCGGTGCCGACGCTTCGCAGGGGCGGCGTACCGGTGCAGCAGGCCGGCCCGGCTCTGTGCCTGGAACCGACCCGCTTCCGCACCTAAAAGTAGAGTAGGCAAAAAAGTAGAATGTGACAACTTAAATTCAGGTTCCACCATCAGGTAGGCTCGCGCCATGACCGAACCCCCCGTCGGCCGCCGCGCACGCAAGAAGGCGGCCACCCGGCAAGCGATCGCCGACGCCGCACTCCGGCTCTTCCTGGACCGTGGCTACGACGGCGTGAGCATGCGGGACATCGCCGAAACCGCCGACGTGTCGACGGCCACGGTGTTCAAGCACTTCACCGGCAAGGAAGCGCTCGTCTTCGACCAGGAGGAGAGCAACGACGCACGTCTGATCGCCGCAGTGCGGGAGCGGGCCACGGGCCAGAGCGTGCTCGACGCCCTGCGCCAGCATGTGCTCGACACCTGGCTGCCGATCGCTGCGCACCCGCAGCGGGAGGAGTTCAACCACCTGGTGGACTCGACTCCGGCGCTGCGCGCGTACGCCGAACGCATGTGGGCCCGGCACACCGACACCCTCGGGGCGGCCATTGCCGACGAGTACGGCGTGGACCACGACAACCTCGCCTGCGCGGCGCTGGCCCGGTTCGTCCTGGAGGTTCCGGTCCTTGCCCAGGGGCGGAAGGACCACGGAGCCGCTGTCGAGGAAGTCTTCGGCATCCTCGCCAACGGCTGGCAGCCCCCGGCGGAGCCGGTCTAGGATCCCGGCGTGACGATCACGTACGAGTGGCGCGGGGACTTCGACAACGACGCCCTCGACGCCCTGCACGCCGAAGGCTTCGGCTCCCCGGCCGGTCGTACCGACTGGCGTGCACGGCTCGAACGCCACAGTCTCGGCTGGGTCTGCGCCCGCGACGACGGCTCACTGACCGGCTTCGTCAACGTGGCCTGGGACGGTGGCGCCCACGCCTTCATCCTGGACACAGTGGTGGCCCGGCACCGCCGCACCGGCGGTGTGGGCGCCGCGCTCGTCGCAGCCGCGGCCGAGGGGGCACGTCGTGCGAAGTGCGAATGGCTGCACGTCGACTTCGAGGAACATCTGCGGCCGTTCTACTTCGACGCCTGTGGCTTCAGGGAGACGACGGCCGGGCTCATCGCTCTCTGACCCCGTACGGCCGGAGACCCTGTCCTCGGTGGCAGGGACTCCGGCGGTAAGGGGCCAGCAGGGGCAGGACGGATCGGTCAGGACGGGATGTTCGGACGGTTGGTCAGAACATTTCAGGAGACGGAGAGTTCGCCCTCAGGGGTGCTGGCCGGGGTGTGTGAGGACACCCTGAGGAAGAGGGTCAGGACGGCGCCGATCGCGTAACACGCGCCGAACACCCACATGACGCCGCTCACGCCCAGCGGGCCCAGGCACAGGCTCACCAGCGCGGGTCCGGCCGCGGTGCCAAGACCGGCACCGAGGTTGAGGCCGGCCATCGCCGCACCGGTACGCCGCGGAGCGATCTGCGGCATCAGCGCCGACATGGGGGAGAAGCCGGCCAGACAGGCGCAGAAGAGGGAGCCGGTGAGCAGGGACAGCCAGAAGCTGTGCGTGGCGGTCGGTATGTAGTAGAAGGCGACGGTGGTGACGGCGCAGCCCGCGCAGCCCATCCAGCGCAGTACGGGGGTGATGCCGTAGCGGTCGCCCCAGTACCCGGCGAGCAGGTTGGCGCCCAGGTTCACCAGGTACATCACGGAGTAGATGGTGAGCCAGTCACCGAGCGGGAACCCCAGCGACTTGGTGAAGTAGACCGGCAGGAAGACCGGGAAGCCGAACTGTGAGACACCGTTGATGACACGGACGATGCCCGCCACGGCGACCTTCGGCTCCTGCCAGAGGATCGAGACGCCGTTCACCAGTCCGCGCAGCGGGTTCTCCTCCAGCTTCGAGACCGGCCGGTTCCCGCCGGGGGCCCGTACGGCCAGCGCGATCCCGGTACCGGCCGCGATCACGACCAGCCCCGCCCACAGGGTGGGCAGCGGGCCGATGGCGGCGATGCTCGCCTTGGCGACCAGCGGGCTCAGCGTGGAGAATCCGGCGATGTAGGCGAACCAGAACCAGCCGACAGCCATCCCCAGCCGGGCGGGCTGCGCCGTCTTGACGATCCACATCAGGAACCCGTAGGCGAACAGCGGATATCCGAATCCGCGCAGCCCGTAGCAGATCAGCAGCAGCGCGCCGGAGTGGTCCATCACCCCGAGCGTCACGAACAGGGCGTGGAAGATCACCCACACCACCGCGCCGGCCACCATCAGCCGGCGTGGACCGAAGACGTCGGAGAGGGCGGCGGCCATCCACGCCGAGATTCCCGCGGTGACGCCGTAGAGGGTGAACATCACCGCTATGCGGTGTGCGGCGAACCCCTCGTCGGTCAAGAACGCCGAGAGATAGCCCTGTTCGACCCCGTCTCCGATCATGAAGAGCGCCAGCGCGACATATCCCAGCGCCAGAGGTCGGGGGAGGCCGGCCTTTTCGAGGAGGTTCCTGTGTTCGCGGAGGTCCGGCATCGCTCCACCTTCCGTTTAGCTACGAGCGATCAGCAGTGGGGGACGGTCTCGGTCGGGGCTGCTTGCGTACGGGGCGTCATGCGACGTAGGCGGCGTCGTGGAAGGCCACCTCCGCCGCGAGGACCCGGCCGAAGGCCGCGACCAGTTCGGCCTCGGTCGCCGGAGTGATCTCCAGTGCGTCGATCTCGTCCTCAAGGAAGCGCACCTGGGTGGTGAAGGGCGCGACGGTGTGCAGGTGCACCCAGTCCGCGATCTCCGCACGCGCCGACGGCGTGCGTGCGGCCGCCGCGCACCACGTCCGGTACAGCGACTCCGCCGCGTACATACAGGTCACGATGGCGGGATAGCCGAGGGAGTCGGCGGCGTCCAGGACCTCCTGGGTGAGGGTGGCGGCCTGCGCGCCGGCCCGTTCGCCGGTCTCCGGCATGCCGGTGGTCTCCAGGGCCTCGGTGAAGTACGCGTACTGGTCCGTCACCAGCGCGTGCAAAGTCCTGGCATGCCCCGCCAGGGCGCCGGGGGTGGGGGCCTCGCGTACCGCCGCGCCCGCCAGCCGGGCCGCGGTGTCCACGAACTCGCGCTCGAAGTGCAGATAGCGGGCGAAGACGGCGTCGCTGACGGTGTCGGATGTGACCTCGCGGACGAAGGGCATGGCGAGCGCGCGCTCCCATTCCCCGGTGTTGCTGCTGATGAGCCGTGCGCTCAGCGGCTGTTCGGGCGCAGTGGGGTGCGGGGCGGATTCCCGTTCGGGCATGGCGGTGCCTCCAGTGTGCTGCCGGCCGGCGTGGGCCGCTGTGGGTGGTGGGCGACATCCCGGCGGATACGTCACGGGTACGTCGATGGGGCCCCGGGTGGGGCTGCGCGGTGGTACGGGGCCCGGTGGGGGCACGAGCCGTCGGGCGCGGCCCTGTTCGGCGCGGGCTCGTTCGGCGGGGCGCTCGTCGGCCGGGAGCCGCGGCGAGCGGGGGCTCGTCCGGTACTGGGTGGGGCGAGCGGGGCGGGCCGGCGGGGTGGAACCGGGTGGGGTGCGTACCAGGGGGCCCGTGCTTCTGCGTTGTGGCGTTGTGCGGGTGTGCGGGTGTGCGGGGTGGTGCGGCTGTGCGTGCCTACCGGTGTGCGAGGGTGCGGGGCGACGTTCGTCAGTCGCCCGCACGCCCCGCCCACCGGATTCGGCCACTCACGGCGAACGGGTCGTCCGCGCGGACAGCCGACTGTTTACGGGAGCTGGTACCCGGCCTTCTCGGCGTGGCGGGTGAAGGCCCGGACCTTCGCCTGGTCGACCCGGCCCCACCAGCGGCTGTTCTCCTTCAGCGCGGAGGCCACGATGGCTCCGTGGCACTGGGACAGCAGCCGCTCCGCGTTGCCGTCGTTCATACCCGAGCCGATGATCACCGGCAGCCGGGTCGCGTCCAGGATGCCCTGGACCTCGCTCTCGGCGGCTTCGTCACCCGTACGTCCGCCGGTGGCGATGAGCACGTCCGCGTCGAAGAACTCGGCGTCCTCCGTCTGTTCGGCCAGGGAGCGGTCGGCGATGATGGAGTGCGAGCCGTGCTTGACGTGCACATCGGCGAACACCTTGATGTGCTCGGCGCGCAGCTTCGCCCGGTAGCGCGTCGCCGACGGGGCGAGCCCTTCCATGAAGCCCTCGTTGGCCACATAGGCGTTGGCCCACTGGTTGACCCGGACGAAGGACGACTGGGACGCCTGGGCGGTGGCTATCGAGCAGTGCGCGCCGTTGGCCAGCACATTGACGCCGACGGGCAGTCCCACCTTCTCGCGCACGTGGTCGCCGAGCACGGCCAGCGTGGCCGCCGTCTCGAAGCCCTGGTCCTCCGGCTTGGGGAAGGGCAGGTCCCAGGCGTTCTCCACGATGAGACCGTGGACGCCGCCCTCGCGGTACGCGGTCGCCTCCTCCACGGCGAACCGGATCAGCTCGGCGACCGACTGGCCGCGGTAGTGGGGGCTGCCCGGGAGCGGAGGACAGTGGACGACGCCGATGACGACACGGTCGGTGCCGAAGATCGAGTCCAGCGCCGAGTCCTTCGGCGGGAAGACCCCTAGCGGTCGCTGGTCCTCGGTCCGGGGGGCAGGGTTGTTCATGGGTTCCTCTCTTGTGGTGCTCAGGCGGACGGGGTGGCCGGGTCGGCCAGGCCCACCTGGTTGGAGAACTCGAAGCAGGCGGTGTATCCGGCGGCCACCAGCCGGGACCAGTGGTCGAAGGCCTGCTCCGCGCTGGGGAAAGTCCAGATCTCCACATGGGAGTAGTCGCTCTGTCCGCGTACGTGGTAGCGGCCGTCGAGGCTGCCGCCGTGCCGCTCGGATGCCGCGCGCTGCTCCTGGAAGTCCCTTTCGTACTGCGCCCGTTGACCGGGCGGGAGGTCGTACCAGGTGGTACGGGGGAGGGAGTGGTGCAGCCAGACGACGTCGCTCATGTCATGTCCTCAGTCACTTCCTTCGAAGGGCGTCGTCGAGCGGTGTGCGACGACCGATGTAGTGGCGGGAGGTGGTGAACTTGAAGTCCGCCACCCGCGCGTGCTCGCGCATCGCCGCGTCCACCATCTCGACGCCCGGTACCCGCCAGACGCCGATGTGGTCCCACTGGCTCGCGCCGTCGAGACGGTGCCGGCCCGCGATGGCCGCGCCGCCGCGTACGTCGGATGCGAACGCGACGTCGCACTCCAGGTCGTAGGCGCGCCGCTCCTGCGCGGTCGCGGCCTGCCAGGCGCTGTTCCACTTCCACAGCGCGAAGAAGGCCCACCGGTCCCGCTCGGGGGAGGACGCGGAGCCCGCGACGGGCAGGAACTCCCGCGGCCCGAGCAGCCATTCGGTGCGCAGTGCGCGGTCCCAGCCGGCCCGTTCCAGCCGTACGGTGCCCGCGAGCGCCGCCGTCGGCGAGGGTGCCTCGAACATGCCGACGATGTCGACGTCATGCGAGAAACCGGCTTCGTACACCGTGGGTACGTCCCCGACCGGACTTTGCTGTCCGCCGTCACCGGTTTCCGCCACGTCGCCCGCCAGGATGCGGTCGACCGAGAGCCGCCAGCCGTCCTCCTGCAACGCCGCGCACTCCTCCCCGAGCGCATCCGCGATCCGGCCGGGGTCCGCAGGACGCGGTGTACGCCACCGCGCCAGGAACATCACGGCGCACCGCTGCCCCGGGGCCGCCTCGAAGACGTCGGTTTCTTCACTCAGCAGACTCATGACGCCACCGCCTCAGCAGCCGGGGGCACATCGGCGGGCCCGTGCAGCCGCGCCAGTTCGGCCCGGGTGGCATAGGACGCCCCGGCCCCGAACCCCGAGCAGCTGTGGGAGGCGGCCGTCACCGCGTAACGCAGGGCCGCCAGCGGATCGCCGGTCTCCAGCATCATGCCGACGAACGACCCGGCCAGGCAGTCTCCCGCCCCCGTCGTGTCGATCACGGGCGGCGGGTCGGACGGGGCGGGGACGCCGACCATGCGGCCGGAACCCTCTGCTCCGCCGGGGGTGCACCAGCGGGCGCCGCGCGAACCGTCGGTGAAGATCACCGAGCGGACGCCGAGTCCGAAGAGGACCCGCTCCGGCTCGGGGCCGATGGCCTGTGCGGCGCGGGCGTTGCAGAACACCGTTGCGGCGCCGTCGAGATGAGCGGCCAGGGTCTCGATGCCGTCGGCGAACGTCGCGGGTTCCAGATCGATCGACCAGGGCACACCGCTCTCGGCACACCGGGCCAGCAGTGTGCGGGCCGCGGCCGGATCGTAGACGGCGGTGTGCAGCCACCCCGTCCCGTCGAGCGGGAGGGTCCGGCACACCTCGTCGGACGGGTACATACGTGCGCCGGGCACGAGGACGAGGTGTTTCTCGCCGTCCTCGGCGATGGTGATGACGGCGCGGCTCGATCGTCCGTCCGTCACCTCGGGCCGGAAGTCCATACCGGCACGCTCGGCCCGTGCGACGCACTCACGGCCCGCCGTGTCGGATCCGACCGCGCTGACCAGGGCGGTGGGGGCTCCGGTGAGGGAGCAGGCCACGGCCGCGTTGGTCACCACGCCGCCGAGGGCGTCGGTGAGGTCGGTGCTCACCACCTTCTCGTCGGCCGCCGGGAGGGCGTCGACCCGTACCGTGGTGTCGAAGACCGTGTCTCCCACCAACAGCGCTGTCCTGGTGGGGCGTTGAAGAGGAGCGCCGGGATGCGGGCCTTCGGCTGCCGCGGTCATCGCCGGTGCCGTGGTGGCAAGTGTGCCCTGGGTGTCCGGTGTGTCCGGGGTGGTCGTCATGGGCGGGACAGCTCGATCCTGAAGCGGTAGCGGTCGGCGCGGTACGTGATCGCCACGTACTCCAGCGGGTCCCCGGACGCGGAGAGCGAGCGGCGGCGTGCGATGAGGATCGGGGCGCCCTTCGCGACATCAAGCCGCTCGGCCAGCTGCGCGTCGGCGAGGCCGCCGTCGATGTACTCCCGCCCCGAGCTGATCCGGGTGCCGGTGGTCCGCTCGATCCACTCGTACAGCGACCTGTCCCGCAGCGCGTCCTCGCCGGGAGGCGCCGCCGGGTCGGCGATCCGGGCCGCGAGCCATGAGACGCTGGAGGCGATCGGCTCGTCGTCGGCCAGCAGCACACGGTCGACGCAGACCGTGCGGTCGCCCTCGTCGATGCCCAGTTCCCTGGCGACGTCCGCCGGGGCGGGCTGGACGGTGACGCCGTTGAGCCGGTAGCCGGGGCGCAGGCCCCGCGCTCGCATGTCGTCCGCGAACGAGGCCAGCAGGTTCAGCGGCTGCTCGACCTTCGGCGGAAGCACGATAGTGCCCTGGCCGGACCGCCTGGTGACCAGCTGTTCGTTCTCCAGCTCGTTCAGCGCACTGCGCGCCGTGGTCCGGCTGATGCCGAAGCGCCGGGTGAGCATCGTCTCGGACGGCAGGGCATCACCGGGGGCGAACTCCCCCTTGGCGAGCGCCGAGCGCAGCCGCTCGGCGATCTGATGCCACTTCGACACCGGGCCGTCCATCAAGTCTTCGTCGTCCCAAGCCATGCCCCAAATCATGCGAACGTCATGACGTTTGGTCAACCGGTCGGATGGCGTAACTTTGTGTGACGTGCGGGAGCGGAGCGTTCGTGCCCCGGTCTGTGCCACGGGGCGCGTGCGGCGGGCGACGGATGGGAAGCCGCCCGTTGACGCGTCCGCCGTACGCGCTCTACGGTCCAGCCTCAACGACCCGGTAGGAGCTCCCGAGCAGGTGAGCGAGTGCCGCCACGAGAGCGGCGCCGGGCCGGCGGCGGCTCCTGCCGCCGGGCCGGGTCCCGGGGCCGTACGCGACCGGCCGGCCGGTGCCGACCCGGACCGGCAGGCGTGGGACGGCCGATGTCACGCCCCGTCAGAATGCCGCCGCCCGGCGGCCCGGCGGAGATTGGGTTACCTCTTCATGATTGTCTTCTGTGGGTACGGAAACAGTGATCTGACCGTGAACGTTCCGGTGCTCCCCGGCGCCGGGGACCGCGTACAGGCGCGCGACATCCGGCGGCACGACGGGGGGATGGCCGCCAACGCGGCCGCGGCCGCCGCCCGGGTGGGAGCCGATGCCAGGTTCGCCGGTGTGGTCGGGGCTGATCCGCTCAGCACCGCCTTCCTCGAAGGGCTCGGCGCGGCGGGGGTGAATGTGGAGTGGGCCTCCCGAAGCGGCAGTCTCACCACGGCGGTTCTGCTCGTCACCCCGGACGGTGAGCGCTCGGTCATCAGCCAGGACGACGAGGTCACGGAAGCGCAGGTGGCCGGGACGGTGCGACGGCTCGCCGCAGCCGGCGGCGGCTGGCTGTACCTTGACGGCTACCGCTTTCCGTGGGCCGCCCCGCTGCTGGCGGACGCACCGGGCATCCGGACCGTCGTGGACCTGGACGGCTGCGAACGGGCGGACGGCGCGCGGGCCGCACTGTCCGCCGCTGAACATGTGGTACTCGGCCGGGCGCAGGCCGAACGGCTGCTCGGCCAGGACGCCCGCGACGCGGCGGTGGCGTACGGCACCCATGTGGTGGTGACCGACGGCGCCGAGGGCTGGCGCCTGCACACGCCCACCGGCGAGACCCGCGGGGGAGCGGCACTGCGCGTGCGGGCACGCGACGCCACCGGCGCCGGCGACTGCTTCGTGGGCTGCTACCTGGCCGAACTGGAGCGCGGCTCCGACCCGTTCGACGCGGCCGGCTTCGCCTCCGCCGCCGCGGGCCTGTCCTGCACACAGGTGGGAGCCAGAGCGGGACAGCCCGGCCGGGCCGAGGTGGCCGCCGCGCTCGCCCGCGGCGATCTCCGTATCGGGTGACATGGCCCCGGGCGAACCACCGCCCGGGGCCATGTCACCCGGTGTCACTTCGGCAGAAGCTCCTGCTCGATCTGCTCCAGGCTCTTGCCCCGGGTCTCGGGGATGCAACGGACGGCGAAGAGGGTCAGCAGGGCACACACCGCCGCGTACAGGGTGAACGTGCCCGCGCCGCCGAACACGTCGAGCAGGGTGAGGAAGGTCAGCGAGACCAGGAAGTTCATCGTCCAGTTCGAGAACATCGTGGCGCTCATCGCCGTCCCGCGGATGCGCAGCGGGTAGAGCTCCGAGGGGATGATGAAGACCACCACATTGAGTGTCGTGGCGACGGCGGCGATGAAGAGGACGACGAACAGCACCGCGAGCCAGGCGGTCGACGAACCCGGGGCACCGGCCGCGAGGGTGGCGGCCAGGCCGGCCAGCGAGAGGGTCATCACCCCGGCTCCGCAGGCGAGCAGCTTCTTGCGGCCGAACCGGTCCACGGCGAACATGCCCACCGGCGTCATCAGCAGGTTGACCAGGCCGACGCCCACGGTCGCGAGGATGGACGAGGAGGAGCCGAGTCCGCTGCTCTCGAAGATCTTCGGGGCGTAGTAGATGACCGTGTTGACACCCGATGCCTGGCCGAGGATCTGGAGTCCCACACCGGCGATGATCGCCGGGCGCACCGAGCGGGCGGTCAGCGCCCGCCACCGCCCCTGACGCGGCATCCGGGCCTTCGTCTCGTCCGCGCCTGCCGTCGCCTCGGCCAGCTCCGCCTCGACCGCGTCCGGGTCGCCCGGCCCCCGCAGGCGGGTGAGGACGGCACGGGCGCGGTCGGTATGCCCGCGCAGCGCCAGCCAGCGCGGGGACTCCGGCATCGCCAGCATCCCTCCGCCGAAGAGCACGGCAGGCACAGCGGCGAGACCGAACATCCAGCGCCAGCTGTGCGTCACGTCCTCCAGCGAGTAGTTGGCGGCGTACGCCAGGACGATGCCCAGCGTGATCATCAGCTGGTTGAGGCCGACCAGCCGTCCCCGGTAGAGGGGCGGCGCGGCCTCGGCGATGAAGACCGGCACCAGATTCGATGCCACGCCGATGCCCAGGCCGAGCACCACGCGGGCCGCCGTGAGCATCGCCGCCGACGGGGCGAAGGCCGCCATGGCGGCGCCCAGCGTGAAGATGCCCGCGGCCGCGACCAGGACGGGGCGGCGGCCGTACCGGTCGGAGAGGCTGCCCGCGCCCGCCGCGCCGATCATGGCGCCGACCAGGATCGAGCTGACCACGACCCCGGAACCGAACGAGCTGAGGTGGAAGTCCGACTCGATCCTGAGCAGCGCTCCGGAGATGACCCCGGTGTCGTAGCCGAACAGCAGCCCGCCGAGCGCGGCGACCAGCGCGACGCCGATCACCGGCCGCAGACTGCCGCTGCTCCCTTGCCCGCTGCTCCCCTGCGTCACAGCGGTGTCGGGTGACGCCATGGCACTGTCCCTTCAAGACGCGGACTGCCGGAGTGGTGTGCCCTCCGTCCGGACTCTCGCACACGGCGGTCGTCCTGAGTGGGGGCGCGGCACTGCCGACTGCCCAAATTGGTTGGGACCAATCTTGCACCCAGCTTGGCCATGCGCAAGATCTGGCGTAATAATTGCTTAATTGGTTGGTACCTATCGGATGTGGGAGTGGTGCGCGTGGCCAGACAGGCCAAACACGAGGAGCTTCGGCTCGCTCTGCTGACCGATATCGCCGGGGCGTCGCCGCACACCCCACTGCCGACCGAGCGGGACATCTCCGCCCGCTACGGCGTCTCGCGCAACACCGTCCGGCAGGCCATGGACGCTCTGGAGAGCGCGGGCAACGTCTACCGGGTGCAGGGAGCCGGCACGTTCGTCTCGCCCGCCGTGGTCTCCAAGTCGCTGACCCTCACCTCTTTCTCCGAGGATATGCGCGACCGCGGCCTCGACCCCGGTACCCGGCTGCTGGCCGCCGAGACGGTACCGGCCGGGAGGCACATCGCCGAACGGCTCGGTGCCGCGCCCGACCTGGAGGTGGTCCGCATCTCCCGCCTCCGCCTCGCGGACGGCTCTCCCATGTGTCTGGAGACCGTCCACCTCCCGGCCCACCGGGTGCCCGGCCTCCTCGACGCGGACCTGACGGGATCGCTCTACGCACTGCTGAGCGAGCGCTATCAGCTCGACATCCGCTCGGCCCAGCAGATCGTGCGCGCCGCGGACCTGGGTGACACCGAGTCGGCACTCCTCGGCGTACCGCCGGGCAGCGCCGGGCTGCGGGTCCAGCGCGTCGGCCTCGACCACCGCGAGTCCCCGGTCGAGGCCACCACGACGATCTACCGTGCCGACCTCTACGACATCCGTTTCACCGTACGCAGGACACAGCCATGACCACTCCGCACCAGGCCCCCGCGGGCACCGCCGGCCCCTCCGGGGGACAGTCCTCCCCAGCGCGCTCCTTCGTCGGCGTCGACGTCGGCGGAACGAAGATCGCCGCCGGGCTCGTCGCGGCCGACGGCACCCTGCTGACCTCGCTCGTCCGGCCCACCCCCGCGGCCGACGGGCCGGCCGCTGTGCTCGACGCGATCGCCGCCGCGGTCCGTGACCTCCCCGGCCACGAACGCGCCGGGGGTCTCGGTATCGGCACCGGAGGTGTGATCGACCGCGACACCGGGGTGGTCCTCTCGGCCAACGACCTGCTTCCGGGCTGGGCGGGCACACATCTGAGCGAGGAACTGACCGCCCGGCTCGGCCTCCCGGTGGCCGCCGACAACGACGCCAATGTCTTCGCCCTGGCCGAACAGACCTTCGGCGCGGGCCGGGGCTGCCGGTCCGCGCTGTACGTCAGTGTGGGCACCGGCATCGGCGGCGGACTGGTCATCGGCGGCCGGCTGCTGCGCGGGAACCATTCGACAGCGGGCGAGTTCGGCCATATCGCCGTGCCCGAGGCGGCAGGTCTCCGCTGCAACTGCGGCCGTACCGGCCATCTCGAAGCCGTCGCCTCGGGCCCCGCCATGACGGCGCGCTTCCGCGAACTGACCGGGGACGACGACGGCCGGGGGCTGCGGCAGGTCGCCGCCCTCGCCGAAGCGGAGCCGGACCGCGCCGGCACCGCGGGCGCGACGGCCCGCACGGTCCTCGCCGAGGGCGCCGGAGCGCTGGGCCGTGCACTGGCCGGTCTGGTCAACGCGGTGGACCCCGAACGGGTCGTGATCGGGGGCGGCGTGGCCTCGGTCGGCGACGCGTACTGGCGACCGCTCACCGAGGCGTTCGCCTCGGAACTCCTGCCCGGACCCTCCGGCCTGCGCCCCGCCCCGGCTTCGCTGGGACCGCGGGCCGCGGTGGTCGGCGCGGCGAGCCTGCTCCTGGAGGACCGCGAGGGGGCCGCCTCCCATCCGCCCCCGGCCGCGTTCTGACGGGGCGTCAGGTGCCCTGCCGGTGCACCGCCACCACCCCGCTCACCCTGCGCCAACCACGCACCACGCACCAGCCGTACGACAGGACGAAGGAACGCCGTATGACCAAGCCCGCTCCCTCCGACGGGGAGGCCAGGCCCAGCCGGACCACGATGCCTGCCGACCGGGTACGCACCCTGCTCGACGGGCTGCGCGGACGACTGATCGTCTCCTGCCAGGCGCCCCCCGGTGACCCGCTGCGTTCCCCCGCACACATGGCAGCGGTGGCGGCGTCCGTCGCCGCCGGTGCCTCGGTCGCCGCGATCCGCGTCCAGGGCCTGGACGACATCCGCGCGGTCGACGCGGTCGTCGCCCTGCCCCTGATCGGCCTGTGGAAGGACGGCGCGGACGGCGTCTACATCACGCCGACCGCGGCGCACGCGCGAGCCGTCGCCGAGGCCGGAGCCGAGATCGTCGCGATCGACGCCACGGACCGCCCCCGGCCGGACGGCCGCCCCCTGCGCGACACCGTCGAGGCCGTGCACCGGCTCGGCCACCTGGTGATGGCCGATGTCTCCACGGCGCAGGAGGGCGTCGCGGCAGCCGCGCTCGGCGTGGACCTGATCTCCACGACCCTCTCCGGATACACCCCCTACAGTCCGCAGCAGCCCGGCCCCGACCTGGCTCTGGTCGCGGAACTCGCCGCCCGTGTGGACATTCCGGTCATCGCCGAGGGGCGTCTGCACACCCCGGAAGAGGCCCGTACGGCGATCGAGTCGGGCGCCTGGGCCGTCGTCGTGGGCGGGGCGATCACCGCCCCCGCCGCGATCGCGAACCGGTTCGTGGCCGCGTTGCCGTAGGGCCTGTCGTCAAAGCGCCGCTTGCCGCGCCAGTGCGCCGGGGGCCTGAGTCGTGCCGTTACGGGGACCACCTCGAAGGTGCCGCCGAGCGATAGTGCAATATGTGCAATGAGTGCCTGATCCCCTCGGATGAGATGAGGGGAGACGGGGCGCTGCCCCGGGGGGCCGCACAGACGCAGGAGGACTACTCACATGAGCACGATCGCCATCACCGGTTCCTCTTCCGGAATGGGCGCCGCACTCGCCGCCCGGTTCACCGGCCAGGGCCACCGCGTCATCGGCGTGGACCTGCGGAACGCCGATGTCGAGGCCGATCTGGGTACGGAGAGCGGCCGTGCCCAGGCTGTGGAGCAGATCACCGAACTGTCCGGCGGACGGCTCGACGGATTCCTGCCTTTCGCCGGCCTCTCCAGCGGCGCCGGGCGCCGGCCGAGCCTGCTGGTCTCGGTGAACTACTTCGGCGCCGTCCGGATGCTGGAGGGCCTGCGGCCGCTGCTCGCCGCCGCCGGTACGTCCGGCGCCGTACTGGCCTCGTCGAACTCGACCACCACACAGCCTGGCTGGCACCCCGAGCTGGCCCAGGCATGCCTGGCGGGCGACGAGCGGGAGGCCCGCCGCACCGCCGACGCGCAGAACGACGAGGGTGCGCTGCTGACCTACCCGGCGACCAAGGCCGCCCTCGCCCACTACGCCCGCACCAGGGCGGCGGACTACATCGCCGACGGCATCCGGCTGAACGCGGTCGCTCCGGGCTTCATCGACACCCCGATGACCAGGGCCGGACGTGAGGACCCGCAGATCGCCGCCCAGATGGACGACTTCCTCGCCTCCATCCCGGCCGGCCGCGCCGGGCGTCCGGAGGAAGTGGTCGAGCTGGTGGACTTCCTGCTCTCGGACCGTGCGTCGTACTGCGTCGGATCGCTGTTCTTCTGCGACGGGGGCCTGGACGGGAAACTGCGCGGCGCGGACTGGCCCGAGGTCTGGGCCCCCGGGAGCTGAGGCGAGGCGGGTGCGAGAGCGCCCCGCCGCGACCGGCTGACGCGTCCCCGGGCCGACCGGATACGTACCCCTGAGACGTACCCCTGACCGGATACGTACCCCCGCCCGGGACTTACCCCTTCCAGCAGCAATCGGAGAGGCACACCATGCATGAGCTCACCCGTTCCGTCGTCGTACCAGCCCCGCCCGCCCAGGTCTGGGCGCTGATCGGGGACTTCGCCGCGCTCGGCGACTGGGTTCCCGGCGTACCGGGCCCGCGCATCGAGGAGCGCGAGGACCCCAATGAGCCGGGAGCCGTCCGGGTGTTCACGGTGGACGGCAAGGACGTGGCCCATGAGCGCCTGCTCGTACACGATGCCGACCGGCGCTCGTATACCTACACGGTCCTCGACCTGCCCCTGCCGGTCACCGGCTATCAGGCGACACTGACGGCCCGGCAGCACCCCGACGGAAGCGAGGTCGTCTGGTCGGCGGTCTACGACGGCGCCGACGAGCTCGTACCCCAGGTCGAAGCGGGTATCGGCGACACCGTCTTCGCCTCAGGACTCACCGCGCTGAAGGCACGCTTCGCCTGAACGGGGTGCATGCCCGGTGCCCGGGGCCGGTGGTTCAGCGCGCGAGCCTCAGAAGCCGCGGCGGCTGTGCGGCCGGTACGGGCAGCCGGAGCGGTGAAAGACCGGGCGTGATGGTGCCGAGGAGCGAGGCGTGGCGGGCGCCGGTGCCCGAGGGGAGCGCGCCGGGCAGGCCGTTGAACGTGAGGAAGCCCAGGACCGCGAAAGCGAGTGCCTCCTTGGCGTCGGACGGCAGCCCCAGGGCGTCGCTGGGCCGCAGCGGCACGCCGGGCAGCTCCTGGTCGATCATGCCCATGAGCACCGGGTTGCGGGCCCCGCCGCCGGAGACGACGAGTTCGGTGACCCCGTGGGCGCGGCAGGCGTCCGCGACGGTGACGGCGGTCAGCCGGGTGAGGGTGGCCAGGACGTCGTCAGCAGCGGGGGTGGGTACGGCGTCGAGCGCCCGGAGCAGATAGGGCAGGTGGAAGTGCTCCTTGCCGGTGCTCTTGGGGGCCGGCCTGCGGTAGTAGGGGTCGTCCAGGAGGGCGCGGAGCAGTTCAGGGCTGGGCAGGCCGGCGGCGGCCCTGCGCCCGTTCTCGTCGAAGGCGGCGGTGCCGTCGGTGAAGTGGCGTACGGCCGCGTCCAGCAGGGCGTTGGCGGGTCCGGTGTCGAAGGCCAGGGGGTCGGCGCCGGGCGCGACGACGGTCACGTTGGCGATCCCGCCGAGGTTCAGTGCGGCAGGGGTGCCGGGCAGGGAGCGCAGGAGCAGGGTGTCGGTCAGGGCGACCAGCGGGGCGCCCTGACCGCCGGCGGCCACATCCCGGCTGCGCAGATCGGAGACGACGGGCAGCCCGGTGGCCTCGGCGATCCAGGCGGGCTGGCCGAGCTGGAGGGTGCCCCGGACCGTGCCTTCCTCGACCCAGTGGTGCATCGTCTGGCCGTGGGAGACCACGAGGTCGGCGGCGCCGCCGCACAGCTCGCGCAGGGCCCGTCGGGCGGCGTCGGCGAAGGCCTGGCCGATACCGGTGTCCAGGGCGCAGATGGCCTGCGTGGTGGTGGCGGCCGGTGGCAGGGTGGCCCCGATGAGCGCCCGCAGATCGTCCGCGTACGGTACGGAGAGGTGCCTCAGCGGCCGCAGGCGCAGGGTGTCGCCCTCCAGCGTGAGGTCGGCCGCCGCGGCCTCGATCGCGTCGAACGAGGTGCCCGACATCAGGCCGATCACCCGCAGGGTGCCTCCCGTCGCGTGGTCCGCCGCGGGGGGCGGGGTCGGCTGCGGCTGCTGCATGGATTCTCCCGGAGGCTGTTGAGGTGGAGGGGGTGCGGAGCTGTCACGAGGGCCCCGCGCCAGGTGGGGTGCGGGCCGCTCTGCTCCCGGCCGGTGGCTGTCACGGAGCGCCCGGGGCCCGGTCAGCGGCCGTCAGGAGGCGCTCTGTTCCTGTTCGGCGGCCGTCACGGCGTGATCGGGGCCGGCGTCCGGTTCACCGGCGCCCACCGCGGCGCCGGCGGGCTCGGGGGAGCGGTGGAACAGGCTCATCAGCCCTCCCACGGCGAGGGTGACCACCACACCGATCGGAACCAGCCACTGGGCGGCGACCGCGGTGGGCACGGTGGCACCTGCGACGGTGACATCGATCTTGACGTCGCGCACGATGTACGTCATCACGCCGATCGTCACCAGGAACGCCACGATGGAGTCGCTCTCGCGTGCCCGCCGGACGATCCGGCCGAGCAGGAACGCGCCGAGGAGCGCCCCGTAGGTGTAGCCCGCGATGGTGAGCCCGGTGAGGTAGACGTTGCCCGTACTGGTGCTGAAGGCGCAGGCGAACACCGCCATCAGCACCGCCCACACCAGGGTCATCACCCGGGCGAGCCTGAGCAGGAACTCCTCGGACGGTGTGCTGCGGAAGAAACTGTGGATGATGTCGGCGACCGTCGAGTTCGACATGGAGTTCAGAGCCGAGGACAGCGAGCCCATCGCGGCACCGAGGATGCCCGCCACGAGCAGACCCGAGACGACCACCGGCAGTCCGTGCAGGATGAAGTCCGGATAGAGGTTGTCGGAGCTGCTCAGCCCCAGTTCCTTGAAGCTCCTGCCCTGGTTGTACGACCACAGAAGCGCACCGACCAGAGAGAACGCGGCGAACTGGAGGGTGACGAAGACACCGGAGGCGATCATGGCCTTCTGGCCGTCGCGCAGCGTACGGGTGGCCAGGATGCGCTGCACGATCAGCTGGTCGGAACCATGGCTGGCCATCGCGAAGATCGCGCCGCCGACGATCGCGGTGGGCAGGGCGAACGAGCTGGTGAGGACATGGGCCAGGGAGAAGTCGGTGTCGAACAGCTGGAACCGGCCGGCGTGCAGGGCGTGGGCGAAACCGGCACCCCCGACATGGCTGGACAGCACCGCGACGACGAGCGCCGCGCCACCCAGGTACAGGCCCATCTGGATGGCGTCGGTCCAGATGACCGCCTTGATGCCGCCGAGGTAGGTGTAGACGACGGTGATCACCGTGAGCACGATGATGATGACGCGGTAACCCGCGTGCACGCCCACCTCGTCGAGCAGCAGCTTGATCGGGATGGCGGACGCGAACAGCCGGACGCCTTCGGCGAGGAGCCGGGTGAAGACGAAGGTCACCGACGCGAGCCCCTGCAGCTTCAGCCCGAACCTGCTCCCCAGGTACTGGTAGGCACTGACGAAGCCGCCGCGTTTGTACAGCGGGATCAGCACGGTGGCGACGATGACGCGGCCGATGACGTAGCCGAGCGCCAGCTCGACATTGCCGAAGCCCTGCCCGCTGTAGGCGCCGCCCGGCACGCTGATGACGGTGAGCACGCTGGTCTCGGTGGCCACCACGGAGAGCGAGACGGTCCACCAGGGCATATGGCCCTCGCCGACGAAGTAGTCCTTCGACGTCTTCTGCCGTCCGGCCAGCCGCAGTCCGATCACGGCGATCGCCACCAGATAGACGACGATGACCACGAGGTCGAGTTGGCGCACGCTCACTCCTAAGCAACGACCGTCGGTGCCACCGGCGCGGACCGCGGTCCAGTGAGTATCGGAAGGCCAGCCTCCGGATGTCAATAAGTAACTTCATGTAATTCCGGACGTAACTTTTTGACGCACAGTCGGGCGCGTGGTTACAGTCCGGTACGCGGTGACCGTGCGGTACGCGGTGACCGTGCGGTACGCGGTGACCGTGCGGTACGTGGTGACCGTGTCGCCCAGTCACTCGGAAGGGATCGGCCCATGGTCCGCCAGGAATCACCCCGCACCCCGGCCCACCCGGCACCGGACGCCGCGCCCGCCGGGTCCCTCGCGAGTATCCGGGCGGCGCTGCCGTCCCTGGCCCCTTCGGAACGTCGGGTGGCCGAGGCGGTCCTGGCCGATCCGGCGTACGCGTCGGAGCTTTCCATCAGCGCACTTGCCGCGCGGGCCGAGACCTCGGCGGCCACCGTGATGCGCTTCTCCCGGGCCATCGGGATCCCCAACTACCCGCAGCTGCGCCTCGCGCTGGCCGCCGCCGCGGCCCGTGAGCAGGCTCTCGGCGGCGAACGCCCCCCGCCCGGCACCGACATCAGCGCCACGGACACGCTGGGCGAGATCGTCGGCAAGATCATCTACAACGAGGTGCGCGCCCTGGAGGACTCCGGGGCAGGGCTCGATGTCGAGGTGCTGGGCCGCGCGGTCGACGCGGTGGCCGGCGCCCGGCGGGTCGACATCTTCGGCGTCGGGGCCAGCGCCTTCGTCGGCCAGGACCTGCACCAGAAACTGCACCGAATCGGCCATATGGCCTTCGTCTGGACCGACCGTCACGCCGCCCTCACCGCCACCGCGCTCCTGCGGCCGGGCGATGTCGCCGTGGCCATCTCCCACTCGGGGGAGACCGAGGACACCGTCGAACCCCTCCAGGCGGCGGCCGAACGCGGCGCCACCACCATCGCCCTCACCAATGTGCCGCGCTCGTCCCTCGCGCGGAGTGCGGACCTCGTCCTGACGACCTGCGCCCGGGAGACCCCCTTCCGCTCCGGTGCGACCGTCAGCCGCATCGCCCAACTCGCCGTCATCGACTGCCTGTTCGTCGGCGTCGCGCAGCGTTCGTTCGACGCCACGACCGCGGCCCTCCAGAAGACCTACGGAGCGGTCAGGCGCCGTACGCACCGGCCGCCGCAGCGGCGCGCCACGGCAGGCGACTGACCGCGGCGCGGCGGCGCCGGTCCGGGGGCGGGCCCGGCCCCGTCCGGCGGATCGCCCCGGAGCGGTGGGGGCGTTGAGACCGGTGGCGGGGGCGTCGAGACCGGCGGGTGGGGGCGTCGAGACCGGGCGGTGGGAGCGGCGCCGGATGTCTTCCGCAGCTCCGTGACATAAACCCCGGCGAGACGCCGGCGCTCCGCCATGGCCCCAAGTCGCCGATTTTGCCCGGGGTTTGGTCTAGTCCAGTTCCGCCAGTACCAGGGCCATGACAACGTCGCCCTGGGGCGAATTGGTCTAGTCCTTAATTGGTCCAGTCTATTGACGTGCCCTTCAGCCGCGGATATCTCCTTACCAACCGTGCCGCGCGAGCCGGTGAGCCACATCCGCCATCTGGAGGTCCCCGTGCAATCCAGGAAGAGAACGCTCATGGCCGCCGCCACGAGCGCGGCGCTGGCCATGGGGGTGCTCACCGCACTCGCAGCCGGTGTCAGCACCCAGGCGGACGCCGCCCCCGCCGCCAAACCCGCGGCCGCCGCCTCGAGCAGCGGGGGCGTCAAGATCGCGTACTACGACCAGTGGAGCGTGTACGGCAACGCCTTCTACCCCAAGAACCTCGACACCGAGGGGATTGCGGGCAAGCTGGACATCCTCAACTACTCGTTCGAGAACATCGACCCCAGCAGCCACACCTGTTTCGAGGCGACCAAGGCGTCCGACTCGACGAACGAGAGCGACCCCAACGCCGGTGACGGCGCGGGCGATGCCTTCGCCGACTACCAGAAGTCCTTCGGCGCCGACATCAGCGTGGACGGTGTCGCCGACAAGTGGGACCAGCCGATCGTCGGCAACTTCAACCAGCTCAAGAAGTTGAAGGCGAAATACCCGAAGCTGAAGATCGTCGCGTCGATCGGCGGCTGGACGTACTCCAAGTACTTCTCCGACGCGGCCGCGACCGACGCCAGCCGCAAGAAGCTCGTCAGCTCCTGCATCGACATGTTCATCAAGGGCAACCTGCCGGTGCAGGGCGGCTACGGCGGGGACGGCTCGGCGGCCGGGATCTTCGACGGCTTCGACATCGACTGGGAGTACCCCGGCTCGCCCAATGGCCATACCGGTAACCACTACAGCACCGCCGACAAGGCGAACTACACCAAGCTGATGGCGGAGTTCCGCACCGAGCTCGACGCCTACGGCGCCGCCAACGGCGGCAAGAAGATGCTGCTCACCGCGGCTCTCCCGGCCGGCCAGGACAAGATCGCGAACCTGGAGACCGACAAGCTCGGCCAGTACCTCGACTACGCCAACGTCATGACGTACGACATGCACGGCGCCTGGGACGCGACCGGCCCGACCAACCACCAGGACCCGACGTATGTGTCGCCGGACGACCCCTCGACGCCGGTCTCGCCCGGAACCGAGAAGTACTCCACCGACAACGCCATCAAGGCATGGACCACCGGTGATCCGGCCTACGGCATCCCGGGCGGATTCCCGGCGAGCAAGATCACTATGGGGTACCCGCTGTACTACCGGGGCTGGACCGGAGTCTCGGCAGGCAGCAACCACGGCCTGTACCAGCCGGCCTCCGGACCGGCCCCGGCGCGCGGTATCAGCCAGGTCGCGGGGACCGCGTACTACAAGGAACTGACGGGCATCGTCGCCAACCCGTCCACCACGTTCTACGACCCCGCCACCCAGTCCAACTACTTTTACAACGGTACGGAGTTCTGGACCGGCCTCGGCGACAAGAGCATCCAGGCCAAGGCCGACTACGCGCACTGCCACGGCCTGGGCGGCTCGATGATGTACTCGCTGCTCGACCTCGACCCCGCGGCCACCCTCTTCAACAAGATCGTGACCGCGACGAACGGGTCCGCGTCCGACTGCTCGGCGCCTCCGACATCGCCCCCGGCCACCCCGCCGACGACGCCTCCCACCACCCCGCCGGTCACCCCGCCCCCGACCACCCCGCCGGTCACCCCGCCTCCGTCCGGCTCCTGCACCTCACCGTCGTGGAGCGCATCCGAGGTCTACACCGGCGGGAAGCAGGTCTCCTGGAAGGGCCACAACTGGAAGGCCAAGTGGTGGACCACCAATGAGGAGCCGGGCACCACGGGCGACTGGGGGGCCTGGCAGGACCTGGGCGCCTGCTGATCGGACCTGCCGGTCATCCGGCGCCCCGGCGCCGGCCGAGCCCCCGGCACTGCTCGCCTCTCCCGTACCTCCCCTGACCCCCGCGATGCCCGGCCGGGGCCTCTCCCGCCCCCACGGTTCCGCCCCGCCGGGCATCGCGGGCCCGCACCGCTCTTCCCCTCCCTCTTCCTCCAACCGGTGTTCCCAGGAGACTCAATGAGACCGATCCGTACCCTCGCCACCGTCGTGGTCACGGCGGCGGCAGCAGCCGGGCTCGTCACCGTCGGCAGCGGATCCGCCCAGGCGGCGACCCCACTGCCCGCGCATGTGTACGCCCCGTACTTCGAAGCCTGGACCGGTGACAGCCCGGCCGCCCTGGCCGAACAGTCCGGGAGCAAATACCTGACGATGGCATTCCTCCAGGCGGCGGCCAAGGGCTCCTGCACGCCGTACTGGAACGGCGACAGCAGCATGCCCGTTTCGTCCGCCAGTTTCGGCAGCGACATCAGCACCATCAAGTCCAACGGCGGCGACATCATCGCCTCGTTCGGCGGCTACACCGCCGACAACACCGGCACCGAGATCGCCGACAGCTGTACGGACGTCGGCCAGATCGCCGCCGCGTACGAGAAGGTCATCACCACCTACGACATCACCCGGATCGACCTGGACATCGAGGACAACTCGCTGACCAACTCGGCGGGCATCGACCGGCGCAACAAGGCCGTCAAGCAGGTGGAGGACTGGGCAGCCGCCAACGGACGCACCGTCGAGTTCTCGTACACCCTGCCCACCACCACGAAGGGGCTGGCCTCCAGCGGTCTGGCCGTGCTGAAGAACGCGGTGTCCAACAACGCACGGATCGACGTCACGAACATCATGACGTTCGACTACTACGACAACGCCACGCACAACATGGCCAACGACACCCAGACCGCCGCCCAGGGCCTGCACGACCAGTTGGCGAAGCTTTACCCGTCGAAGACGGACGCGCAGCTGTGGGGCTCGGTCGGCGTCATCGAGATGCCGGGCATCGACGACTTCGGAGCCGCCGAGACCTTCACCACCGCCAACGCGGCGCCGGTCTACAACTGGGCCGTGGACAAGGGCATCAACACCCTGTCCATCTGGGCCCTTCAGCGTGACAACGGCGGCTGCCCCGGCCAGGGCGGCTCCGACTCCTGCTCCGGCATCGACCAGAGCACCTGGCAGTTCAGCCACACCTTCGAGCCGTTCACCAGCTCCGGCAGCACGACGCCCCCGGCCGACGACTTCTCGGTCTCGCTAACCCCGGCATCGGCCACCGTCGCGGCCGGCGGCTCCACCACCTCGTCGGTGCACACCGCGGTCACCGCGGGGGCGGCCCAGACGGTCGGCCTGGCCGTGACCGGCGCACCGGCCGGGGTCACGGCATCGGTCAGCCCCGGCTCGGTCAAGGCCGGAGGCGACGCGGCCCTCTCGGTCTCCACCACCTCGTCCGCGGTCTCCGGCAAGTACTCCCTGACGGTCACCGGCAAGGCGGGGTCCACCACCCACACGGCCACTTACACACTCACCATCACCGGCGGGGCCACCGCGTGCAGTGCGGCGCAGTGGAGCAAGAGCGCGGTCTACGTCGGCGGCAACACCGTCTCGTACGGCGGCCACACCTGGAAGGCCAAGTGGTGGACCACCGGCGAGACCCCCGGAACCACGGGCGAATGGGGTGCCTGGCAGGACCTCGGCGCCTGCTGATCCTCTCCCTCCCCGAGTCCTGACAGGTCCTGACAGGTCCTGACAGGCCCTGACAGCGCGGTGTCCGGCAGGCCATGGCCTGCCGGACACCGCTTGCCCGTGTGGCGGGGTGTCAGACCGGAACCCGGCCGCACCGTCAGGTCGAGGATTCGCCTGTCTGCCCCCGGTACGGACCGATAGGGTCCGGTCAGGGGACCGGACCGGGGAGGGTTGCGTGTGATCGAGACCGTGACGCTGAGTGCGCTCACCGCGTTTCTGACCGCTGTGGGCAATGGCGCCGGCGGCGAGATCGGCAAGAACATCCGGCTGTCGACCGGTGCACAGGTACGGCGAACGCTCAGGCGTGAGGTGCCGTTGCCGACCAGCCCGGAAGGCTGCGATCTGCTGGCGCGCCAAGTGCACCCGCGGATGGATCAGGACCTGCGTCTCGGTGCCGAATGGGCCCAGCTCGTGAGAGACCGGGCGGACGATGCCGTACCGGCGCTGCGGCGGGGGCCCGGACTGCCGCCCCCCACACGGCACTTCACCGACCGTGAGGGTGTCCTGCGGCGGCTGAAGCGCGAACTGACACGTGCGGCGGCCGGGCGCCCCAGGGCGGTGCTGCTCTACGGGGCGCCCGGTGTCGGTACCAGTGCGGTGGCTCTGTACTGGGGCGCCGACTCCGTCCACCGGTTCCCGGACGGGCAGTTCTACGTCGACCTCCGTGATGCCGGTGGCGATCACGGGCCGGCTCCGGCCGCCGTTCTCCTGCTGCTTCTGCGTCGTATGGGCGTCGATCCGGAACGGATGCCGTCCACGGAGGCAGGACGGGAAGACCTGTACCGGACCCTTACGGCCGGGCGCCGAATCCTGGTCGTGGTCGACCACGCATCCGCCGCCGCGCAGGTCCGTGCGGTGATCCCGTCCACCCCCGACGTCTTCCTGCTGGTGGTCTCGTCCGGTCCCTGCTTCGACTTCGAGGCGGAGTTGGTCGAGGTGCCCGGACTGGCCGACCGGGACGCGAAGCAGCTGCTGAAGAGAGTCGCGGGCAAGGAGGCGCTGGCCCGGCGGGCGGACGATGTGTCGGACGCAGTGGCCCGCTGCGGGGGGAACGCCCTCGCGTTGCGGGCCGCTGCGGTACGCCTGCTGGCGGGCGAACAACTCTCCCCGGGGGTACGGGGGACAGCCGCGACGGGCGATCCGGTCCGGGACACGGTGCGGACCGTGTGCCTCCGCCTCGGCCCGGAGGCGGCCCGGCTCTGCCGGCTCACCGCGCTCGGCGGCTGGCCCGCCTTCGACGCCGCGCTGGCGGGACGCGCCGCCGGTGTGGCCACGCCGGAAGCGGCGGGTCTTCTTGAACGGGCCGCGGAAGCGCGGCTGGTGGAGCGGCTGCCCGACGCCCGCTACCGCTTCCGGCCCGAGGTACGCCGCTGCCTGGAGGACGCGGCAGGTCCTGAACACGGAATCGCGGAGTGCTCGGCCGCCGTGTCGCGTTCCCTGGACGACCTCGTCCAGCGGGCGTTGCGCGCCGCGCACGCCGCCCTGCCGGAGAGCTGGCGGGTGGAGCACCCACCGGCTTTCGAAGAAGCCCCGCACGCCGAGGGCGGGCCTCCGGACGAGGACACGGGCCTGAAGGTGCTGCGTGCCGAGGCCGGGAACCTGGTCCGGGCCGTGTCGGTGGCCGAGGAGTACCAGCAGTACGACACCGTGCTGAGGCTCGGCCGTTCGCTGTGGCCGCTGCAGTTGAAATCCGGCCACCTGGACGAGGTCCTGCCCGCTCTTCGGACCGCGGCCCGCCGCGCCGACGACCGGCAGCCGGACTCCCGTACGGCAGCGGCGCTGCACTTCCAGCTCGCCCACTGCCTCGGAGAGCTGCGGCACCCGGAGGAGGCCGCACGCGAGGGGCACGCCGCCGTCGCATGCGAGCGAGTGGCCGGACACCTCCTGGGGGAGGCGTCCGCGCTGGAAATGCTGGGCCTGATCGATCTGAACCAGTGGCTCTACGAGGCCGCGTACGAACGGTTCCTGGAGGCGGAGCAGGTGTACCGGCGCATCGCACCCGGCGGCGATGGCACCGCGGATCTTCCGCGCGCGCTGAACCTGGTGAAGCGCCATCAGGGACGGGCGCTGCGGGGACTGGGACGGCTGGAGGAATCCCGCGCGCTCCTGGAGCCGGTGGCGGCCTTCTTCGCGGACCGGGGAGAGACGTACAACCAGGCCCGTGCTCTGACGGACCTGGCCGAAACCCTTCACGCCGCGGACGACGATTCCGCAGCGTCGGCGCGGATCGCCGAGGCCGAGCGTCTGCTCCCCGTGAACGCGGCTACGCACCTGGCGTATCTCGCCCGGCTCCGGGAGCGGTGCCAGACCCGGCGGCAGCCCTGACCGTGACGGGGTGGACGATGCCGGCGGTACGCACGTGCAGCGTCGTACCGCTGGCGGGCACTGTCCCGCCCGCGGCCAGCCAGGCGTGCGCGGCCGAGGCATAGGCCGCCGGGTCCGCGTCCGCACCAGGGCCTGCGGACAGCTGGAGCACGCCCTGCCCCCGCGTCCGTACGGTGCAGCTGTCCGCGCCGGTCACATAAGCGGCGAGCACACAGTGCCGGTGCCTGCGCAGGATCTCCGCGGTCCACCCGGCGGCGCCGCCCAGACGTGGATCGTCCGGCTGCCCCGCACGCCAGATCACGTCCGCCAGCTCCAGCTCGCCGGGGTCCCGGGTGTCCTCGTGGACGGCGAGATGCGTCTCGCCCGTGGCGCCGTACGGGATCCTCGTGGAGCGCTCCACCTCGACCGACCCGTGGTCCACGTGCGTGCGCACCCGCAGGGGGGCCGTACGGTGCGCGGGTTCGTACGGTGGCAGCGGCAGCGGCTCCAGCAGTGCGGGCGCGGCCGGTTCCGGCAGCTCAAGCAGTCCGTAGAAACTCCGGCGGAGCAGCGAGGCCGCAGCGCCTGGGCTCGAAGTGGTGAACTCGGCGGGGCCCGCGAGCGGGCGGTGCCGGTCCCACACCTCTTCCACCTGTGGGCGCAGCGGAGCGAGCGGGTCGAGACGCGGTGCGTCCCGCACGAACGCGGCAAGCGGCGCCTCGGGGTCAAGGCCCTCCTGCGCGGAGGACGCGAGCAGTACGGGGGTGCCCAGGGCCGCCGCGTAGTAGGTGACGGCTCCGAAATCCCCCAGGACCAGGTCCGCCGCGATGAGGGCCTGCCGCCATGCGCGCACAGGGTCGATGAGCGTCAGTCCGCTGCGGAGGGCGCGGTCGAGCCACGCACGGATCTGGCCCGGGCCGTGCCCGTGCCAGATGTTGGGGTGAAGCACGGCGGCCAGCCGGTAGTCGTCGGCGGGCAGTTCGGCCGGAAGCCGGGGCAGCAGACTGGGCAGCAGGTCCTGGCCACCGCCGTCGCCGAAGAAACCCTCGGGATTCCAGGTGGAGTTGAGGACGATCAGACGCTGTCCCTCGCGGACGCCGAGAGCCCGCCGGTAGCGCTCGCGGTAGGGACGGGCCGCCAGCATGCGGTCGAAGCACGGGTCACCCGCGAGGACCGCCGAACGGAGCGCCTGCGGGCAGACCCGGCGGAGCCGTTCCAGCTGCTCGGGATGGGAGAGCACGAGCGCGTCGACGAAGGGCCTGCCGTCCGCCAGCAGCCAGTCGGGCGAAAGCCCGAACGTCACCGGCTCCCGGCTCCCGGCTCCCGGCTCCCGGCTCCCGGCTCCCGGCTCCCGGCTCCCGGCTCCCGGCTCCCGGCTCCCGGCTCCCGGCTCCCGG
>NZ_JBSHBW010000016.1:0-177936 GCF_053612185.1 Streptomyces sp. NPDC054757
GGTTCGTCGCCCGCGAGGTCTACCGACACCTGCCCCACCCCCAGATCACCACCGAACAGCTAACCCAAGCTGCTTGACGATCTATAGGAGCTTCCGCGAGTACCGGTCCGCACGGACGGGCCCCATGGGTGGTGCGCCCCCGCGTACGCCGGGCGCACCACCCGTGGGGCCGATTCCGCCGATGACCCCCCGGGACCCGGGCACGGGCCGTACGGTGGTGTCACGTACCGCAGAGCGTCGCGGCCGGGAAGGAGCCTTCCACCCATGGACGTTGGTGTGCCGCCACCGAGGGCGGACCGGCCGCGGGACGCCGCGGCGGGCCGTGTGCCGCTCGCCGTGGCGGTCGTCGACGCCGGAGGGCTGGTCTCGCACTGGTCAACGGGGGCCCGACGGCTCTTCGGTGTCTCGCGCCAGGAAGCGGTCGGCTGCGCCGCGGGCGAACTGCTGCCGGTGTCCGGGGCGTTGCGCAGCGAAGGGGAGCGTGGGCCCGACGGGACGTACGCCGATCTCGGCCCGGAGCTCGACGACATCTCGGCCGGCGGGATCGTCGCCTACCCGTCATCGGGCCGGGCCCGTCTCGACGAGCCGCGGCGCGGCCGTATCGATGTGCTCTGGTGGGCGTACCCGCTGGCCGGGCCCGGCCCCGAGCGGCTCCTCGTCCTCGCGGCCGACGCCGCACAGCTTGCGGACGGCGACGAGAGCGGCGCCCCCGGGACCATAGCCCCCGGCTTCGCGCTCCACACCGACTTCCCCGGCTACCGCGAACTGGCCGGGCGGCTCCCCGAGATCCTGCCGAACATGAGCGTCCAGGAGGCGACCGGGATCGTCTCCCAGGTCCTTGAACTGGGCTATCCCGTACTGGAGTTCAGTCACCACGAGCAGGTTCCCGTCACCCCGGACTGGGGGGTGCCGCGGTACACCCCGCCCGGTCGGCCCGGCCGTGAGTCCCTCAGGACCGGCGACGACCTCCACGCGGCCCGTACCCCGCCCCGCCCTGAACTCGACCTGGAGTATGCGGCGGTACGCGAGCGGCTTGAGTTCCTCAACGAGGCCAGCGGGCGCATCGGTTCCTCCCTCGACCTGGAACGCACCATCCGTGAGGTGACCAGCGCCGCCGTTCCGCGCTTCACCGACTTCGCGGGCACCCATCTGCGCGCCGCCGTGCTCGCGGGCGAGGGATTCCCCGACGGGCCGCCCGACGTCACCACCGTCTGGCACCGGGTGTGGGTCGAGCACAACGACGAAACGGGCCGCTGGGACGACACCGTGCCGGTGGGCGAGGCCATCGCGTTCCCCGAGCACACGCCGTTCTTCCAGTGCATGGTCACCGGCGAGCCCGTTCTCGTCCGGTATGTGGACGAAGAGCTGAGCAACCGGATCTCGGGCGAGTTCGAGAAACGTGACCTGCGGCCGCTGATCACCCACCGCTCGCTGCTGATCGTGCCGTTGAAGGCCCGCGACGTGGTACTCGGCTTCATGGTGCTGATGCGGCGGCCCGGCAGGGAGCCCTTCGACGACATGGACCGCACCACCGGCGCCGAACTCGCCGCCCGCGCCGGGCTCGTCCTCGACAACGCCCGGATGTACACGTACCAGGAGAACGTCGCCGAGACCCTCCAGGACAGCATGCTGCCCAAGGTCGAACCCCGTATGGCGGGCTGCGACATCGCGACCCGCTATCTGCCGGGCGCCCGGCTCGGCCGGGTCGGCGGCGACTGGTTCGACTCGGTGAAGCTGCCCGGCTCCCGGACCGCCCTCGTCGTCGGCGACGTCATGGGACACGGGCTCAACTCGGCAGCCATGATGGGTCAGTTGCGCACCGCCGTCCTCACCATGGCCACCATGGAGATGCCCCCGGCCCAGCTGCTGCGCAACCTGGACGACCTGGCACAGCGGCTCGGTGAGCAGTATCTGGCGACCTGTCTGTACGCCGTGTACGACCCGATCAGCTCCGAACTGCAGATCGCCAACGCCGGGCATATCCCGCCGGTCCTGGTCCGCGCAGCCGACGGCCGGGCCGAGCTGCTCTCCCTGCCGACGGGTGCGCCCATCGGTGTCGGGGGTGTCGCCTTCGAGACAGCGACCGTACGGGTGGGCCCCGGCGACCGGCTGATCCTCTGCACCGACGGTCTGGTCGAGGTGCGCGGCCAGGACATCGGGGCCGGGCTCGCCGCGCTCTGCGCGTCGGCCGCGCACCCCGCCGCCTCCATGGACGACGCCTGCGACACGATCATCCGCGCGCTGAACCCGGACGGCGGCCGCAAGGACGACGTGGCGCTGCTGATGGCCAGGGTGAACGGGATCCCCGCCGATGACGTCGCGCAGTGGCGGCTCGCCCTCGATCCCCGTGAGGTGGCGCGGGCCCGGCGGCTGGTCCGCGGGCAGCTGCTCGACTGGGGGCTGCCGGACGCGGTGGAGCCCGCGGGGCTGATGGTCAGTGAGCTGGTCACCAACGCCGTCAGACACGGCCGGGTGCGCGAGATCGGGCTGCGGCTGGTCAGGACGGCCGCCCTGCTCTGCGAGGTCAGCGACGACGAACCGGCGCCCGCCGTGCTGCTCGGCCCGTCCGGTGACGACGAGTCGGGCCGCGGGCTGCTGGTGGTGAGCAGCCTCGCCCGGGAGTGGGGCACCAGCTCCACCGCACACGGCAAGACCGTCTGGTTCGAACAGGCGCTGGCCGACCGGGGCGGCGGGCCCCGGAGCGGACAGCGGGTGACACCGGCGGCCGTGGGCGTCTGAGCCTGCCCGCGGTCTTGCCCGTATCCACGGAGAACGGCGGTCGTTCTCCGGCAGAGCACCGAGGGGCGCAATGGACGCAGGAGTACCTATGTATGTGTCGCCGCAGTACCGCGAGGCGTGGGAGGGGTTCTGGTCGGCCACGTCGGAAGCCCCGGGCGAGGCGATCTGGGACTCGGACCCGTCGCTCACCGCCGTACCGCACACCGAGCTGCTGCTGCCGTACGCCGACACGTCGCTCCCGGTCGTGGACCTCGGCTGCGGAAACGGCACTCAGACCCGCTATCTGTCCACCGTCTTCGCCCGCGCACTCGGCGTGGACCTCTCGCACGCCGCGATCCGTCACGCGCGGCGGGCGGACAGTGCGGGAGTGGCCGAGTTCTCCCAGCTCGACCTGGTGGACACGGAGGCGGTACGGGAGCTGGGCCGGCGGATCGGTGACACCAATGTCTACATGCGGGCCGTCATCCACCAGAGCGAACCCGAGGCGCGCCCGGCCGTCGCCGCAGCCATCGCGGCACTCGTCGGCGAGCGGGGGCGGGCCTTCGTCGCGGAGCTGACGCCCGCTTCGAAGGAACTGCTGCAGAAGGTGGCCGAAGGCCCCGGAGGGCCGCCCGAGAAGCTGCGCAGGGTCATCCAGAACGGCCTCAAGCCGGCCGACGCGTCCGAGGAAGAGGTACCCGGGCTCCTCCGCGGTGCGGGGCTGACGATCCTGGCGAGCGGTGATACCGCACTGGCCCAGACCGAGCATCTGCCGGACGGCACCCGGATCGATCTGCCGGCGCGCTGGTTCGTGCTCGCCGGGACCTCCTGAGGCGCCGCGGGGGTACGGAGCCCGGCCGGCGGATCAGCGGCCGGGCCCGCCGCCGGGCGATGGCAGGTCGCCGGACGGTGGCAGGTCGCCGGGCGGTGGCAGGAGGTCCACCTGCCCGGGGGCGAGCTGCTCGACCAGGTCGGCCAGTTCCAGACAGGCCAGCTCGATCTTGCTGCGGATGTTCTTCTGCTCCGTGACGATCGCGGCCAGCAGCAGCGCCGTCAGCGACACCGAAGCGTTGAACACGGCGACGTTGAGCGTCGCCTCGAACAGGGTCCGGCCCTCGAAGGGGCCGATGTACTCGGTCGCTGCGAGGACGGCGAGCACCGAGGCCAGACAGGCACAGGGGGCGCTGCCGGACAGCTCGAAGCGGAGCGCGGCCCAGATGAGCAGCGGAAAGACAAGAAAGAGCAGGGTGAGCGTGGACCGGGTGGCCAGCAGGGTGACCACCACCGAGGCGAGGGCCAGCGCCGTGGCCTCGGGCCAGCGGTCGGTGGCCCGGGGGAGCCTGATCCGGCGCAGGACGAGCAGGACCGGGGTGGCGACGAGCACTCCCATGGCGTCACCGGCCCACCACGCCAGCCAGACCGGCCAGAAGTCGCGGAGGGGCAGCTTGCCGGTCACCGCCAGCGTGCCGCAGCCGATGGAGGCGCTGACCAGCATCGCCACCGCGGCGCCCAGGAAGACCAGCGTCACACCGTCCCGCAGACGGTCCAGCTCGGGGCGGAATCCCACCCGGCGCAGCATGAGGAACGCGAAGACGGGAGCCAGGGTGTTGCCTGCCGAGATGGTGGCGCCCGGCGGGGTGAGGG
Organism: Streptomyces sp. NPDC054757; assembly: GCF_053612185.1. NCBI lineage: Bacteria > Bacillati > Actinomycetota > Actinomycetes > Kitasatosporales > Streptomycetaceae > Streptomyces > Streptomyces sp. NPDC054757. The sequence continues at coordinate 4,363 of NZ_JBSHBW010000016.1, forward strand.
TCGCGCCGACCGTGGCGATGGAGAAGAGCGCGCCGATGGCGATACCGGGCCAGACGCGCAGCCCCATGTAGAGCAGGGCGCTGAGCGCGACGCCGGTGGGCAGCCAGAGCGGTGTGACCACGGCACCGTCGACGACCACCTCCCTGAGCAGACCGAGGCGGGCCGATCCGTAGTACGCGGCGGCCACCAGCAGGATCTGCGCGGCGACCACCGCCGGCCGCCGAGAGTACGGCGCGAACAGAGCAGTCGCCATCAGTGGTCCCGGGAGGAAGAGTTGATGTGATCCGGTATTCCCATGGCGGACCGTGGCGGTGCCGGATCCCGGAAAGTTAGCTGATCCAGACCAACCCGCCGTCGGCCGGTCCTTCAGTGGAGTAGACCTCTGGGTTCCCGGCAGGTCCGGCCGGCCCGGAGAACGGACGCATGCGCCCATTCAGGAGAACGCCCTGTGTGTCGCACCGCGTAAGGGCGGGCCGGCGTGGAGGCCGCAGTAGCTTGCTCGGGCTGAGGCGATCCGTTTTGCCCCTGGGCCGTTCGCTGGAGGATGTGCGAACAGTGTGCCGTTCACATCGGCGTATGGCGGGGGCGGCGTCTCACGCATCTACCCCATCGGTCTGTGATCTCGCGGAGGCAACACTTGTTCCCCAAGCCCAAGACCAGCAAGCTCGTCATGGCACTGACAGCCGGTGCGCTGGCCGTCGGAGTCGCCGCCGGTCCGGCTCTCGCCGGTGAGAGCAGCGGCCCGGCCGCCAAGGGCCAGTCGACTGCGGCGGCGTGGACCCACTACAAGGGCCGCGTGATCGCCAGGACAGGCGTGCTGGTGCGCAGTGGCCCCAGCCAGCACTACCGGGTCGTCGGCTCGTACTCGTACCACTCGATCATCCCGATCGTGTGCAAGGTCCGCGGCCAGAACGTGGGCGGAAACATCCTCTGGTACAAGACCGCCAAGGGGAACTTCGTCTCGGCGCGGTACGTCGACAACGTCGGTAGCATTCCGCCCTACTGCTGAACCCTGTAGGTGAACCCCTCGCGCGATGACGCTTCTCCTGTGCAGTCATCAGGCGCGAGGGGTTTTCCGTGTGCGGAGGCCCGAGGGCTTGGATACTCGCCGACTCAGAATCGGCGTCAGTGGTATGGACCTGTGATAGGTGTGCGGTGCCTGGCCAGCGTATTCGTCGGCAGGTAGCGTCATCCGCATGAAGATCCTCATCAGCGCCGACATGGAGGGCGCGACGGGTGTGACCTGGCCCGGCGACGTGCTCCCCGGCAGTGCGCAGTGGGAGCGCTGCCGGTCGCTGTTCACGTCGGACGTGAACGCGGCCGCTCTCGGTTTCTTCGACGGTGGCGCCGACGAGGTGCTCATCAACGAAGCCCACTGGTCCATGCGTAATCTGCTCATCGAGCGGCTCGACGAGCGGGTCCAGATGCTCACGGGTCGTCATAAGTCGCTCTCCATGGTGGAGGGCGTCCAGCACGGCGACGTGGACGGGATCGCCTTCGTCGGCTACCACACGGGCGCCGGTATGGAGGGCGTGCTCGCCCACACCTATCTGGCCAACTCGATCACCGGCGTCTGGCTCAACGGCGTACGGGCGAGCGAGGGCCTTCTCAACGCCCATGTGGTCGCGGAGTACGGAGTCCCGGTGGTGCTCGTCACCGGTGACGACCTCGCCTGCGCCGACGCGCTGGGGTACGCGCCCCGGGCCCGTACCGTGGCGGTGAAGGACCATGTCTCGCGGTACGCGGCGGTCTGCCGCACCCCCGCCCGTACGGCATCCGACATCCGTACCGCCGCGGCCGACGCCACCGCGCTCGCCGTGCGCCACGCACCCGTGACCGGGCAGTCCTTCACGGTGGAGCTGGAGTTCGACGCGGAGCATCTGGTCGGCGCCGCGACCGTCGTACCGGGGGTACGCAGGACGGCTGAGCGGCGTGTCGCGTACACCAGCGCGACGATGTATGAGGGCATTCGGACCTTCAAGGCGGTGACGACCCTCGTCTCGTCCGCGGTGGAGGAACAGTATGGCTGACGTGAATCCGGTGGGACCGGAGCAGCTGGACGCACGGGCGCTCGACGAGGCGGTGGCATTCACCTCGGAGCTGATTCGGATCGACACGACCAACCGGGGCGGCGGTGACTGCCGGGAGCGGCCCGCCGCCGAGTACGTCGCCGAGCGGCTGGCCGGTGCGGGGATCGAGCCGACGCTTCTGGAGCGCACCCCGGGGCGTACCAACGTGGTCGCCAGGATTCCCGGCACCGACCCGTCGGCGGACGCGCTGCTGGTCCACGGCCATCTCGACGTGGTGCCCGCCGAACCGGACGACTGGTCCGTGCACCCGTTCTCCGGGGAGATCCGCGACGGGGTGGTCTGGGGCCGCGGCGCGATCGACATGAAGAACATGGACGCGATGGTGCTCGCGGTGGTGCGGGCCTGGGCGCGCCAGGGCGTGCGCCCCCGGCGTGACATCGTCATCGCCTACACGGCCGACGAGGAGGCGAGCGCCGACGACGGCTCGGGCTTCCTCGCCGACCAGCACCCCGGGCTCTTCGACGGCTGCACCGAGGGCATCAGCGAGTCCGGTGCCTTCACCTTCCACGCCGGTCCGGACCTGCCTGTCTACCCCATCGCGGCCGGTGAGCGCGGCACCGCCTGGCTGCGGCTCACGGCGCACGGCAAGGCGGGCCACGGCTCGAAGGTCAACCGGCAGAACGCGGTCAGCAGGCTCGCCGCCGCCATCGCCCGTATCGGCGAACACCAGTGGCCGGTACGGCTCACGCCGACCGTGCGCGCCGCGCTCACCGAGATCGCCGCTCTGCACGGCATCGAAACGGACACCGCGGCCCCGGACTTCGACGTGGACGCGCTGCTCTCGAAGCTCGGCCCGGCGGCCGCGCTGGTCGAGCCGACCGTCCGCAACAGCGCCAACCCGACGATGCTGACAGCCGGTTACAAGGTCAATGTCATCCCCGGGCACGCGACGGCGTATGTCGACGGACGGATGCTGCCCGGCGGCGAGGACGAGTTCCGCTCGACCATGGACCGCCTCACCGGGCCGGACGTCGACTGGGAGTTCGACCACGGCGAGGTCGCGCTCGAAGCACCGGTGGACTCGCCGACGTACGCGAAACTGCGCGCGGCGATCGAGAGGTTCGCACCGGAGGGGCATGTGGTGCCCTACTGCATGTCGGGGGGCACGGACGCCAAGCAGTTCTCCCGACTGGGAATCACCGGGTACGGCTTCTCGCCGCTGAGGCTGCCTCCCGGCTTCGACTACCAGGCCCTGTTCCACGGGGTCGACGAGCGGGTGCCGGTGGACGCGCTGCACTTTGGCGCCCGGGTGCTCGATCACTATCTGCGTACCGCATAGGGGAGTTGGCAGCATGGCAACCACCGGGGCCTACGGCACATGGCCTTCGCCGATCGACGCCGCAGTCGCGGCGTCGCAGGACGGCCGTCCCGAGTTCATCGGCACGGTCGGCGACGAGGTGTGGTGGACCGCGCCGCGCCCCGCCGAGGGCGGCAGGCGCGCACTGGTGCGGCGGCGGGCGGACGGCAGTGAGGAGACGGCCCTGCCCGCCCCGTGGAACGTCCGCAGCCGGGTCATCGAGTACGGCGGACAGCCCTGGGCCGGGGCGCTGCGGTCGTCGGGCGGGCCGCTCGTGGTCTTCGTCCACTTCGCCGACCAGCGGCTCTACGCGTACGAGCCGGACGCGCGGGGCGGCGCGGCGGAGCCGAGGCCGCTCACCCCGGTCTCCGTCGTGGGCGGCGGACTGCGCTGGGTGGACCCGGTGATCCATCCCGGCTGCGGCGAAGCCTGGTGCGTCATGGAGGAGTTCACCGGCGAGTCGCCCACCGATGTACGGCGGGTCATCGCGGCCGTACCGCTGGACGGCTCGGCCGCCGATGACCGCGCGGCCGTCCGTGAACTCTCCGGCGGAGGCCACCGGTTCGTCACCGGTGCCCGTCTCTCGCCGGACGGGCGCCGTGTCGCGTGGCTCGGCTGGGACCATCCGCGGATGCCGTGGGACGGCAACGACGCCATGGTCGCCGACGTCACCGAAGGCGGCCTCTTCGAGGGGGCCCGGCGTATCGCAGGAGGGCCGGACGAGTCCGTCGCACAGGTGGACTGGGCGGCCGACGGGCGGCTGCTGTTCGCCTCCGACCGCACCGGCTGGTGGAACCTCTACCGGGCGGACCAGGACGGCGCTGCGGTCGCGCTCTGTCCGCGCGACGAGGAGTTCGGCGGGCCGCTCTGGAAGATCGGCCAGAAGTGGTTCGAGCCTCTGGACAGCGGGCTGATCGCCGTCGTGCACGGCGCGGGCGACACCGCGCTCGGGGTGCTCGACCCGGAGAACGGCGAACTCGTCGACGCACCGGGCCCCTGGACCGAGTGGGCCTCGACGCTCTCCGCGCGCGACAGCCGGGTGGTCGGTCTGGCGGCCGGCGCGCGCAGCTCGTTCGAGATCGTGGAGCTCGACACCAGCAGCGGCCACACCCGCGTCATCGGCTCACCGCACCGGGACGCGGTGGACCCCGCCTACTACCCCGAGCCGCAGAGCCGTACGTTCACCGGGCCCGGCGGCCGGGAGATCCACGCCCATGTCCATCCGCCGCACAGCCCCGACCGGACCGCGCCCGACGGGGAACTGCCGCCCTTCGTGATCTGGGCGCACGGCGGCCCCACCAGCCGTGCACCGCTCGTACTCGACCTGGAGATCGCCTACTTCACTTCGCGGGGCATCGGTGTGGCGGAGGTGAACTACGGCGGATCGACCGGCTACGGACGGGAGTACCGCAACCGGCTGCGTGAGCAGTGGGGCGTCGTGGATGTGGAGGACTGCGCGGCCGTCGCCGGTGCGCTCGCCGACGAAGGCGTGGCCGACCGGTCCAGGCTGGCGATCCGCGGCGGCAGCGCGGGCGGCTGGACGTCGGCGGCCTCACTGGCGTCGCTTGCGTCGTCCGGCGTCTACGCCTGCGGCACGGTCATGTACCCCATCCTCGATCTGACCGACTGGGCATCCGACGACGGCACCCACGACTTCGAGTCCCAGTACCTGGAGACCCTCATCGGGCCGTTCGCCGAGGTCCCCGACCGCTACCGTGACCGCTCGCCCGCACAGCACGCCGACCGGGTGTCGGCGCCGTTCCTGCTGCTCCAGGGGCTGGACGACGTGATCTGCCCGCCGGTGCAGTGCGAACGGTTCCTGGAGCGGATGGCGGGCCGGGGCGTCCCGCACGCCTATCTGACGTTCGAGGGCGAGGGACACGGTTTCCGCAGGGCCGACACCATGGTCCGCGCACTGGAGGCCGAACTCTCCTTGTACGTACAGACCTTCGGCATCGACCGGCCCGACCTCCCCGTCCTTGAGCTGCACACATGACGGCCCGTCCGGCGCCCGCCCTGACCCCGCTGACCCGGCCGGCCCGGCTCCGGCCGGGGGCCAGGGTCGCCGTCGTGTCGCCCAGCGGGCCCGTCCCGGAGGACCGGCTCACGGCCGGTCTCGGCATCCTCCGCGGCTGGGGCCTGGAACCGGTGGTGATGCCCCATGTGCTGGACCGGCACCCGCGGTTCCGGTATCTCGCGGGCGCCGACGAGGCGCGCGCCCGCGATCTGCAGACGGCCTGGTGCGACCCGGGGATCTCCGCGGTCCTCTGCGCACGCGGCGGCTACGGCGCGCAGCGCATGACCGATCTGCTGGACTGGGCGGCGATGCGCGCGGCCGGGCCCAAGGTGTTCGTCGGGTACAGCGATGTCACCGCGCTGCACGAGGCGTTCGCCGTGCGGATGGGACTCTCGACGCTGCACGGTCCGATGACCGCCGCCCTCAGCTTCATCGAGAACACCGCGACCCAGGAGTCCCTGCGCGCCACCCTCTTCGAGCCCGAAACGGTCCGCACGCTCGGCCTCGGCACGGCCCGCACCCTGGTGCCCGGCCGGGCGGCGGGCATCACCTTCGGGGGCTGCCTCTCACTGCTCGCCGCCGAACTCGGCACCCCGTACGCCCGCCCCACCGGGCGCGGCGGGCTGCTGCTGATCGAGGACATCGGGGAGGAGGGCTACCGCATCGACCGGATCCTCACCCAGCTGCTCCGCTCGGGCCTCCTGGAGGGGGTCGCCGGTATCGCCCTCGGCTCCTGGGAGGAGTGCACCCCGGACGACGAGGTGCGGGCGGTGCTGCTGGACCGGCTCGGCACACTGGGCGTCCCGGTGGTGGAGGAGTTCGGCTTCGGCCACTGCTCCACCGCGCAGACCATGCCGCTCGGCGTGCCCGCCGTCCTGGACGCCGGGGCGGGCACCCTCACCCTGGACGTTCCGGCCCTGGTCCTGGACGCCGGGGAGCGCGCGCCGGAACACCCCTCCGCGGCACGCGCCCCCGCGGTCTAATCTGGCCCGATGCCAGACACGACCGCATATCTCGCCTCGGGCCCCCGTGTGGGCGTACGCCACTTCTCGTACGAGGACGCCGGGGAGTTCACCGGGCTGGTACGGGAGAGCAGGGAGCTGCACCATCCCTGGCTCGCCCCGCCCGCCGACCCGGAGAGCTACCTCGTGTACGCGCGCCGGCTGATCGAGGACCCGGCCAGGGCCGGTTTCCTGGTCTGCGAACACGCGGGCGACACCCCCGGACGCATCGCCGGGTTCATCAACATCAACAACATCGTCCAGGGCGCCTTCCGCAGCGGGGCGCTCGGATACGGCGCGTTCGCGCACTCCGCGGGGCGGGGGCTGATGGGGGAGGGGCTGCGCCTGGTGATGCAGTACGCCTTCGGCCCGCTCGGCCTGCACCGTCTTGAGGTCAACATCCAGCCGGCCAACGAGGCGTCGCTGGCGCTGATCCGCCGTGCCGGGTTCCGTCTTGAGGGGTACTCACCGGACTTCCTCTTCATCGACGGAGCCTGGCGGGACCATGAACGCTGGGCATTCACCGCGGAGATGACGGCCCGCTGAGGACCGGGGTGCCGCAGGTCAGCGGCCCCTGCGGTTGATCTTCATGGTGTCCATATCCGTCACGGTCGAGCGCAGCGGGCCGAAGCCGTGCCCCAGCTCCTTCAGCGCGGTCTCGGCCCGGTCCTCCGCGATGGCGCCCGCCATCTCCTCGCCGTCCGCCGCGTCCGACGCGACCACATAGCGGAACGAGAAGTGTTTCAGCACCTTGTCGTAGGTGAGGGAGCCCTCCTCGGTGAAGTGCATCTGGGGCAGGCCGTGTTCGTCCACCTCGGCGAGCAGCCGGGCCCGCGAGTCGTCCGTCAGCCCCTCCCAGGTGCCCCGCACAATGACCCGGTAGGTGTGCTGCTCGGCCATCTCGTCCGCCCTCATCTCGTTCGTACGCCGTTCCCGGTGCAGGTTACGGGCTGGGCCGGATCCCGGGTACCGGATTGTTCGCGGGTTCCCGAGCGGCGTTCGGGCAAATCGGCTCGCGGTAACCCCTGGTCAGACCGGCCCCGCCGGTGTTCCATGGTCATCAGGGGGGCCGGGCGGACGGCTGCTCCCACGAGCGAGTGAGGTTGCCTTGGCCACGACCGTGCGACGTGCCGTAATGACGCTGCCCACCGCCCCGTTGGGGCCGGAGAACCCGCTTCCGGCGCTGCGCCCGCTCGACGAGACGCACACCGTGGACGCGGAGGGGCGGGCCGATCTCCCGCACGACATGGCCCGCCAGATCGGATACGAGCCGCTGACCAGCGTGCTGCCGGTGCGTGTACGCGACGGGTACGACAGGGAGCGCACCCCCGCCGGAATCGACACGATCGTGATCGAGAACGACCGGCTGCGTGCCACCGTGCTGCCCGGTCTCGGCGGCCGGATCCACTCCCTCTTCCACAAGCCGTCCGGACGGGAGCTGCTCTACCGCAACCCGGTGCTCCAGCCCGCCGACTTCGCGCTGAACGGCGCCTGGTTCTCCGGCGGTATCGAGTGGAACATCGGGGCGACCGGGCACACCACGCTCAGCTGCGCCCCGCTGCACGCCGCGCTGGTGACCGCGCCCGACGGCGGCGAGATGCTCCGGCTCTGGGAGTGGGAGCGGCTGCGCGACCTGCCCTTCCAGGTGGACCTCTGGCTGCCCGACGGCTCCGACTTCCTGTACGTCGGGGTCCGGATCCGCAACCCGCACGAGCAGCCGGTGCCCACCTACTGGTGGTCCAACATCGCCGTGCCCGAGAGCCCCACCACCCGGGTCCTCGCCCCCGCCGACGAGGCCTGGCACTTCGGCTACGAGCGCAGCCTGCGCCGCGTCCCGGTACCCGGCTGGAACGGCGCCGACCGTACGTACCCGCTGCGCAGCGAGTACCCGGCGGACTACTTCTACGAGGTCCCGCCGGAGGCGAGGAAGTGGGTCGCCTCGCTGGACGAGGAGGGCCGGGGGCTCGTCCAGACCTCCACCGACCAGCTGCGCGGCCGCAAGCTCTTCCTCTGGGGCTCTGGCACCGGCGGACGGCGCTGGCAGCAGTGGCTGACCGAACCGGGCACCGGAGGGTACGCGGAGATCCAGGCGGGTCTCGCCCGCACCCAGCTGGAACACGTACGCCTGGAGGCAGGCGCCGAGTTCAGCTGGCTGGAGGCTTACGGGCCGCTCACCGCCGACGCATCGGCCGTGCACGGCGACGACTGGGACGCGGCCCGCGGCGAGGCGGAGTCCCGGCTCGAAGCCGCGCTGCCCCGGGCCGCGGTCGAGACCGCCTACGGGGCGTGGCGCGGCTGTATGGACCGCGAGCCGCACGAGATGCTCGCCACCGGATCCGGCTGGGGTGCGCTCGAAGTGCTGCGCGGCGGATACAAGCTGCCGGGCACCCCGTACTACGCTTCGGCGCTCGGTGACGACCAGCAGCCGTGGCTGGAGCTGTACCGCTCCGGTGCGTTCCCGGCTCCGCGCAGGGTCACCCCGCCAGGACCCTCGCTGGTGTCCAGGCACTGGCGGGACATGCTGGAGACGGCCCGCGCCGAACCGCTGACCGAGTACCACCTGGGGGTCGCGCAGTGGCACGGCGGCGACCGGGCCCAGGCGGTGCGCAGCTGGGAGCGCGGTCTCGAACTCGCGCCCTCCCGCTGGCCGTTGCTGCGCTGTCTCGCCGTCGCCGACCGGTGCGACGGCCACGACGGGCGGGCCGCCGACCGGTACGCCGAGGCCTTCGACGATCTCTGCGAGGAACGCCGGAACGGGGCGGGCTGGACGGCGGTGACCGCCGCCCTGGGGCGCGAGGCCATCGACGCGCTGCTCGCGGCCGGGCGCACCGCCGACGCCCGGAGTGTCTGGGGCCGACTGGACCAGGAGACCCGGGCGCGGGGCCGGTTCCGGCTGATCGACGCGCAACTGCTGCTGGCGGAAGGGGACATCGGGGCGGCACGTGCGGTGTTCGACAAGGGCTTCGAGGTGGCGGACATCCGGGAGGGCGCCGAGATCCTCAACGAGGTCTGGGCGGCCCTCACGGACGATCCGCTGCCGGAGATGTACGAGTACCGGATGCGGCCGCAGAGCTGACGGGGGCGCGGGAGGCTGGCGCCCGCTGCCCCGGTGCTCAGGCGGCGGGACCGGCCCCGGCCTCGCCGCCGCTTCCGTTCCGGTCCACGTACTCGAAGACCGACCCGTCGGGGTGGACCGCGATCAGATTGCGGCCCACCGGGGTCGGTACCGGCCCCGCGATGACCTGTGCGCCGATCTCGTTCAGCGTGGTGAGCGCCTCGTCCACATCCCGTACCGCGATGGTCGCCGTCACCTTGCGCAGAATCTCCAGCTCCGACTCGGGGCCGCTCATCAGGAGGAAGAAGCCGACCGCGGCGACGGATACACCGGCGCGCTCGAAGCGCAGCGCCTTGGCGCCCGTGAGGCGTTCGTAGAAGAACACCGAGGCTTCGAGGTCGGCGACGCAGATACGCAAGGTAGTGCCCAGGATCTCCATGCGGAGCAGCCTAGTTGACGTGGGAACGGGGGCGGGAGGGCCGGTCGCCGTGCCCTCCCCCTGTCCCGCCGCTCAGACCCGGCAGAGGACTTCGCCGTGCGGCACCAGGAACCAGCCGTCCTGCTGCGCGCCCCACTCGCGCCAGGCGTCCGCGATCGCCGTCAGCTGTTCCCGGGTCGCGTGGCCGCCGTCGACCGCCTGCCGCGCGTAGACCGACTGGACCGTACGGTCCGCCCACAGCCCGCTCCACCAGGCCCGCTCCTCCTCGTTGGCGAAGACCCAGTTGGTGGCCGTCGGCCTGATGTCCGTGAAGCCGGCCTGCCGCGCCCAGGAGAACAGCCGCCGCCCGGCGTCCGGTTCGGCGCCGTTGCCCCGGGTGACCCGGTGGTACAGGTCCAGCCAGTCGTCCATCACCGGTGACTCCGGGTACCAGGTGAACGCCCCGTAGTCGCTCTCGCGCACCGCGACGATGCCGCCGGGTTTGGTGACCCGGCGCATCTCCCGCAGCGCCTGCACCGGGTCGCCCACATGCTGGAGCACCTGATGGGCGTGGACCACACAGAAGGTGTCGTCCGGATATTCCAGCGCATGCACGTCCGCGACCGCGAAGTCCGTGTTGGCCAGACCGCGTTCGGCCGCCAGCGCGCGTGCCTGCTCCAGGATTTCGGGCGCCCTGTCCACACCCGTGACACTGCCGTCGGGCACCAGCGCCGCCAGGTCGGCGGTGATGGTGCCGGGGCCGCAGCCGATGTCCAGGATCCGCATATGGGGCTTGAGCTCGTCCACCAGATAGGCCGCGGAGTTGGCGGCGGTACGCCAGGTGTGCGAACGCAGCACCGACTCGTGGTGGCCGTGGGTGTATACGGCTGTCTCTTCCGGCATGGCGGGACTCCTGTCCGACGTCGAACTCGTCCGATGTGGTGGACCCACCGTAGAGGGTTTCGCCGTATGGTGAGATTCGTATCTCGCATACTGGTATGTGGGTGCCGCCACACCGGGGAAACATGTGCGCGTCGCGCCGGACCGGGTACGCGGTGCTGTGCGACCGGGACAGGCTGAGCAGCCGGGCCGCCCACTCCAGGAGCGGGCCCGCTCGACACCGCACCGCCGGCCCCGCTGAAGGCCCGGTCGCGGGAAGGGAACAGCAATGAGCACGGATCAGAACGCAGAACTCTTCGAACTGGCCCAGCAACTCCGCGTGGACGCGGTGCGCGCCGCCGACGCGGCGGGCTCCGGGCACCCCACCTCGTCGATGTCCGCGGCGGATCTGGCCGCCGTACTGCTCGCCAGGCATCTGCGCTACGACTTCGACCGGCCCGACCACCCGGGCAACGACCGCTTCGTCCTCTCCAAGGGCCACGCCACACCGCTCCTGTACGCCATGTATCTCGCGGCGGGCGCCATCGACGACGACGAGCTGCTGACCTTCCGCAAGGAGGGCAGCCGTCTTGAGGGCCACCCGACACCGCGCATCCCGTGGGTGGACGTGGCCACCGGTTCGCTGGGACAGGGGCTGCCGGTAGGCGTGGGGATGGCGCTCGCCGGGAAGTGCCTGGAGCGGGTGGACTACCGGGTCTGGGTGCTGAGCGGCGACAGCGAGATGGCCGAGGGCTCCGTCTGGGAGGCGGCCGAGCACGCCGGGTTCGAGGGCCTGGGCAATCTGACGCTGATCGTCGACGTCAACCGGCTCGGACAGCGCGGGCCCACCCGGCACGGCAGGGACCTGGCGGCGTACGGGCGCAGGCTGCGCGCCTTCGGCTGGCACACGGTCGAGATCGACGGTCACGACATCGCTGCCGTGGACGCCGCGTACGAGGAGGTGCGCGGTGTCACGGACCGGCCCACCGCGATCATCGCGGGCACCCGCAAGGGGCGCGGGGTGGCCGCCGTCGAGGACCAGGAGGGCAAGCACGGCAAACCCCTGCCGGACGCCGCAGCGGCCGTCGACGAGCTGGGCGGCCGCCGGACCGCCCGGGTCGATGTGCACAAGCCCGCCGACGCCCAGCCGCGGCGGATCACCGGCAGCGGCGATCTCGTACTGCCGCGCTACGAGAAGGGCGACGAGGTCGCGACCCGCAACGCGTTCGGCGAGGCGGTCACCGCACTCGGCACGGCGCGCGGCGATGTCGTCGTACTGGACGGCGAGGTCGGCGACTCGACCCGCGCCGAGTTCTTCTCGAAGAAGCACCCCGAGCGGTACTTCGAGTGCTACATCGCCGAACAGCAGCTGGCGGCGGGCGCGGTCGGCATGCAGGCGCGCGGCTACACCCCGTTCGCGTGCAGCTTCGCCTCGTTCCTCACCCGGGCGCACGACTTCTTCCGGATGGCGGCGATCGGCAGGGCCGACATCAACGTCGTGGGCTCCCATGTCGGTACCGCGATCGGCGAGGACGGCCCCTCCCAGATGGGGGTGGAGGACCTGGCGATGTTCCGGTCCGTGCACGGCAGCACCGTCCTGTACCCGAGCGATGCCAACCAGACGGCCCGGCTCGTGGCGGAGATGGCTGACGCCCACGGCATCCGCTATCTGCGGACCAACCGCGGGGAGACCCCGGTCATCTACGGGCCCGACGAGGAGTTCCCGATCGGCGGCAGCAAGGTCCTGCGCTCCGGTGCGAGCGACGAGCTGACCCTGATCGGGGCGGGCCAGACGCTCCACGAGTGCCTGGAGGCGGCCGACATCCTGGCCCGGGAGGGCATCGCGGTGCGGGTGATCGACCTCTACTCGGTCAAGCCCGTGGACGCCGGGACCCTGCGGACGGCGGCGGACCAGACGGGCTGTCTGGTCACCGTCGAGGACCATCACCCCGAGGGCGGTCTGGGGGACGCGGTCGCCGAGGCGTTCGCGGACGGCAGGCCGGTGCCCCGGCTGGTCCGGCTCGCGGTCGGCAACATGCCGGGATCGGCCTCGCCGCAGGAGCAGCTGGCCGCGGCCGGGATCGACGCCCCGAGCATCGCGGCGGGCGCCCGGCTGCTGGTGGAGAAGGCCGTGATCAGGCCGGGCGGGGGCGCCTGAGTGGCCGATTCCGCGGCCCCCGGCCGGTAGACGCCGTACTCCGGCAGTCCGGTCGGGGGCCGCGGACTTCCACGGGCCGGAGCGGGTACCCGGCGGTTCATGGAAGCAGTGACGCACCCCTGGCCGACCGGGACCTCCGGCCCGCCAGGACACCGCAGGAACGACATACGGGGGACCGCATGAGTGAAGCGCCGGACAGCGGTACGGAAGAGACGTCCGACCAGAAGACCAAGGTGACGGTACTGGTGGCGCTCGCCGCCAACCTCGTCATCGCCGTGGCCAAGGCGGTCGGCGGGGTCTTCGCCGGATCCCCGGCCCTGCTCTCCGAGGCAGCTCACTCGGTCGCCGACAGCCTCAACGAGGTGTTCCTGCTCTTCGCGCTCCGGCGGAGCAAACGCCCCGCGGACCCCCAGCACCCCTTCGGCTACGGCAAGGAACGCTTCTTCTGGGCGCTGCTCGCCGCCGTCGGCATCTTCGTCATGGGCGGCTGCTTCTCCGTATGGCAGGGCGTCGAGGCGTTGCGCGGCGGCGGGGAGCAGGAGTCCACCGGCGGATACATCGTGGGGCTCGTGGTGCTGGGCGTGGCGCTGATCGCCGAGGGCACCTCACTGGCGCGCGCCCTCCTCCAGGTGCGCGGCCAGTCCGGAGACGGCATCGGCAAGGATCCCGCGCTGCGGACCGTGATCGCCGAGGACGGCACCGCCGTCATCGGTGTGCTGCTCGCCATGGCGGGGATGGGCCTGCACATGGCGACCGGGCAGATCGCCTGGGAGGCATCGGCCTCGATCGCCATCGGGGCGCTGCTCGGCTATGTCGCCTACCGGCTCGGCAAGGACGCCCGTGACCAGCTCATCGGGGAGGCCGCCGACCCGGACCTGCGCGCCGGTATCGAGGAGATGCTTGCCGCTCAGCCCGAGATCGACCAGGTGTCCTCGCTGCTGACCATGCGTCTGGGGATGGAGTCGACGCTGGTGGCCGCCCGGGTCGACCTGGTGCCGGGGCTGGAGAGCGAGCATGTGGAGCTGATCTCGATGCGGATCAGGGCCTCCATCGAGAAGACCTGGCCGGAGGCCGACCAGGTCTATCTCGATGTGACGGACGCGGCTAGAGCGGCAGCGGACGGTACACCGTGAGCGCCTCGTCGTCCTTGTCGATCCAGAGCGAGGGCGGCGCTTCGGTGATCTCACCGTCGAAGGCGAGCGGTGTGCCGGGGGTGAGTCCGGCGACCCGGACCCGGCGCAGCCGCTCCGCCGCGTGGACGGGGGAGCGGGACAGCGGCCCGGCGAGCGCCGCCGCCAGCAGCCGCAGCCCCGGAAGGCGGCCGCCGTGCACCACCCGGACATCGAGCAGGCCGTCCGCCAGATCGAAACGGCGGCCGGGGGTCGGACCCATCTGCTGGTACATGCCGTTGCCCGCGAACAGCATCCAGAGGGTCCGCCGCTCGCCCTGGAAGTCGGCCTGGAGCGGCCGCTGCGAGCTGAGCACCCGGGCCGCCGCCAGCACCCCGGCGGGCCAGCCGCCGATCTTCGGCGACCAGCGCTCCCTGATCCGCACCAGCTCCGGATAGGAGCCCAGGCTGAAGGTGTTGAGGAAGTGGCCGGGCTCGCCGCCGGGCCCGTCGGGACCCGGCGAGAAGCGGCCCAGGTCGACCTTGACCGCGTCGCCCGAGGCCAGTGCCCGGCAGGTGTCGTGGACCTCCTCGATCCCGATGTCGTACGCGAAGTGGTTCAGCGTCCCGCCGGGGAAGACCGCCAGCGGTACCCCGTGCCTGGCCGCCACCACGGCCGCCCTGTTGACCGTGCCGTCGCCGCCACAGATGCCCAGGGCCCGGCAGTTCCGCGCGGCCTTCTCCAGGGTCGCCACCAGGTCGTCCGGCTCGCACTCCACGACATCCGCGAGCGGCAGCGCATCCCTGACCAGGGACGACTTGGCCGCGGCCGACCCCGACGCCTTGTTGACCACCACCACGAGATCCTCGCCGCCGGGCAGCACAGGCGCCTCGGTGTGCGGGCGGCCGGGGGCGGGCAGCTGGTCGCGCGTCGGTACGAGACCCCGCACCGCGAACGCGGCCCCCACCCCGAGCGCCGCCCCGATCACCACATCGCTCGGATAGTGCACGCCCGTGTAGACCCGGGATGCGGCGACGCTGAAGGCGAGGGGCGCGACCACCGCGCCCCAGCCCTTCGACTCCAGGGCGACACCCGTCGCGAACGCGGCGGCCGAAGCCGCGTGGCCGGACGGGAAGGACGTGGTGACCGGCTGCCGCTTGAGCTGCCTCACCACGGGCACGGCGTCCAGTATCGGTCTGGACCGGCGGACCGAGCCCTTGGCCACCGTGTTGGCGACCGCCGACGCCACGGCCAGCGAGGTCACCCCGCGCAGTGCGGCCCGCCGGGCCCGGGTGGAGCGGCCCACCGCGGCGATTCCGGCGGCGGCGCCGAACCAGAGCAGACCGTGGTTGGCGCTGCGGCTCAGCCGGGGCAGGACCGGGGCCGCGGCCGGCCAGTGCCGGGCAGCCGCGGACCGGAACAGGGCCTGGTCCCGGGCCCCGAGCCAGCCCGTGAGCCGTTCGAGGCGGACCGGGCCGATGCGGGGGACGGCGGATGCCATGGAAATCAACCCTCTCGGTGATCGCTGCACGTCCGGCACGTCGCCCGTGCGGCGGACGGCCCGGTGCGGGGGCTCTGCTGACCGATCGTCGTACCCCGTCCGGCCGGGTCGATGCCTGCACCACCCCGGCGCGCCGCCGCACGGCCCCCGGCGCGCCCTCGCACGTCGCGTGGCCACCGCCCGGCCTCGTCCGGACGGAGGCCCCGCCGCCCGGAGAGCCCCCGGAGACCCCGGCGGCCACGGTCGCCCGGCCGGGCAAAGCTACGTATAAAGGTCTCTGGGGGGCCGGTGACAGCGGAGGTGCGGGTATGCAGCGGACGGTTCCGGAGAGCCGAGGCCCGGTCCGCTACGGGCCGCCCGCCCCCGGCCCCGGACTGCCGGTGCTCACCGAGCTGGCCGACACCTTCACCGGCGCCGCTCCGCGCGCGGAACCCGAGCCGCTGGGCGGCGGGACCGCGCTGCGGGCGGCGGCCGCCGGATACTGGAGCCGCCGGGGGCTGGACTGCACGCCGGCCGACACGGTCGCCGCGGGCGGTGCCCAGTCGCTGCTCCTCGCGCTCCTCGCGGCGGACGGCGGCGACCTCATGCTGCCCCGCCCGTGCCCCGCCTGGTGGCTGCCGCAGGCACGTCTCGTCGGGCGGTCCGCCTACCCGGTGCCCACCCCCGCGGAGTGCGGAGGGGTGCCCGATCCGTACGCGCTCCTGGAGACCGTACGCAGAGTGCGCGCCGAGGGCGGCGACCCCCGGCTGCTGCTGCTCTCCGTGGCCGACGACCCCACCGCGACCGTCGCTCCGCCCGAACTGCTCCACCGGGCCTGCGAGGCCGCGCTCTCCGAAGGGCTGCACCTGGTCAGCGACGAGACCTGGCGCGACACCCGGCACCGGCCGGACGAGACGGTGCTGCTCAGTCCCGCCGAGATGTGGCCGGACGAGGTGACCGTCCTGTCCGACCTGGCGGGATCCCTGACCCCCACGGCCTGGCCGGTGGCGGTCGCCCGCTTCCCCGCGACCGCCGACGGGGCCGCCCGGCGGGCCAGAACGCTGGACGTCCTCACGGCCATCGGGGCCGCGGTGTCCGCACCGGTCGCCGCAGCGGCCGCCCACGCGCTGGGCGAACCGGCGGCCGTACGGGAACGTGCGGTACGGGCGGCCCTCCTGTACGCCCGGCTGGGCACCGCGGCCCACCGCACCGTCCTCGCCGCGGGCGCGCTCGCCAGGCCCCCGCAGGCCGGACGCCATCTCTACGCGGACCTGGGCCCGCTGCGTACCGGTCTCACGGCCCTCGGTGTCACCGACTCGATGGAGCTGGAGGACTGTCTGGGGGAGCGGATCGGCGCACCCGTGCCCGGGGGCCACCGCTTCGGCGACGACCCGGCCGCGCTGCGGGTGAGGTTCGCGACCGGCCCGCTCGCCGGAGCAACCCCCACGGAGCGCCTGGAGTCCCTCAACTCGGCGGAGCCACTCGAACTGCCCCATGTGGCCCGCTCGTTGGGCACCTTCGCGACGGCCCTGGAGCAGCTGCGATGAGCGACTCACCGCCGAACGACTCACCGCCGAACGACTCTTCGCCGAACGACTCACCGCCACCGGACGGAGCCCTTCGATGACGGAACGTACCGAGAGCTCCCGCCCCGGGCCGCAGCCCCGGGAGCGGGCCGTGTCCCCGGCCGGGCAGCCGGCCCCCGCCGTGGAGCGGACCGCGCCCGCCCCCGCCGTGCACATGAACGCGTACGGGGAGGGGGCACAGCCCGCCCCCGTCCTGAGGAAGACACAGGCCCGGCCGCACATCCGGACCCGCCCCAGGCCCCGCCCGCTCGGTCTGCTGCGCCCGCCCGGTGAGACCAGGCTCTGGCCCAAGTCGTTCGCCGACCGGCTCACCGCCCCGCTGCCCGGTGTCAGGGCCATGGCGAGACTGGCCCGGGAGGGCTCCGTACGGCCGCGCTCCGAGGGGCTGCGCGACATTCCGCTGCTGCCCTACGAGCCCGCTCCGCTCCCCGATGCCGACGCCACCACCATCGCCGTCACCTGGGCGGGCCACGCCAGCTGGGTGGTGCGCATCGGGGGGCTCACGGTCCTCACCGATCCGGTCTGGTCGCGCCGGATCCTCGGTACGCCCGCCCGGGTCACACCGGTCGGGGTCCGCTGGGCGGATCTGCCCAAAATCGATGCCGTGGTCATCAGCCACAACCACTACGACCACCTGGACGCCCCCACCGTCAAACGGCTCCCGCGCGACACCCCGCTCTTCGTCCCGGCCGGACTGGCCCGCTGGTTCCGGCGCCGGCGCTTCACCCGCGTCACCGAGCTGGACTGGTGGGAGTCGTCCGAGACCGGCGGCGTCCGGTTCGAGTTCGTGCCTGCCCACCACTGGTCCAAGCGCACCCTTACCGACACCTGCCGCTCGCTCTGGGGCGGCTGGGTCCTCACCGACGAACGGGGCCGGCGGGTGTACTTCGCGGGTGACACCGGGTACGGCCACTGGTTCGGGGAGATCGGCCACCGCCACCCGGGCATCGATCTGGCGCTGCTGCCGATCGGGGCGTACGAACCGCGCTGGATGCTCGGGCCCGTGCACACCGACCCGGAGGAGGCGGTGGCGGCCTGCGAGGATCTGGGTGCGCGCCGGATGGCGCCGATGCACTGGGGCGCCTTCCTGCTCTCCGCCGAGCCGGTGCTCGAACCGCTCACCAGGGTCCGCGCGGCGTGGGAGCGGGCCGGACGTGCGCGCGACGAGCTGTGGGACCTGCCGGTCGGCGGGTCCCGGGTGCTCCAGGAGGTGCCCGCCGAGTGACCGGCCGCGCGTACGCCGGGGCGGGCCCGGCGGAGGCAGTGGTGGGGGTCGGGCCAGTGGTGGGGGTCGGGCCGGGCGGCTGTGGGGCCGCCCGGGCGGGCCCGGACGAGCGCGCCCGGCTGAGCGTTCCGTCCGAGGCAGCGGCGGGGCGTGCGGGAGGCCGCGTCAGTAGCCGGCCGGGCGCACCAGGCCCGTCTCGTACGCGAAGACCGCGGCCTGGGTCCGGTCGCGCAGGCCCAGCTTGACCAGGATCCGGCTCACATGGGTCTTCACGGTCTGCTCGGCCACCACCAGCTGCCCGGCGATCTCCGCGTTGGACAGCCCCTGGGCGATGAGCGAGAGGACCTCGGTCTCACGCTCGGTCAGCTCGCCGGCCCGCCCCTTCGGCGCGGTGCGGGGCGAGCTGGTCACCCGGGAGAACTCGGCGATGAGCCGTTTGGTGATGTTCGGGGCGAGCAGCGCGTCACCGGCCGCCACCACCCTTACGGCACGGGCGAGTTCATCGGCCGAAGCGTCCTTCAGGAGGAAACCGGCCGCGCCCGCGCGGAGCGCCTCGTACACGTACTCGTCGAGATCGAAGGTCGTCAGCACCAGGACCCGCACCGTCGCACCGGCGGGCCCGGTGATCCGGCGGGTCGCCTCGATACCGCCGAGTCCGGGCATCCGGATGTCCATCAGGACGACGTCCGGGGCGAGTCCGGCGATCTGGGCGATGGCGTCGTGACCGTCGACGGCCTGGCCGACGACCTCGATGTCCGGCTCGGCGTTGAGCAGCACCGTAAAGCCCTGACGCACCATCATCTGGTCGTCGGCGATCAGTACCCGGATGGTCATGAGGGCCCCTCCAGGGGAAGTATCGCCGCCACCTCGTACCCGCCGCCGGGGGTCGGCCCGTTGGCGAAGTCGCCGCCCAGCATGGCGGCGCGCTCCCGCATGCCCAGCAGCCCGTGACCGGCGCCGGCCGTCACGGCCGCCGGTGCGGGCGCCCCGGCAGGCGCGGTGTTGGTGACCCGCACATCGAGGGCGGACGACCGGTGGACGATCTCCACCTGTACCTCCGCTCCGGGTGCGTGGCGCAGCACATTGCTGAGCGCTTCCTGCACGATACGGAACGCCGTGAGGCTTACGCCCGGCGGCAGCTCACAAGGGCCCCCGGTGGTACGGGCGGTGACGGTGAGTCCGGCCGTACGTACCCGGGTGAGCAGCGCGTCCAGCTGGTCGAGGGTGGGCTGCGGGGCGTGCCGCAGGTCGTCGTCCGATGTGTCGTCGGAGCGCAGCACGCCCAGGACCCGGCGGAGTTCGGTGAGCGCGGTCACCGCGTTCTCCCGGATGCCCGCGAGGTTCTCCCGCAGCTCGTCCGAGGGGTTGTCCACCAGGTGCGGGGCGACCTGCGCCTGGATGGAGATGACCGACATATGGTGCGCCACGACGTCGTGCAGCTCGCGCGCGATCCGGTTGCGCTCCTCCAGGAGGGTGCGCAGGGTCCGCTCCTCGGCGGTGAGTTCGGCCTGGGCGTCGGTCTCCCGGCGGGCCTTCCGTAGCCCGCGCAGCGAGGAGCCGACCACCACCACGGCGATCAGTGCGGGGGCCGTACGGTCGAGGTCGTAGTTGTGCGGCCGGGTGGCGAAGGCGATACAGGCCAGCCCGGCGAGCAGGGTCACCACCAGCGCCCCGCCCGCCCGCCGGGGCCGGACCCGCAGGGCCAGCAGGAACAGCATCCCCCCGGTCAGGATCATCCCGGGGACCGTACGCGGATAGGGCACGCCGGGGCCGGTCTCCTGTTCGGTGAGGGCGGCGGTGACCACCATCAGGACCGTCGAGGCCCACCAGGCGGGTACCGGACGGAACACTCCGGCGACGAGCAGCGCGCCCTCGGCGATACCGAGCAGTGCCGTGACTCCGGGGAGAGCGCCTCCATCGGCCGGTGTGAGGCTGTTCGCCTGCAAGGTGGCGAGCAGCGCAGCGCAGAGGACCACCAGCACCACGAACGCCGGCCGCCAGGCGGAGTATCCGGGCTGCCCCATGGCCGGCCTCGGGTCGGCGGGGTCCAGCAGATCGTGCAGCAGGGCGCCCGGCGCACGGCGCAGGGCCGCCGTCACCCGTGCCCGCCCCCACCACGGCGGTTCCCGCCGCGCCGCCCGGCCCACCTCAGACGTGGTCATGCTGTGTCTCCCCCCGCGGGGCGAGCACCCCGGTCCGTACGACTGTGCTGTGTCCGCGTCCGCGCCGCCCCTGCTCGTACGTGTGGAACGCCGCCCAGCACACCAGCAGCGCCACCGCGAACACCGGCAGCCAGGCCACCCGGGCGAGCACCCACCCCCAGCCGTCCGGGACGGTGTGCAGGCCCGGCAGTGCCCGGCCGGTGAGCATACCGACAGCGGTGACCGCCATCATCGCGGTCTGGTGCCAGAGGAAGACGGTCATCGCGGAGAGATTGACCAGCGCCACGGCGGCCCAGGCGGCCGGGCGCACCAGAACCCGCCGCAACGGGCCGAGCAGCAGCAGAGCGGCTCCGCACTGGGCGAGACCGAAGGTGACGGCGGCGAGAGTCGGCGGATCCAGGTTGGACACCCGGGAGCCGGGGACCCCGACCATGGACGCCGGGTACCCCGCCCCCAGGACGAGGCCCGCGGTGGCCGCAGCGCCGCCCAGCAGCAGCACCCACGCCGTCCGGCGTCCGCCCAGCGCGCCGCGCGACCGGGCCGCGCCAAGGCAGTACGGGACGAGCCAGCCCGCCGCCACATTGATCCAGCCCAGCCAGGACGGCCCGCCGAGCCCGAAGCGGATCAGGTCGACGTGCAGCACGACGGCGACCGGCCACAGCGGATGCAGCCGGACGACCAGCGGGGTCGCCGCGGTGAGCCCCGCGAGGACCAGCAGGAACCAGAGCGGCGACAGCACCAGCTTGAGCAGGGCGTACACGGTCTGCGGGCCGACACCCGACACGAGCATCACGGCCGCCGCCACGCCCCACACCATCAGCACCGCGGCCACCGGCCGGCCCAGCCGCGCCAGCCGGGCCCCGAGCCACTGCCGGTAGGTGACACCCCGGGCGCGAGCCCTCGCGTACCCCGTCGCGCCCACCTGACCGCCCACCAGGAAGAAGACCGCCAGGGTCTGCAACAGCCAGGAGACGGGGGCGAGATGGGGCATGTACCGCAGTGGGCTCGCTCCGTGCACCGTGCCGCTGTCGGTGACCAGCGCGGTCACCAGCCAGTGGCCGAGCACCACACCGAGAATCGCCAGGGCGCGCAGCGCGTCGACAGCCCGGTCGCGGCCCGGTGGTGTCCAGGACCCGATCCGCCCTACCAGCTCACGCATGGCGGGCCTCCCCGGCAGGGGGCTGCCCCGAGACGATCCGCGCCAGGTTCGCCAGTGACAGCGAACCGGGCTTCAGATAGTCACTGTGGCCGCCGCCGCCCGCGTCGAAGACCCGGGCGCCGAAGCCGGCCGCCACCGGGTCGGCGCCGAGCCCGAGAGTGACGAACGGCAGCGGGATCCGTACATGCGGCACATCGGCGATCCAGTCGCCGCGCCCTCGTCCGGCCCAGACGGTGGCCCGGGTGTGCAGGGCGGCGGCGCTGCCGCGTCCCGCCCCGGGGCTGCCGTACAGCACGAGGTCCGCCGCGGCGAGCCCGGGGGCGGCCCGGCCGCAGACCACCGAACCGTACGAGTGGCAGAGCAGCGAGATCCGGGCGGCGGGCGCCGCCCCGCCCAACTCCCGCACGAAGCGCCGCAGTACGGGGGCGGCCCGGTCCGCGCGGCCGGTGGTCAGCACATCGGTGCTCACCGTGGCCGGAGTCGCGTAACCGAGCCAGGCCACCACGGCCGCCCCGCCGCCCAACTGCCGCTGGAGCGCGGTCGCCCCGTCCAGCAGTCGCTTGTACTGGTCGATGCCGGTGTCCGAGCCCGGTACCAGTACGGCGATCCGCCGGGCCCGCGACAGGTCGCCGAACACCTCCGCGGTGCGCCCGCCGTCTCGCCCGTCGAAGGAGAGGAAGTGGCGGCCCGGCCGCGCCATGGCACGCAGCGAGCGGGCTCGCCCCAAGTCGCCGTGGGCCAGGGCCGTCTGCCCCGCGGCCCTGATGTCTGAGCGCGTCGTCGCGTACCGCTCGGCGAGGGCCGCGGGGGCGACGGTCCGCAGCGGGCCGAGGGCCGTCGGCGCGGGCGCGGGGACGGCCGTGGGGCGGGCCGCACCCGAGACCGGCACGGCCACCGACGCGGTGACGAGTGCGGTGAGCAGGGCGCGGCGCAGTCGGCTGTGCGGGCGGGACGCCATGGGTGGTCCTTCCGTACCGGAATGGCTTTCGTGCTTCCGGTACGGAATCTATGGAGCGCCCCGGGTGGTCGGCGTCCCGCCGCGGAGCGAACCTCCCGCGTCACTCCCAAGTACTACGGGTAGGGGGAGGGAAAACCCGAACGTGGCCCGGCGAGTCGGGAGTTGGCGGCCCCGGCGGGGCTCAGTGGGGCGCGGGCGACCCGTCACCGCGCGTCCGCAGCCTGCGCCAGGCCGCGGGCGCCCCGCTCACCAGCAGGGTGAGGACGACCGCCACGGCGACGCCCTTCCACGGCTCGTCGAAGAGCGAACCGCCGAGTATGCCGATGAGCTGGTACGCGGCGGCCCAGGCGAGGCACGCCGGGATGTCGCCGCGGGCGAACCGGCGCAGCGGCATCTCGCCCAGCAGACAGGCCAGCATCACCGGGATCCGCCCGGCCGGGACCAGCCGGGAGAGTACGAGCACCGACTTGCTGTGCTTGTCGAGCTGCTCCTGCGCGCTCGCGAGACGCCTCTGCGGGGCCCGCCTGCGCAGCGCCTCCAGCCAGCGCGATCCGTTCTTGGAGTGCACACCGCGCCGGCCGAGCCAGTACAGCGCGATGTCCCCGATGAAGGCGGCGGACGAGGCCACGGCGAACACGAAGAGCAGCGCCAGCGGATCGGTCTGATGGAGGGCGACCACGGCCGCCGAACTCACCAGCGCGCCCGTGGGCACCACCGGAACCAGGGATCCCACGGCCACCAGCAGGAAGAGCGTCGGATAGCCGACGGCCTGCTGGGCCGACTCCGGGGGGACCTGGGCCGCCAGTTCGTGTATCACCCGGCCACCTCCGGCCGCACCAGTTCACCGTGGGTGAGCCGGTGGACGGAGACCTCGGGCGCCAGCAGCGCCGCCTGCCGTACGAACTCGTCGCCCGGCGTGTGGAATTCGTGCGGGCGCACCCCGTCCATCCCCACCGGCCAGTACGTGCCGTAGTGCACCGGGACCGCGGAGCGCGGCCGCAGCAGCGCCAGCGCCTCGGCGGCCCGCCGGGCGTCCAGATGCTCCTGTCCCAGGAAGGGGCCCCAGCCGCCGACCGGGAGCAGCGCCACATCGATCTCGCCCACCGCGTCCGCCATCGTGTCGAACAGGCCGGTGTCCCCGGCGAAGTAGGTCCGCGCCTCACCGCTGACGACGAAGCCGAGTGCGGGCGCGCGCTGCGGGCCGAACGGCAGCCGGCGGCCGTCATGGCGCGCCGGTACCGCGCGGACCACCAGATCCGCGACCCGCACCTCGTCGCCCGCGACCACCTCGGTGATGTCCAGGCCGAGCCGCCGCAGCCCCGGCACCGCGCGGACCGCGCCGCGCGGCACGATCAGCACGGTGCCCGGCGCGAGCCGGGCCAGTGACGGCAGATGCAGATGGTCGGCGTGCAGATGCGAGACGAGGACGGCGCGGGCGGCTGCCGCTCCCGGCGGCGGCACCGCGCCGCGGCGGCGCCTGAGATGGGCCAGCCTGTGCGTGAACAGCGGGTCGGTCAGCACCCGGACCCCGGAGTCCTGGACCGTACATGTGGCATGTCCCCACCAGGTCACATCGACCGGCACCTGCCGCCTCCTCACATCTGGCTGCGCCGGGCCGCACCCGACTGCGTACGGCCCGCTCCCGGGACAGCGTGTCACGTCTGTCCCGGCCCACGGTGGGTAGCGATCAGTCGAAATCGGGAGGAGGCTCCGTGACCCTGTACTCGGAGCAGTGTCCGCGCTGCGGAGGTGTCCTCGCCGTCACGCAGGACGGCTGGAAGATCTGCCACTCCTGCGGATACTCGTCCCCGCCGTGACGCATGTCACGCGGGCCGGGTGCCGCTCCTGCTGCCCGGTGACCGCGGCCGGACGCCGGAAGGTCCTGTGAAAAGCTGGCCGGCGGGCCCACCCGGGGTCCCGCAGGACGTGAGGTGGAAGAGGCGTGGCCGCAGGGCGTTGGCGCAGGGCGGGCAGCGCCCTGTTCCGGGTGATCGTGGTGTGGGCCGTGTCCACTCTGACCATGCTGGCGCTCGCCGGGATCCTGCCCGACTTCCAGCTGGAGTCCGTCAACGGCGACAGCGCCACCACCGTGGCGATCACCGCCGGCTGGGGCGCCGCCGCCTTCGGTCTGCTCAGCGCGCTGGTGTGGCCCCTGGTGGTGCGCGCGCTGCTGCTGGTCCCCGCGCTCGTCCTCGGCCTGCTGGTCTTCTTCCTCAACGGCTCGCTGCTGCTCGTCGCCCTGGACCTGATCCCGAACGGCCGGGGCGCGTCCAACCCCGAGACGGCTGTCGTGGTAGCCGCCGTGATGTCCGCCGTCGCATCCGCCACCTCCACCGCCCTCGCGGTACGCGACGACGAGGCGTACCGCCGCAGGCTCTCGCGCCTCGCCTCCCGCAGGCGGCGCCGGCGCGGCGAGGACACCGGGCGGAGCGGTCCGCACGGCACGGTCTTCCTCCAGCTCGACGGGGTGGGCCACGCGGCGCTGCTGCGCGGCGTCCACGAAGGGCTGATGCCCACCGTCGCCGGCTGGATCGGCGCCACCCACCGGCTCGACGCCTGGCGCACCGACTGGTCCAGCCAGACCGGCGCCAGCCAGCTGGGCATTCTGCACGGCTCCAACCACGACATCCCCGCCTTCCGCTGGTACGAGAAGGAGACCGGCGACGTGATGGTCTGCAACCGCCCGGCCAGCGCGGCCGAGCTCCAGCGCCGTGCGGTCGCCCGCACCGGTGACGGCGGGCTGCTCAGCATCGACGGGGCCAGCCGCGGCAACCTCTTCAGCGGCGGCGCCGACGAACTGGCCCTGGTGCTCTCGGTCGCCGCACGCCGGGACCGTGACCACCGCTCCCGGGCCGGCTACTTCGCGTACTTCTCCGACCCGGCCAACGCGGTCCGTACCGCCCTCTCGTTCTTCGCCGAGGTCGGCCGCGAGATCGGCCAGTCGACCAGGGCACGCGCCCGGCAGGAGGAGCCGCGGATCAAACGCGGCGGCCTCTACCCGTTCATCAGGGCCTTCGCGACCGTGGTGGAGCGCGATGTGGTGGTCTCCGCGGTGATAGGCGACATGTTCGCGGGGCGGACCGCGGTCTACGCCGACCTGGTGGCGTACGACGAGGTGGCGCACCACAGCGGCCCGCACAGCAGGGACGCGGCGAAGGTGCTGGCGCGGCTCGACCGCTCGCTCGCCATGATCGCCAAGGCCGAGGACCACGCGCCGCGCCCGTACCGCATCGTGCTCCTCTCCGACCACGGGCAGAGCCCCGGGCAGACCTTCGAGGGCGCGTACGGGCTGACGCTCAAGGACCTGGTGCGGGCGGGCTGCGGGCTGCCGGTCCCGCGCCGCGCGCAGCGGACCCCGAGCGGCTCGGAGGCGCGGGCCGCAGTCCGTGTGGTGCTGCACCGGCCGCTGCCGGACGGCGACGGGACCCCGCCCGGCCCGGGCTCCGACCCGGTCGTGCTGACCTCCGGGAACCTCGGGCTGATCTCCTTCCCGGACGCACCGGGCCGGATGACACGTGAGCAGCTGGACCGCCGCCACCCCGCCCTGCTGCCCACGCTGGCCAACCATCCGGGGATCGGCTTCCTGCTCCTGGCGAGCGAGGAGCACGGCTCGGTGGTGCTCGGGGCGGGCGGCGCCGAGGTGCCCGTCGCCCTGCTGGCCGACGGTGAGGGTCCGCTCGCGGGCTTCGGGCCCGGCGCGGCCGACGCCGTGCGCAGGACCGACGCGTTCCCGCATGTCGCCGACGTCATGGTCAATTCGGTGTACGACCCGGAGACCGGTGCCGTACATGCCTTCGAGGGCCAGATCGGCTCGCACGGCGGCCTCGGCGGCGAGCAGTCGGCGCCCTTCCTGCTGGCGCCGCGCGACCTCTCCCCGGCCGTGGGCGACGGGCAGCCGCTGGTCGGCGCCGAGCAGGTGCACAGGGTGCTGCGACGCTGGCTGACCGAGTGCGAGGGCCCGCAGGTCCCGCTCGCGGCGGCGGATCCGGTGCCGGAGGGCGCTGCGCCCGACGACGCGGCGCCCGACGCGGCGGCCTGAACCGGACGGGATGCCGCCGGGCCCCGCAGGCCGGGCCCCGCAGGCCGCCGCGCTACAGGCCGGGCGCAGGCCGCCGCGCCTGTGCCGGGCGCAGGCCGCCGCCGGGCCCCGGCCTGCGGGACCCGGCAGCGTCGGCACTCAGCCCGTGATGATCGCCGGGTCGCTCACCCCGGGGGCGCCGTTCTCGACATGCCCGGCCAGTCGGCGCCGGTAGCCGCCGTCCAGGTCGGAGACCACGGTCAGGTCGTACCACCGCCGGGTGGAGCGCAGGTCCACCGTGTGCACCACGGTCTTCCCCTTGCGGACCGTGAAGGTCTCGCTCTTGCCGCCGTACGCGTTGGTGACGGTGAGATGGCAGTCGGCGGTGCCCGCGTTGGTCATCGTCAGCTCGATCGAACCGTCGCTCGCCCGGTGGCGGGCCGTCACCTCGGGACCGGCGGTGGAGCCGGGGCCCTGGAAGGTACGGAGGAAGCCGTTCGGGCCGAACACGGACAGATCGTAGGAGCCCTTGGAGTAGGCCGTGTTCCAGGTGTCCGAGAGACTCTTCCCCGCCTCTGCGGTGTACGACCACGGACCGTCGCCGCGGTTGGCCGATGTCACCGTGAAGCAGGCCCCGGCGTCTGCGCCCCCGCTGAAGGTGAGGGTGAACTTCCCGTCGGCCGGCGCCGCCTTCCCGTCCACCAGCGGGGCGTAGCGCAGCGGGCGCGACGGCCGGGAGCCCGCCTCCTGCTTGGGCAGCGCCGGATCGGCGGGCGCCTTGGGTACGTAACTGTCGTGCCGGTTCTTGTCAGGCGGCCGGAAACCGTCGGTGTCCGGCAGCGAGACGGGCTTGGTGTTCTGCAGGCCGAAGTCGAAGGCCGAGGTCAGGTCACCGCAGATGGCGCGCCGCCAGGGCGAGATGTTCGGCTCGGCGACACCGAAGCGGCGCTCCATGAAGCGGATGACCGAGGTGTGGTCGAAGACCTCGGAGCAGACATAGCCGCCGGTGCTCCAGGGCGAGACGACGGTCATCGGGACGCGCTGGCCCAGACCGTAGGGCCCGGCGCCGTAACTCGCGTCGCCGGGGAAGTAGTCGAGCGAGGTGTCCACCGTGGACAGGCCCCGGTCGGCGGAGGCGGGCGGGAACGGCGGGACGGCGTGGTCGAAGTAGCCGTCGTTCTCGTCGTACGTGACGAAGAGGGCCGTCTTGCTCCACACCTCCGGGTTCGACGTCAGCGCGTCCAGCACCTGCGAGACGTACCAGGCCCCGTAGTTGGCGGGCCAGTTGGGGTGCTCGGAGAACGCCTCGGGGGAGGCGACCCAGGAGATCTGGGGGAGCTTGTCCGCCTTCACGTCGGCCCGCAGGATGTCGAAGAAGCCGTCGCCGTTCTTGGCATTGGTGCCGGTGCGGGCCTTCTCGTACAGCGGGTCGCCGGGCTTGGCGTTGCGGTACGAGTTGAAGTACAGCAGCGAGTTGTCGCCGTAGTTCCCGCGGTAGGCGTCGTCGATCCAGCCCCAGGAACCGTCCTTGTCCAGGCCGTCACCGATATCCTGGTAGATCTTCCAGGAGACGCCCGACTTCTCAAGACGCTCGGGGTACGTCGTCCAGTCGTACCCGGCTTCGGCGTTGCCGAGCACCGGGCCGCCGCCCTTGCCGTCATTGCCGACGTGACCTGACCACAGGTAGTAGCGGTTGGGGTCGGTGGCGCCCATGAACGACGAGTGGTAGGCGTCGCACACCGTGAACGCGTCGGCCAGCGCGTAGTGGAACGGGATGTCCTTGCGGGTCAGATGGGCCATCGTGCCCGCGGACTTGGCGGGAATCCACTGGTCGTACTTGCCCTGGTTCCAGGCCTTGTGGCCGCCGGCCCAGTCGTGGTCGAGCCCGGCGATGAATTTCATGCCGAGGTCGTCGGCGTCCGGGTGGTAGGGCAGGACGTCCTTGGTCCCGTCCGACTGGTACCAGACCGGCTTCCCGCCGACGGGTGTCATCGGGCGGGGGTCGCCGAAGCCGCGTACCCCCTTCATGGACCCGAAGTAGTGGTCGAAAGAACGATTTTCCTGCATCAGCACGACGATGTGCTCGATGTCCTTGATCGTTCCCGAGCGGCGCTTCGCGGGGATGGCGGCGGCGCGGTCGATGCTGCTCGACAGGGCCGAGAAACCTGCGGTCGCGCCCGCGATCTGGAGGAAGCGGCGCCGATTGAACTGAGGCATGTGGTGGGGGACCTCTCGCGGTGTGAGGGGATTGATCCAGCCGAGTCTTCCCAGATGAGGGGGTGAAAGGGAAGGGGTGGTGACGTGGGAGTGACAGAACCGGGCACACGATCCGAACAACCAGACTGATTTCGTCCCACCCGCACCACAGTCCCTTCACGCCGCGCCAGTCCCTCCGGCCGCCGCCCGCGTTGCGGCGGCGGCCGGGGCGAGCGAAGGTCGGAGGGGCGAGTACGAGGAGGACCCACCCATGCCCATCGCCACGGTGAACCCCGCCACCGGTGAGACGCTCCGGACCTTCGAGGCGCCGGGCGCCGACGAGATCGAACGCTGTCTCGCGGCGGCCCACGCCACGTTCCGCGAGTACCGCACGACGGACTTCGCCGAACGGGCCCGGCTGCTGAACCGGGCGGCCGATCTGCTGGAGAGCGAGCAGTCGGACATCGCGCGCACGATGACCACGGAGATGGGCAAGCCGGTCGCCGCCGCCCGCGCGGAGGCCGCCAAATGCGTCAAGGCGATGCGCTGGTACGCCAAGCACGCACCCGAACTGCTCGCCGACGAGCACCCCTCCCGGGCCGACGCGGAGGACTCCGGCGCCGACCGCGCGTACACCCGCTACCGTCCGCTGGGCGTCGTGCTGGCCGTGATGCCGTGGAACTTCCCGCTCTGGCAGGTCGTACGGTTCGCGGCGCCCGCGCTGATGGCGGGCAACACCGCCCTGCTCAAACATGCGTCGAACGTGCCGCAGACCGCCCTCTACCTGGGCGAACTCTTCGAACGCGCCGGGTTCCCGAAGGGCTGCTTCCAGACCCTGCTGATCGGCTCGGGCGCGGTCGAGGCGGTCCTGCGCGACCCCCGGGTGGCCGCGGCGACCCTGACCGGCAGTGAGCCCGCCGGCCGCTCGGTCGCGGCCGTGGCGGGCGACGAGGTCAAGAAGACCGTCCTTGAGCTGGGCGGCAGCGATCCCTACCTCGTGATGCCGTCGGCCGACATCGGGCGGGCCGCCCGGACCGCTGTCACGGCCCGGGTGCAGAACAACGGGCAGTCCTGCATCGCCGCCAAGCGCTTCATCGTCCATACGGATGTCTATGACGCGTTCACGGAGGAGTTCACCACCCGGATGGCCGCCCTGAAGGTCGGCGACCCGCTGGACGAGTCGACCGATGTCGGGCCGCTCGCCACCGAGCAGGGCCGCACGGATCTGGAGGAGCTGGTCGACGACGCCGTACGCAAGGGAGCGACCGCGCTCTGCGGCGGCGGGCGGCCGGAGGGGGCCGGGCGCGGCTGGTTCTACTCGCCCACGGTCCTGATGGGCGTCACCACCGACATGCGGATCCACCACGAGGAGGCGTTCGGCCCGGTGGCCACGGTCTACCGGGTGGCGAGCGCCGAAGAAGCGGTACGGGTGGCGAACGACACGCCGTTCGGTCTGAGTTCCAACGTCTGGACGCGGGACGACGGGGAAGCAGACCTCTTCGTACGGGATCTCGAAGCAGGGGGTGTCTTCTTCAACGGCATGACCGCCTCGCACCCGGCGCTGCCCTTCGGCGGGATCAAGCGCTCCGGCTACGGCCGCGAGCTCGCCGCCCACGGCATCCGGGAGTTCTGCAACATCACCACCGTCTGGCACGGCGCCGACCCCGGTGAGTGAACCGGCGGGCCCCCGCCCGTCCCCGTACGCGTACCGAGCACGAACCAGCGAGGAAAGTGAGCACGATGGCCGACACGGAGAACCAGGACACCCTTGTCACGGTGGCGCTCACCGGCCACTCACGGGAGGACGCGGCGGCGGTCTTCGGCGCACTGCGCGCCGCCTTCCCGAGCGACCGCGGGCCCGGCGACACCCCGCAGCCGGAGATCCCCGGCAGGCCGACCGTGTGGACGGCGGCCTACGAGGTACGGGAAGGGGCTCCGGGACAGCCCGGCTCCGCCCGCCTCACCGCGCCCGTCAAGGCCACCGTGCAGGGGCACTACCACGCGGTGGACATGATGCGGGACGCGCTGGGCGCCGTCTTCTCCGTCGAGGAGCAGGGCGAGGCGCTGGGCGACCAGGAGAAGGAGCTGAACCTCCAGCTGGGGAACGGGTAGCCCAAGCGTGGGGAGCGGGTAGCCCACACGCCCGCGCGGGTCACATCCGCTGCTGCGGGAGGCGGACCACCGTGAGGAAGAAGTCGTCGATCTGGCGCACCGCCGACATGAACTGCTCCAGATCGACCGGCTTGGTGACGTATGCGTTGGCGTGCAGCCGGTAGCTGCGCACGATGTCCTCCTCGGCCGACGACGTCGTGAGCACCACGACGGGGATGTCGCAGAGTGCGGGGTCCGACTTGATCTGTTCGAGCACCTGCCTGCCGTCGTACTTGGGCAGGTTCAGATCGAGCAGCACCAGATCGGGGCGCGGCGCGGAGGTGTGGGCGCCGCGCCGGTAGAAGAAGTCCAGCGCCTCCTCGCCGTCCCGCACCACATGCAGCGTGTTGCCGATCTTGTTGTCGGCGAACGCCTCACGGGTCATCAGCTCGTCGCCCGGGTCGTCCTCCACGAGCAGGACCTCGATGGTCTGGAGGGTGGTGTTCACGCGGTGTCTCCCTGTTCTGTGGTGGGGTGCTCGGCGGTGAGGGCGGGGGCGGGGGCGGGGGCGGGGCTCACCGGGAGCGTGAAGTGGATGCACGCGCCCTCCGTCACCGACTCGTCCAGCCAGATCCGGCCGCCGTGGAACTCGACGATCTTCCGGCAGAGCGCGAGCCCGATGCCGGTTCCGTCGTACTCGTCCCGTGCGTGCAGCCGCTGGAAGATCACGAAGATCTTCTCGGCGAACTCCGGGGCGACCCCGATGCCGTTGTCCGCCACGGTCACATGCCAGCTGTCGCCGTCGGCGGTGCAGCCGACGGTGACGACGGAGGGGTGGCCGGGCCTGCGGAACTTGACGGCGTTGCCGATCAGGTTCTGCCAGAGCATGGCCAGCGCCGTGGGGTCGCCGGTCACCTCGGGCAGCGGGTCCGTCCGTACGACGGTCGACCCCGACTCCTCGGCCGCCAGTGCCAGATTGGCCAGCGCCCCGTCCAGCGAGGCGTCGAGGCAGACGGTCTTCCAGCCGTCGAGAACTCTGCCGACCCGGGAGAACGTGAGCAGGTCGTTGATGAGGACCTGCATCCGCTTGGCGCCGTCCACCGCGAAGTCGATGTACTGCTTGCCCCGGTCGTCCAGCACCTCGCCGTACCGCTTCTCAAGCAGCTGGCAGAACGAGGCGACCTTGCGCAGCGGCTCCTGGAGGTCGTGCGACGCGACATAGGCGAACTGCTCCAGCTCCGAATTGGACCGCCGCAGCTCCTCGGCCTGCCCGGCGAGCAGCGTCTCGCGCTCCAGGGAGTCGCCCAGCTCGTCGGCGAGCCGCCGCCGCATGTCCTCCACGGCCGCTCCGACGGCCCGCACATCGGCGGGCCCGCCGATCTCGATCCGGTGGTGGAAGTCCCCGCCGCGTACGGTCCCGGACGAGACGCGCAGCGCGTTCAGCGGCCGGCCCACGATCCGGTGCAGCAGCACACTGAGCGTGACCACCACCAGGGCGAAGGCGGCGAGCAGGGCGATCAGTACCCGGTCCTGGGTCCGGCGGGCCGCGTCGAGACCGGCCCTCGCGCGCGCCGCGTCATCCTCGATGTGGCGCTGCTGCACGGCCATGTCGGCCCGCAGCCCGTCGAAGGCGGACTTGCTCCGTGCGATCTGTGCCACCGACGCGGCGCCGCGCCCCCCGGCCCGTACGGCGGCGATCAGCGGTTCGGCCTGCTCGCTGCGCCACTTCTGCGCGGCCAGCCTGAGCCGCTCCAGGTCCTGCGCGTAGGGGCGCCCCGAGCCGGTGAACGCGCCGACCCTGGCGCGGTAGACCCGCTCGTCGCGTACGCCCTGTTCGTACGGTTGCAGGAAGGACACGTCGCCGCTGAGCGCATAGCCGCGGGCACCCGTCTCCTGGTCCAGGAGCGCCTTCTGCAACTGGAGGGAGGCGGAGCGGGCCGGCTGGATGCGGTCGACGAGTGCGGTGGTCCTGTCGTTGGTACGGGAGAGGAAGACACCGCCCACGGCTGTGCAGCCGCAGACCACGATCACGAATCCGGCGAGGATCAGATGGACCCAGTTCTGCACCGAGAGACGGGAGCGGAAGCGTGGCCGTGCCGGGGGCTGCGCGGGGCGGCCACCGCTGCCCGGGGCGTCGCCGGGCTCCGTGCCGGTGCCGCTGTGGCCGCTGTCGGCCGCCCGGTCGTCCACGGCGGTCCCACCACTCTGACCGACGCCCTCGGTCCGGCTTGTCTGACTGATCTGACTACTCATGGTGAGTCGGCCCCCATCCGAGATGCAGGACGGCCACGTCGTCCGCGAGGCCCCCGTAGGGCGCTGCCCCGTCGTCCGCGCCGCGCACCAGCGCGTCGACGAATCCGGCGGCGGGCAACGCCCCGTGTCTTCGGGCCAGATCCAGCAGCCCCGTCTCCCCGAGCCTGGACTCGGCGCCGGTACGGCCCTCGAACAGCCCGTCGGTGAACAGCACGAGCTGCCCGCCGCTGGGCAGCGGCAGCTCGGTCTCCGTCCAGCGGGCCGCGCCGGGGGCGAGGCCCAGGGCCATACCGCCGCCCGGCTCGGCCCAGCCGACCTCCGCGCCGTGCCGGACCAGGAACCCGGGATGTCCGGCCCGGGTGACCCGTACGGTGCGGCCGCCGGGCGGGAAGACCAGCGAGGTCACGGTGGCGAAGATGCACGGATCCGAGCGCTCGGCGACCAGGATCTCCTCCAGGAGCCTGATCTGTTCCAGATGCTCCATCCCGCACAGCACGGCGGTACGCCAGGCGACCCGCAGACACACACCGAGGGCCGCCTCGGCCGCCCCATGACCCGAGACGTCGCCTATCACCGCGTGCACGGTGCGATCGGCGGTCTCCACCACGTCGTAGAAGTCCCCGCTGAGCAGCCCGTGGGCCCGCCCCGGGGTGTACCGCGCGACGGCCTCGAAGTCACGCCCGCGCAGCAGCGGCACGGGCAGCAGCCCCCGCTCCAGCCGGGCGTTCTCCTCCGCCATCCGCCGGTTGGCCTGCAGCGCGGCGGCCGACTGCTCGACCTGCTTGCGCTGGAGGGCGTAGCGGACGGCGCGGCTCAGCGACTCGGGGTCGAGCCGGTCCTTGACCAGGTAGTCCTGCGCGCCGGTGGCCACGGCGGCCAGGCCCGCGTCGCCCTCGGCGAGACCCGTCAGCACCACGATCGCCACATCGGGCGCCGAGCCGACGATACGGGTGACCGCGTCGAGCCCCTGGACGTCCGGCAGATGCAGATCGAGCAGCACACACACCGGGGTGCGGCAGGTCCGCAGGAACTGCTGGGCCGCCGCCAGCGTCTTGCACCAGCTGACCGGGGAGTCCAGATCGCTGTCGGCCAGCATCTCCTCGACGAGCAGGGCGTCCCCCGCGTCGTCCTCGACCAGCAGCAGGACCGCTTCGATGTCGCCGACGTACTCACCGGTCGCCGTCAGGAGCTGCTGCCGGTTCCTCGCGGCAGGCACCCCAGGACGCGCCGAAGCGGCCACAGACATCTCGGACACACTCCACCCCACCCAGCCCGACGGCGCGGGTCACGGGGCGCCGTATCGCCCGGAAGCATATGCGACAGAGGCCCGGCTCTGCGACGGCCGGGTGGGACAACGACCGGACGTCGCCCCGAAGTCGTCGGCGGAATTCCGGAGTCCCTTTATCCCGGTTGTCCCGGAGTACGGCCGGGACACGACGGGTCAGGGCATTCGCATGTGACGTCGATCCATTTGCCGAGGTGGGAGAATAAGAGACAAGGAGGCGGAAATGGAATACGTCATGCGGGCCTATCTCCAGGAGGGCTCGTCGCCATCGGACGAGCACCCTCAGGTGGAGTACTGGCACATCACGCACGCCGGGGAGACGACGGCGCTGTGCGGGCGTGAACTCGACCCCGGCGCACCCAGGCAGTCGACGGACGCCTGGGGGACCGGCGGGAGCCAGCCCTTCTGCCACACCTGCGGGGCTCTGTATCTGCGGCAGGTTCCCTGATATCCGCGGCCAGTTCCCCGGCGCGTCCCGGCCAGTTCCCTGGCGCATCCCGGCCAGTTCTCTGGCCCGTCCTGGCCCGTCCCGGCTCGCCCTGAGCCGTCGGGCCCGCGGTGGATTTCCCGTCGCGTTCAGGCCGTCGGCCGGAGTGACCGCAGATAGGCGACCGTGCCGGGATCGGCCGGCAGGAACGTCTCGATCGCCAGCTCGGCCACGGTCACGTCCATCGGTGTATTGAAGGTGGAGATGGACGAGAGAAAGGAGAGCACCCGCCCTTCGTGCTCGATCTCCAACGGCAGCGCGAAACGCGGAAATGACTGCTCGCCCGGCCCCGGCCGCTCTTTCGCGGGGGCGGGAATCGGATAGCCCGCGACCTCCTCGTACAGTTCTCGCAGCGAATCGGAGCGGGCCAACGCGAGCTGGCGCTCCATCTGGTGCAGCAGATGCCCCCGCCACTCGTGCAGATTGCGGATACGCGGGGCCAGCCCGGACGGGTGCAGCGTGAGCCGCATCGCGTTCAGCGGCGGTCCGAGCAGCTGCTCGGCCACCCCCTCCAGCAGCATCGCGATACCGCGGTTGGCGGCGACCACGTCGTACCGCGCGTCGACGACCAGCGCCGGATACGGCTCGTACCCCCGCAGAAGCTGGTTGATCCCCTCGTGCAGCGGCCCCATCGAAGGGTCGTCGAGCATGGTCTCCCCGTACCGC
The DNA here is from genome assembly GCF_053612185.1 of Streptomyces sp. NPDC054757. Taxonomy (NCBI): domain Bacteria; kingdom Bacillati; phylum Actinomycetota; class Actinomycetes; order Kitasatosporales; family Streptomycetaceae; genus Streptomyces; species Streptomyces sp. NPDC054757. The sequence goes on from NZ_JBSHBW010000016.1 coordinate 39,953, forward strand.
GGCGCATAGCCCGCCGAGAGCAGCAGCGCATTGCGCTCCCGGACGGGCACGTCCAGATGTTCCGCGAGGCGCAGCACCATCTCCTCGCTGGGGCGGGACCGGCCCGTTTCGATGAAGCTGATGTGGCGGGCCGACGAGCCGGCCCGCAGGGCCAGCTCCAGCTGGCTGATCCGGCGCTGTCTGCGCCAGTCGCGCAGCAGGGGCCCCACTCCGGTGTCGGGAGCGACAGTTGTCATCCCCAGACCGTAACGTCGTACGGACAGACCCCCGGAAGGAGTACCGCACATGCCCGCGGAACCGCTGACGCCGAAAGAGACCGAGGACCGGCTGGACGAGCTGCCCGGCTGGTCGGTGGAGGGCGACCGGATCAGCCGCTCGTACCGGCTGCCCGGCCACTTCGCCGCCACCGCGATGGTCGTTCACATCGCACAGATCCAGGAGGAGCTGGGCCACCACTCCGAGCTGACGCTCGGATACAACACGGTGGCCCTGAGCGTGCACACCCATGACGCGGGCGGCGCGATCACCGCCAAGGACTTCGAACTGGCCCGACGGGTCGAGGAGACCGCTCCGGGGCACGGGGCGAGCTGAGGGCAGTCCGTTTTGCCGTAACGGCAACGCAGTTCCCGTGTCCGGCGGCCGGCGGTGCACCCTGGCCCCATGAGCCACCACCACGACACCACCGAAATCGACTGGGACGTCATGGCCCCGCTCCTGGAGCGGGCCGCCGAGCTGAACCGGCCCGTACACCAGCGCGCGGCGGCCTGGATCGCCGAACAGCTCTCCGTTGGCGGCGTCCGCCGGATCCTCGACGTCGGCAGTGGGCCGGGAGTTGTCACCTGTCTGCTCGCCGAGGTCTTCCCGTACGCGGAAGTGGTCGCAGTCGACGCATCCCCGGCCCTGCTCGACCGTGCCCGGCAGCGGGCGGCGCGCACCGGCCTGGACGGCCGGGTTCATACTCTCCGGGCCGAACTCCCGCAGGACATGGGGGAGTTGGGGGGCGCCGATCTGGTATGGGCGGGTAACTCGCTGCATCACATCGGTGACCAGCGCGCCGCGCTCCGGGGCTTCGCCGGGCTGCTGCGCCCCGGCGGCATCCTCGCCGTGGCCGAAGGCGGCCTCACCGCACGTCATCTGCCGCGTGACACCGGCATCGGCAGGCCGGATCTGGAGGCGCGGCTCGACGCGGCCGGGGCCGAGTGGTTCGAGGAGATGCGGGCGAAGCTGCCCGGCTCGCGGCGCGAGGTCGAGGACTGGCGCGCCCTGCTCACCGCGGCGGGCCTCACACCGTCCGGCACCAGGTCGTTCCTGCTCGACATCCCCGCACCGCTGCCCGGCGCCGTACGCGAGCAGCTCGTCGCGCACTTCACCCGGCAGCGCGAGATCTTCGCGGACCGGCTCACCGCGGAGGACGCCGCCGCCATCGACGTCCTGCTGGCCCCGGAGGACCCGCGGGGGCTGCTGCTGCGCGACGACACCTATCTGCTGACGACCCGCACGGTGCACACCGCACGCCGGGGCTGATCCGCCGCACAACGGGCAACGCCGACATGGCCGCCCGCACCGGTGCGGTGCGGGCGGCCATGTCGCGGAACGGGCCGGGTCAGGTGCCGAGGGCCATGGTGGCCGGGTCGGCGCCCAGCCGCTTGCCCTCGTCGAGTGCGGCGATGGCCGCCAGGTCGTCGGCGTCCAGCTCGAAGCCGAAGACGTCGATGTTCTCCCTGATCCGCGACGGGGTCACGGACTTGGGGATGACGACGTTGCCGGTCTGCAGATGCCAGCGCAGCACCACCTGGGCGGCGCTGCGGCCGTGCTTCTGCGCGATGGCGACGATGGTCGGGACCTCCAGCAGCCCCTTGCCCTGGCCGAGCGGGGACCAGGCCTCGGTGTGGATGCCGTGGTCCGCGTGGAAGGCACGCGACTCGGCCTGCTGGAGCTGCGGGTGGAGCTCGATCTGGTTGAGGGCGGGGACCACGGAGGTCTCGCCCAGCAGCCGCTTCAGGTGCTCCGGAAGGAAGTTGGAGACACCGATGGACTTGGCGCGGCCGTCGGCGTGGATCTTCTCGAACGCCTTGTACGTGTCCACGTAGGCGTCCTTGGAGGGGACCGGCCAGTGGATCAGATACAGGTCGACGTAGTCGAGGCCCAGCTTGGACAGCGAGGTGTCGAAGGCGCGCAGGGTCGAGTCGTAACCCTGCTCGGCGTTCCACAGCTTGGTGGTGACGAAGAGTTCGTCACGCGCGATTCCCGATGCGGCGAGCGCCTTCCCTGTGCCCTCCTCGTTGCCGTAGATCGCAGCGGTGTCGATGCTGCGGTAGCCGGCCTCCAGCGCGGTACCGACGGCCTTCGTGGCCTCGTCGTCGGCGACCTGCCAGACCCCGAAGCCGAGCTGCGGCATCCGGGCGCCGTTGTTGAGGGTGATGAAGGGGACCTTGCTCACGAGCGGTCGACTCCTCTTGGTGCGTGATGGGTGAGTACGTCATCGGTTGATACGCCTTTGGTCAACGATCACACGGAGCGCCCCATTCCCGCCCCGCCGCCGGGGAAATCCCCTCACGGGCATCTCGGGCATCGCGGGCATCAGGGACACCCGGTCACGGTGGCGGGCGCCTCAGCGGCAGGGCGGCCCGGCTCCGGAGCGCCTCGGCGGCAGGGCGGCCCGCTCCGGAGCGCCTCACCGGTAGAGCGCGTCGACCTCTTCGCTGTACGCCGTCTCGATCGCCTTGCGCTTGAGTTTCAGCGACGGGGTGAGCAGGCCGTGCTCCTCGGAGAACTGATGGGCGAGGATCCGGAACGTCCGGATCGACTCGGCCTGCGAGACCAGGGTGTTCGCCGCCACCACGGACCGCCTGACCTCCATCTCCAGATCCGGGTCGCGCACCAGGGCGGCCGGTTTCATCGGCGGTTTGCCGTGCAGCGAGAGCCAGTGCGCGACCGCCTCCTGGTCGAGCGTGACGAGCGCAGCGATATAGGGGCGGTCGTTGCCCACGACCAGGCACTGGGCGACCAGGGGATGGCCCCGTACCCGCTCCTCAAGACCGGTCGGCGAGACGCTCTTTCCGCCGGAGGTCACCAGGATCTCCTTCTTGCGGCCGGTGATGGTGAGATATCCGTCGTCGTCCAGCGAGCCCAGGTCACCGGTGGAGAGCCAGCCCTCGTGGAGTACGCCGTCGGTGGCCTTGGGGGAGTTGAGGTAGCCGCCGAACACGTTCCGGCCGCGCACCCACACCTCGCCGTCGTCGGCTATGTGCACGGTGCCACCGGGGATCGGCTGGCCGACCGTGCCGTAGCGGGTGCGCTCGGGCGGATTGGCGGCGGCCGCCGCCGTCGACTCGGTGAGTCCGTACCCTTCGTAGATGGAGACGCCGGCGCCCTCGTAGAAGAGACCGAGCCGCCGGTCCATCCCCGAACCACCGGACATCGCGTGCCGCACCCGGCCGCCCATCGCCTCGCGCACCTTCGCGTAGACGACCTTCTCGAAGAACTGGTGCTGCATCCGCAGACCCGCCGACGGGCCGGGGCCGAGCCCGAACGCCTTGTGCTCCAGGGCCTCCGCATAGCGCACCGCCACCTCGACGGCCTTGTCGAAGGGGGCGGCCTTCCCCTCGGTCTCGGCCTTGCGGCGGGCCGCGTTGAAGACCTTCTCGAAGATGTAGGGCACGGCGAGGATGAAGGTCGGGCGGAAGGCGGCCAGGTCGGGCAGGAGCGCGCGGGCCGCCAGCTCCGGCTGGTGGGCCAGTTTCACCCGGCCGCGGACGGCCGCCACCTCGACCATCCGGCCGAATACATGGGCGAGCGGCAGGAAGAGCAGCGTCGACGAGGTCTCACCGCGCTTGGAGCGGAACACCGGCTCCCAGCGGGCGACCATCGTGTCGGCCTCGTACATCAGATTGGCGTGGGTGATCACACAGCCCTTGGGGCGACCCGTGGTGCCGGAGGTGTAGATGACGGTGGCGACGGAGTCCGAGGTCACGGACTGCCGGTGGCGGTGCACCACGTCGTCGTCGATGTCGGCGCCCGCCGCGAGGAGTTCGTCGAGGACGCCCGCGTCCAGCTGCCAGAGCCTGCGCAGCGCGGGCAGCCGGTCGATCACCGAGCCGATGGTCATGGCGTGGTCCTCGTGCTCCACCATGCACGCGCTGACCTCCGAGTCGTACAGCATCCAGAGGACCTGCTCGGCGGATGACGTCGGGTAGACGGGGACCGACTGGGCGCCCACGGACCAGAGGGCGAAGTCGAAGAGCGTCCACTCGTAGCGGGTCCGGCACATGATCGCCACCCGGTCGCCGAACCGCACTCCGTCGGCGAGCAGCCCCTTGGCGAGTGCGAGCACCTGGTCCCGGAATTCGCCGGCCGACATGTCGTACCAGCGCCCGTCCTCCTTCCGGCCGAGCGCCGGCCGGTGGGGGTCGTCATCGGCGTGCTCGAACACGACGTCCGCCAGTCCGCCGACCTGGGGCGCCGTCACTATGGGTGGGACAGTGAACTCGCGCAAAATGACCTGCTCCTATGTGACGCTCCGCACAGCGCCGTGACGCTACCCCAACGCGGGACCCGGCGTTCGATGGGTCCAGTGACCGGTTTGCGGTGATACCGCGAGGTTCCGCAGGGGGTTCGGCAGGTGAAATGTACCCACCTGGGGAAGGGTTGGGCACCCTCCTGACCGAACGGTAAGTTCCGCGAGGTGGAATCTCCACGGAATCTGTACCGAGCAGGCACGGAGGCCGCTCAACCCCTGTGACCTGCGGGGGTTGCGCGGGGCGGGGCATTCCGCCGACCGCAGCGTCCTGTGATGTGGCTGTGATCCCACTGTGATCACGGGCGGGGCGGGGGCGGATCCGGCCCGGTGGCGGCGGATTCCGGGCCGATGGCGGCGGATTCCGGGCCGATGGTGGCGCCGGGACGCACGGAGGGTGCCCGCACGGATCGTGCGGACACCCTCTGTATCTCATGGCGATGTCTCCCGGCGACCTCAGGGCACCGTTTCCGGCCACGCCGACTCACCGGGACGTGGTCACGGGGACGTGGCTACCGGGACGTGGTCACCGCAGCACGGTCACCGGGACGCGGCGACCGCAGGCTCGTCGGCGCGCACCGGCGGCCGCTCGTCCTGCCGCCCGTTCTGCCGCTCGCCGGGGCCGGTGGCGGGACGCAGGAAGGCCAGAACCGCGGCCCCGGCGACCAGGCCCAGGATGCCCGCGACGAGCGCGGCGCCATTGAGCCCCGAGGCGAAGGCGCCGTGCAGCGTGGCATCCGGGATCCGGGAGCGCAGCGCGGAGGCCCCGCCGCCGGCCAGGACATGGGCCGTGGAGTGTGCCGCCGCGGAGGGACCGGGCAGTGCCCCCTCCATCTGCGAGGTCAGTACGGTGCCGAACACCGCGACGCCCAGCGCGAATCCGAGCTGGCGGAAGGTGTTGACCGCGCCGCCCGCCATCCCCGCGTTGCGCGGCGGTACGGAGGCGAGAGCAGCCCCCGCGAGCGCGGGCGACACCAGCCCCACGCCGATCCCGGCCAGCACAAGACCGGCCGACAGACCGGTCCAGTCCGACCCCGCGTCCAGCGTGGCCTGGGCCAGTGCCCCGGCGCCGATCAGGACGAGACCGCCGCCGATCACGAGCCGGGGCGACCTGCCGTGCAGCAGCCGTCCACCGACCGCCGCCACCACGAACGAGGCCACGGCCAGCGGCAGTACGGCGAGCCCCGCCTTGACCGGACTCATCCCTAGCAGCGTCTGGAGCCAGATCGAGGTGTACGGAAGCACCCCGAACGCAGCCGCGTTGAAGGCGAGCGCGCCCACCATCACCACGGCGAACGACGGGCGGCGCAGCAGCCCCAGATCGAGCAGCGGATGCACGGCACGCCGCTCGACCAGCACGAAGGCGGCCAGCGCCACCACGGCGACGGCCACGGCCGCCCCGGTACGTCCGGAGGTCCAGCCCACGGTGTCCGCGCGGACCACGGCGAACGTCAGCGCCCCGGCGAACACCGCGAACGTCGCGGTACCGGCCCAGTCGACCCTGCGGTCCGACTGCCGCTGCGACTCGGTGACCGTGCGCAGCGTGATCCAGATGGCCGCCGCGCTCACCGGCAGATTGACGAAGAAGATCCACCGCCAGTCCAGCGACTGCGTCAGCACCCCGCCGAGCACCGGCCCGATCGCCGCCGCCGCACCGCTCACCGCGCCCCACACCCCGAGCGCCACACCGCGGTCCCGCCCCTGGTAGGCGGCGCCGAGCAGCGAGAGGGTCGTCGCGAACATGGCGGCGCCGCCCACCCCCTGGAGCCCGCGCATCGCGATCAGCATCGCCGGACTCGTCGAGAGACCGCAGGCCAGCGAGGCCAGGGCGAACAGGGCGGTGCCCGCCGCGTACAGCCTGCGCCGCCCGGTGACATCGGCCGCGGCCCCCGCGCCGAGCAGCAGCGCGGCGAGCGCCAGCGCGTAGATGTCGATCACCCACTGGAGATCGGAGAGCGAGGCCTTCAGCGAACCCGCCATGTCGGGCAGCGCCACGATCACGATCGTCACATCGAGCAGCAGCATGAAGGTGCCCAGACAGACCGCTATGAGCGGCCCCCACTTACGCATGTCGTTCTCTCCCTGTGCCGTGTTCCACGGCCTCTCGGTCCTGCTTGTGGTCCCCCGTACGATCGGATGGGCACGGCGGGATCCCCTAACCATGGTCGGATATTCGCCGGAAGCCGACATCTGAAGGGTGGCAAACCGTGGAATCGCATGACTTCGACGAGCTCGACCTCCAGCTGCTGCACGGGCTCGAAGTCAATGCGCGCGCCTCGTTCAGCAGGCTCGCGGCGGTCCTCGGCGTCTCCGACCAGACGGTCGCCCGCCGGTACCGGCGCCTGCACACCGAGGGCGGCCTGCGCGTGGTCGGGGTGCGCGACGCGGCGAGCCTCGGCCAGGACACCTGGATGCTCCGGCTGCGCTGCGCGCCCGACGCCGCCGACTCGATCGCCAGAGCGCTGGCCCGCCGCCCCGACACCGCCTGGATCGGACTCACATCGGGCGGCACCGAGGTGGTCGGCCAGACCAGCGCCCGCACCCGCGGTGAACACGAGGCCCTGCTCCTCGGAAAGCTCCCGCGCACCCCGAGCATCACGGAGATCAGAGCCCATCAGCTGCTCCACCGCTTCTACGGAGGCCCGGCCGGCTGGCTCGGCAAGAGCCGCGCGCTCACCGACGCGCAGGTCGCGGCGCTCCGCCCGGCCGATGCCGGGCGGGCGCCAGGCTCCGGCATCACCGCGGACGACGAGCCGATGGTCGCCGCACTGGCACGCGACGGCCGTGCCTCCTTCGCCGAACTCAGCAAGGCCACGGGCCGTTCGGAGTCGGCGGTGCGCCGCAGGCTCGACCAGCTGCTGGGCTCCGGCACGCTCTTCATCGATGTGCAGTTCGACTCCGAGCAGTTCGGGTACGGCATCGCCGCCCTGCTGTGGATCACCGCGGCCCCTTCCGCGCTGGACGCGGTCGGGCGCGCGCTGGCGACACACCGGGAGGTGGCCACCGCGAGCGCGGTATCGGGACCGTGCAATCTCTTCGCTGTGGTGGTCTGCCGCGACACCCCTGAGCTGTACGCGTATGTGAGCGCACGCCTCGGCCGGCTGGAGGGGGTCCAGCATGTGGAGTGCACCCCGATGCTGCGCCGGGTCAAGCAGCTCACGTACGAGGAGCGGCCCGCCGGGCGGACGGTTTCCTAGGTGTTCTGTTTGCTGGTTGTTCTGTCCGGGGGAGGTGCGGACGGAGCCAGGCCCGGACCGAGGCGAGGGCCGGCCAGTGCCCCCATCGTGTTGACCGCCCCCAGCAGCCAGTGCTGGACTCGGCACGTGGACAGCATCCCCGCCAACCGGCGGCTCTGGAACCGGATCAGCAGCGCCTACCAGCACGAGCACGACCCGCAGATCGGCGCCACGCCCCGGCTGTGGGGCATGTACTCCGTCCCCGACGCGCACCTGCACGCCCTGGGCGACGTCACCGGCAAGCGCGTACTCGAACTGGGCTGTGGCGCCGGCCAGTGGTCCAGGGCGCTCGCCGCCGAGGGGGCCACCGTGGTCGGGATCGACCTGTCCGAAGCCCAGCTCGCCGCGGCGGCCCGTGCGAGGGGAGCGGCCCGCTACCCGCTGGTGCAAGGCGCCGCCGAACAACTTCCCTTCGTCGCCGACAGCTTCGACCTGGTGTTCTGCGACTTCGGTGGGCTCAGCTGGGCGCCCCCGCACCTGGCCGTCCCGGAGGCCGCACGTGTCCTGAGCCGGGGCGGGCGCCTGGTGTTCAACGTCGCCAGCCCCTGGTTCGAAGCCTGCTACGACGAAGCCGCGGGCCGCGTGACCACGACGCTGCGGCAGGACTACTTCGGGCTGAACACCATCGCCGAGGGCGACGGCGCGACCAGCTATCAGCTCACCTACGGCGACTGGGTCAGGGTCCTGCGCGGCGCGGGTCTCCTCATCGACGACCTCATCGAGCCGCGGCCCGGACGCGGAACACCCAACGGCTACAACGAAACCGACCCACCCGACTGGGCACACCACTGGCCGGCGGAGTCGCTCTGGGTAACCCACAAGCCGTAGGTTCCGCCGCGCAAACCCTGGACTCCGCCGCGCCGGGACGTGAGGGCATTCCTTCACCGGTCCGTACGCCTGGACCTGGTGGTGTCACACCGGGCAGTACGCCTAAACCTGGTGGTGCAGCCGGTCGGCGCCCGTCAGGATCGCCGACGCCAGCGCGTCGGCGGCCTCCTGGGCGTTTCCGCCCTCCCGGCCGTGCAGCAGGACGAAGTCCACATCCCCGAGGTCGGGCAGCCCGGCCCTGGCCGGTACCTGGGTCAGCCCCGGCGGGATCAGGCCGCGGGTGTGCGCCATGATGCCGAGGCCCGCGCGGGCCGCCGCGATCAGCCCGCTGAGGCTGGTGCTCGTACAGGCGATGCGCCAGGCCCGGCCGTCCTCCTCCAGCACTTCGAGAGCGCGGGCGCGGGTGATGCCGGGCGGCGGGAAGAGGATGAGCGGCAGCGGGCGTTCGGGGTCGATGCGCAGCCGGGGTGCGCCGATCCAGACGAGGGTGGAGCGCCAGACGAGGCGGCCGTGGCTCTGGCCGCTCCGCCGTTTGGCCAGCACCAGGTCGAGCCCGCCCGCCGCCAGCTGCTCGTGCAGGGTGCCGGAGAGGCCGACGGTGAGTTCCAGATCCACCTCGGGGTGCTCGGTGCGGAACGACTCCAGGATCTCCGGCAGCCTGGTCAGCACGAAGTCCTCCGACGCGCCGAAGCGCAGCCTGCCGCGCGGCCGGGCGCCCGCGAAGAAGGCCGCCGCCCGCTCGTGGCCCTGGAGGATCGTACGGGCGAAGCCCAGCATCGCCTCGCCGTCCTCCGTCAGCTCCACGCTGTGGGTGTCGCGGGTGAACAGGGTCCGGCCGGTCGCCTCCTCCAGCCGGCGGACGTGCTGGCTCACCGTCGACTGGCGCAGGCCGAGGCGGTGGGCGGCCTGGGTGAAGCTCAGGGTCTGCGACACGGTGAGGAAGGTGCGCAGTTGCGCGGGGTCGTACATGATCCTGAGGTTATCGCGCTTCGTGATGTCAGTCAGAGTGGTATGCAGGATTCCCGATCAGAGGGATCGCGTGGACCATGGTCACGACACCTTCCGTACCCGAGAGTCCGTACCCGATGGTCCGTACCCGAGAGCAAGTGGAGACCATGAGCCGCCGAAAGCCGCAGCTTCCGTCCTGGCTGCCGATCGATCCGTACATCCTGGCCCTGATCGGTACCGTCGCCGTGGCGGCGCTGCTGCCGGCCCGTGGTGCGGCGGCCGACGTGGCGGGGGGAGCGTCCACCGGGGCGGTCGCCCTGCTCTTCTTCCTCTACGGCGCGCGGCTCTCCACCGCCGAGGCGGTCGAGGGGCTGAAGCACTGGCGGCTCCACCTCACCGTCCTGGCCTGCACCTTCGTCGCGTTCCCGCTGCTGGGTCTCGCGGCGCGCGGGCTGGTGCCGTTCCTGCTGACGCCCCCGCTCTACAACGGGCTGCTCTTCCTCTGCCTGGTCCCTTCGACCATCCAGTCGTCGATCGCCTTCACCTCGATCGCCCGCGGCAATGTGCCCGCCGCGATCTGCGCGGGCTCCTTCTCCTCGCTCGCCGGCATCGTCATCACCCCGGTCCTGGCGGCGCTGGTCCTGGGCAGCGGCGGGGGCGGCTTCTCCGCCGACTCGCTGCTGAAGATCGTGCTTCAGCTGCTGGTGCCGTTCGTGGCGGGGCAGTTGCTGCGCCGCTGGGTGGGCGGCTTCCTCGTACGGCACAAGAAGGTCCTCGGCTATGTCGACCGGGGCTCGATCCTGCTGGTGGTCTACGCGGCGTTCAGCGAGGGCATGGTGCGCGGTGTCTGGCACCAGGTGAGCTTCGTCCGGCTGCTGGGGCTGCTCGGGGCCGAGGCGGTGCTGCTCGCCGTCATGCTGGTGCTGAGCTGGTACGGAGCCAAGCGGCTCGGCTTCGACCGGGGCGACCGGATCGCCATCCAGTTCGCCGGTTCGAAGAAGAGCCTGGCGGCCGGACTGCCCATGGCGAGTGTGCTGTTCGGCGCGCAGGCGTCGCTGGCCGTGCTTCCGCTGATGCTCTTCCACCAGATGCAGCTGATGGTCTGCGCGGTGATCGCCAAGCGCCGCTCTCGCGACCCGCTGCCCGCCGGGGTGGAGCAACCGGTCCCGGCCGCGACCGCTACCCGGTGATCAGCACTACCTTGCCGAGGTTGGCCCGGGACTCGATGAACCGGTGGGCCAGCGCCGCCTCTTCGAGCGGGATCTCGGCGTGCACGGCGGCCCGCAGCCGTCCGCTGCGGTGCAGCTCCCACAGCTCGGCGCACCACTGCGCGTACAGCTCGGGCCGGTCCCTGGCGATGAGCGCCATCTGGAAGCCGATGACCGACTTGGCGCCGGTCAGCAGGGAGTACGCCTCAAGGGTGCCGCCGCCCGAACTGAACGCGACCAGCCGCCCGTTCGGCGCGAGGGTGGCGACCGCCGGGGCGAGCAGCGTCCCGCCGACCCCGTCCACCACGACGTCCACCGGCTCACCCCAGTCCGCTTCGTCGTACGTCACCACCGCGTCGGCGCCGAGCCCGCGCAGGAACTCCGCCTTCTCCGCGGAGCCGGTGGCGGCGACCAACCGTCCTGCGCCGTCCAGGCGGGCCAGCTGGAGCGCCAGATGGCCGACACCGCTCGCGGCAGCCGTCACCAGCACCGATTCGCCCGGACCGGTCCTGGCGGCATGCAGGGCGCCCCGGGCCACCAGGCCGCTGCGGACCAGGGCCACCGCGTCCACCGCACTCGCGTGCTCAGGGATCCTGGTCGCGAACGGCTCGCCCAGGACGGCAAGGTCCGCGTAGGAGCCCGCGAAGCAGAGGCCGGTCACCCGGTCACCGGCCGCGAAGCGGGTGACCCCGGCCCCGACGGCGGCGACCGTGCCCGCGATCTCGCCGCCCAGCGGCGCGGGGACGCTGCCCTCGCGCACCTTCCGTACGGAGGGCAGGGTCACCCCGATCGCCTCGGAGCGGACCAGCAGTTCGCCGGGGCCGGGTTCGGGGACGGGGGCCTGCTCCACGTACAGGACCTCGGGCCCGCCGTTCGTGTCGTACCGGACACGGCGCATGGGCACCTCCAGGTTTCATTGGGGCCCCCAACGGTATCCGATTTTCGTTGGGGGCCCCAATGGTTTTCCGTTAGAGTCGTCCCATGACATCCGAGACCTCTCCCGCGCTCGCCCGGATCACCGCACTGCCCAGCTGGCTGCTCGGCCGGGCGGCGGCCCGCGGCCACCGGCTGCTCGCCGACGCGTTCGCGGGGGAGGGGCTGCGGCTGCCGCACCATGTGGTGCTGACCGCCGTCGCGGCGCTCGGGCCCGTGTCCCAGGCGGAGTTGGGCCGTACGGTACGCATCGATCCCAAGGACATGGTCACGGTCGTCGGCGAACTCCAGGCCAAGGGCCTCGTCACCCGCACACCCGACCCCGCGGACCGGCGGAAGAACGCGATCGCCGTCTCGTCCGCGGGGCGCACCGCGCTGCACCGCCTGGAGGAGCTGGGCGACGCCGCCAACGACGAACTGCTCGCCCCGCTCGACCCGGCCGAACGCGCACAGCTCACCGCGCTGCTCTCCCGGATCGTGCACGCGCCGGACGCCCAGGACACGCGGGGCGCATGACGCCGCGGGCGGTCAGACGCGGCGCGGTGAGGCCAGCAGATAGGCGGCGCCCGCCCGCCGGTCCGTATGCGCCGAGGTCTGCCAGCCCGCCCGGTTCAGTGTCTCCGTGTAGGCCCAGGGAGCGGGCCCGTCCACCCGGACCGCCTCGGGCTGCGCCGACTCGCTCACCAGATAGCCATGGCAGCAGCCCGCCTCAAGTGCCAGTGCGACGGCCTGGGTCAGATGCGTACGCTCCCAGGCGCACGGCCGCTCCACCGAGCGGTCGGGGTTGGTGACCCGGCGCATCTCGACCAGACCGGCCCACGCGCTGCGCACCTCACGCTCCCGTACGGGGTCGGGGTCCGGCGTGGTGTCCCCGCCCCCGGCGGAGGAGCGGGCATGGAACACCCCGGGCGGGTCCACTCCCGTGGAGTCCGCTGCCGGGACCTGGTCCGGCCCCGGGACCTGGTCCGGCTCCGGCGGCGGGACCAGCCGGACCGGTTCGGCGGCCAGCCGCTCCCGCATCCGCTGCCCGGCAGGCGTCAGATAGTGCCGGTGCGGGGGCCGCGGATGGCGCACGGCAAGGCCCTGTGCGACCAGGGGCGCGAGAGCCGCCGCAGGGCCCCGGAGCAGTCCGGATCCGGCGTCGGCGGTCCGGATCGCCCGGCGCTGGGTCGCGGACAGCCGGTCGGTCATGCCCCTGACCGTACTGCCGCCGCACCGCGCGGGGAACAGCGTCCACACCGCGGCCGCACGGTGCGGGCAACAGGGTCCGCGGCTCTCGGCGGGGCGGGCCGGCTCAGACCCGGGCCGGCTCAGACCCCGGAGCGCAGGGCGATGCGCTCGTCACCCGTGTACACGTTCATGGAGGAGCCGCGGAGGAAACCGACCAGCGTGAGACCGGACTCGGCAGCCAGATCCACCGCCAGCGATGAAGGGGCCGACACCGCCGCGAGCACCGGGATACCCGCCATCACCGCCTTCTGGGCCAGTTCGAAGGAGGCCCGGCCCGAGACGAGGAGAACGACCTGGGAGAGCGGCAGCAGTCCGTTCTGCAGAGCCCGGCCGACCAGCTTGTCCACCGCGTTGTGGCGGCCCACGTCCTCACGTATGTCGAGCAGTTCGCCCTCGGGTGTGAAGAGCGCGGCAGCGTGCAGCCCCCCGGTCCGGTCGAACACCTGCTGCGCCGCCCGCAGCCGGTCGGGGAGGACGGAGAGCACATCCGGTTCGACCCGCACCGGCGGCGCGTCGGCGATCGGGAAGCGCGCGGTGGTCCGTACCGCTTCCAGGCTCGCCTTGCCGCAGAGCCCGCACGAGGAGGTGGTGTAGACGTTGCGCTCCAGCGTGATGTCCGGCAGCTCGACGCCCGGGGCCAGCCTGACGTCCACCACGTTGTACGTGTTCGAGCCGTCGGCGGTGGCCCCCGCGCAGTACACGATCGACTGGAGTTCGTCCGCCGAACCGAGCACTCCCTCGCTGACCAGGAAGCCCGCCGCGAGGGCGAAGTCGTCGCCGGGGGTGCGCATGGTGATGGCCAGGGCCTTGCCGTTCAGCCGGATCTCCAGCGGCTCCTCGGCGACCAGGGTGTCGGGGCGGGTGGTGACCGCGCCGTCCCTGATGCGGATGGTGCGGCGGCGTTCGGTGACCCGGCCCATGGGAATCAGTCCTACTCTTCGCTCGGTGCTGCGGCCCTCTCATTCTCCTGGACGGGGGCGGCGACCGCGGAGCGGGCACCGGGCATCCGGCCGAAAAGGGCGCGGCGCGGTACGTCCGGTAGCGGCGCAGTACTCCCGGTAGCCGTGCCCGTACCTGTGCCGTTCGCCCGTACGGCGTGCGGAAGTGATCCGAAGCCTCCAAGAGGGACGCCCGAATCCTGTTGCTTTACATGCCGTCGTACCGGTGAGTCGCTGACGAGACTGGAGGGCTCCTGACATCAGCAGCAGAGGGGTCCCGGGCATGACCGGAACACGCATCGCCGCACTCGGCCATTACCAGCCGGCCAAGGTGCTCACCAATGACGATGTCGCCGCCCTCGTCGACACCAGCGACGAATGGATCAGGACCCGGGTGGGGATCAAGACCCGCCACATCGCCGGTCCCGAGGAACCGGTCGACGAACTCGCCGCCCAGGCCGGGGCCAAGGCCCTCGCCGCCGCCGGACACGCACCGGGCGAGATCGACCTGGTGCTCGTCGCGACCTCCACGGCGATCGACCGCTCGCCCAACATGGCGGCCCGCGTCGCCGCCAAGCTGGGCATGGGCTCGCCCGCGACCATGGATGTCAACGTCGTCTGCTCGGGCTTCACGCACGCCCTGGCCGTCGCCGACCAGGCGGTACGGACCGGATCCGCCGAGCGGGCCCTGGTCATCGGCGCCGACAAGATGGCCGAGATCGCCGACTGGACCGACCGCTCCACCTGTGTCCTGGTGGGGGACGGGGCCGGCGCGGCCGTGGTCGAGGCCTGCGACGAGGACGGCATCGGCCCGGTGCTGTGGGGATCGGTCCCCGGGATGGGGAACGCCGTACGCATCGAGGGGACACCGCCGCGCTTCGCGCAGGAGGGGCAGTCCGTCTACCGCTGGGCCACCACCCAGCTGCCGCCGATCGCCCGCAGGGTCTGCGAGAAGGCGGGGGTCGCCCCCGATGAGCTGGCCGCCGTCGTCCTGCACCAGGCCAATCTGCGGATCATCGAGCCGGTGGCCGCGAAGATCGGCGCGGTGAACGCGGTGATCGCACGCGATGTGGTCGATTCCGGCAACACATCCGCGGCCAGTATCCCGATGGCCCTGTCCAAGCTGGTGGAGCGGCGGGAGATCCCGTCCGGCGCACCCGTGCTGCTCTTCGGTTTCGGCGGGAACCTCTCGTACGCGGGGCAGGTCGTGCGTTGTCCGTGACGGCCCGATGGGGCCGGTGACTGACGGGGCCCGGGGGCTAGCAGGAACCCGGGACCGGAGGGGGGCGCCGAAAGCGGGAATCACCACCGGCCGGGCACAGGGTGTAGCCGTCTGCGCACGACGTGGTGGTGATCGCGGCGTACGCTGAGAGCGGCACCCGTGTCATCGGGACCGGGGTGGGCGCCGCCCGTACGACTGGCGGTGGGCCGCGTACCAGGAGAACGACCACCTGCCCCGCCCAGCTGAGCGGAGACCCGCCCATGGCACCCACCCTCACCCTCAAGTCCGGAACCTCCTGGGCCGATGCCTGGCAGCGCTGCCTCGACGCGGCGCCCGAGGCGTTCAGGGACGACCGCGTACTGAACCTCTGGAAAGGCGCCTGGCAGGCCGACGGACGGCCGCAGCCCGCGACCAGCCCCGTCGACGGCAGCCGCATCGCGGGCCCGCCCCGCCTCGACGCCCCCACCGCCGCACAGGCCGTACGCGCCTCCCTCGACCAGCACCGCGGCTGGCGCCAGGTCCCGCTGCCCGAGCGCCGGGCCCGGGTCCTGGCCGCGCTCGACGCGCTGACCGAGCACCGTGAGCTGATGGCGCTCCTGCTGGTCTGGGAGATCGGCAAGCCTTGGCGGCTGGCCACGGCCGACGTCGACCGCGCCATCGACGGTGTGCGCTGGTACGCCGACGGCATCGAGGCGATGGCCGAAGGGCGTGCCCCGCTCGAAGGCCCGGTGTCCAACATCGCGAGCTGGAACTATCCGATGTCGGTACTGGTCCACGCGATGCTGGTGCAGGCGCTGGCCGGGAACGCGGTCATCGCCAAGGCGCCGACCGACGGCGGGGTTGCCTGTCTCACGCTCGCCTGCGCACTCATGGCCCGCGAGGGCGTCCCGGTGAGCCTGGTCAGCGGCAGCGGCGGTGAGCTCTCGGAGGCTCTGGTCCGCTCGCCGGAGATCGGCTGTGTCTCGTTCGTGGGCGGCCGGGACACCGGGGCGAGGATCGCCACCGACGTGGCCGACCTCGGCAAACGGCACATCCTCGAACAGGAGGGGCTCAACACCTGGGGCTTCTGGGACTTCACGGACTGGTCCGCACTCTCCAAGGTGATCCCCAAGCTCTTCGACTACGGGAAGCAGCGGTGCACGGCCTACCCCAGGTTCGTGGTGCAGCGCAGCGCGTTCGACGCGTTCCTGGCGGCGTATCTGCCTGCCGTGCGCTCCATCCGTACGGGCCACCCGCTGGCCGTGGAGGACCCGTCCGATCCTTTCCCGGAGCTGGACTTCGGGCCGCTGATCAACGCGGCGAAGGCCACGGAGCTGGCCGGCCAGGTGGCCGAGGCCATCGACCGCGGCGCGATCCCGCTGCACCGGGGCAGCCTCGCGGACGGCCGCTTCCTGGCCGGCCAGGACACCGGCGCCTATCTCCCGCCGGTCACACTGCTCAGCCCGCCGCCGTCGTCCCCGCTCTTCCACGCGGAGCCCTTCGGCCCGGTCGACACGATCGTCCTGGTCGATACGGAGGCGGAGCTGCTGGCCGCGATGAACGCCTCCAACGGCGCGCTGGTCGCGACCCTGTCGACCGACGACCCGGAAACCTTCGACCGGCTGGCCCCGCAGATCCGGGCCTTCAAGGTCGGCAACTCCAAGCCCCGCTCACGCGGCGATCGCGAGGAACTCTTCGGCGGCCACGGGGCGTCGTGGCGCGGCGCCTTCGTCGGCGGCGAGCTGCTGGTCCACGCGGTGACGCAGGGCCCGGCGGGGGAGCGGGCGCCGGGCAACTTCCCGGAGTACCAGCTCATGCCGTGAAGGGAGCGGAGTGCCGGCTCATCCCGTGAACGGGCCGAGTACCGGCGCATTCCCATACACGGAGATACGACGGGTTGTACGTGCCCGGTGACGCAGGGTGCCAACCGTCGGCCGGATCGGCGAAGCGCCCCGGCGGCCGACCGGGGCCAGCCGCTGACCACGGCAAATACGGGTGAGGGGGACCGCAAACCCCTGGTATTGTTGTCCTTGTCGCCGCGGGGAACAGAGACGTGGCGACAGGCACCTTGTCCGGGTGGCGGAATGGCAGACGCGCTAGCTTGAGGTGCTAGTGCCCTTTATCGGGCGTGGGGGTTCAAGTCCCCCCTCGGACACCAGCAGAGACCCCAGTTGATCTGGGGTCTTTCTGTTTCTCCGCTCCTCCCCGGTTCCCTTACGGGCGTCACCCACGAGCGCAGGAGAGGGGCGGTGTGGGCCGGATGTCCGGCCCGCACCACCCCTCTCTCTTCTCTTGTCTTCTGCCCGTCACATCAGTCGGTGCGGTCGGGTCGTCCCGCTCGGCTGAGGCGGCTCGCTCCGCTGGGGCGCGAGCTCATGGAATGGGCCTTACGGCTGCGTTTCGCCGCTACCACGGTGCACACCAACCCCAGTAGGGCAGTGACGCCGCCGATGACCGCGTTGCTCCAGATGATCCCCTTGTCCGGGTGACTGCCCACGACCCATGGGGCGACGACCAGCCAGGCGCCCATCACGACCATGGCCCAGCTGAGGCCGTACATCCGCTCCGGCACGATGGTGAACCCGAGGCCCAGCAGGGCGATCGCGATGCCCATGATCAGGTTGTGTGTCGTCAGTGCGTGCTGGGTGCTCGAAAAGTGGATCACCCACGCGGACACCGCACAGTACACGCCGACCAGAAACACCGGCCCGTCCACGAGCGCCACGTCGCGCCCGCCGAGCATCCGGTCATACCGAGCCCGCATTTCGGGTACATCGGGATGGGTTGCTAGATCGCCTCTTGTGTGTGAGACGTCGGCCATACGACTCGCCTCCTTCTCTGCTGCAAGTCCGACCGAATGTGCACGGCTGAACCGCACAAATACCAGTTTGCGCCTGTTTGCACGCTTTGTATAGAGAAGATAAAACGCCCTGCCATCCGGCCCCGGAGCCCTGGCACAACCGGCCCCGATGGGCCCCGACGAGATGCCCGGCCGGCGGGTTTCGTCAGCGCAACGTGGCGTAGACGATCAGGTTGTTCACCGGATGCCCCTGCGCGTCGAACGACCCGTCGCAGGTGATCAGCCGCAGGGCGCGGTCCGTGGTCCTGCCGTAGACCTTGTCGGTCGGGAACGCCTTCTTGCTGACGCTCTCCGTACCCGTGACCGTGAAGTGGGCCGTCTTTCCCAGCTTGTTGCGGACGGCGATGTCCGCGCCCTTGTGGATCTTCCGCAGGTCGTGGAAGACGGCCCTGCCGAAGCGGGTGTCGTTGTGGCCGATCAGCACGGCGGCTCCCGGCTCACCGGGGGTGGCGCTCCCCGTGTACCAGCCCGCCGTCATGCCCTTGTCCGCGGGCGGGACCTCGACCGTGCGGTCGGCGTTGAGTCCCAGACGCAGCAGGGAACTCCTCACTCCGATCGACGGGATCGACACCTCAGTCGGGGGCGCGGGCTGCTTCGTACCGGTCTCCGTACCCGCCTTGCTGCCGGTCTTCGTGCCGGTCCCGGCCCCGGTGTCCTTGCCGGTGCCGGAACCCGACGCCGTGCTGGCCTCGGCGGCGGATTTGTGCCCTGCTGACTCCGATGACCCGGACGAACAGCCCGCGAGCGCTGCCAGGGTGAGGCAGACGGCTGCTGCGGGCAGGGCCACGGATCGCCAAATCGGCTGATGGGTACGGGACATGAGGGCTCCAGGACGGTCGAGGAGGGGTTCGGGGAGACGGGGGAGCGCGCCGGGAATGCGCGGGGGTGCGGTGCGTCGTACCGGTTCGGTCGGAGGTACGGGCGCGCGCCGGGGCGGGGGTACGGGTCCGGGCGGTACGCAGACAGTGGCGCCGCCCGGTGACGGACGGCGCCACTGCTGTCGGGGTGGGTCAGCCGTTGCGCTGTGCGGCGGAGCGGCGGCGCAGGACGACCGTGCCCGCGCCCGCCAGAAGGACGGCGCCGGCTGCCGAGCCGACGAGGGCCGTGGTGTCGCTGCTGCCTCCGGCCGGGCGCTCACCCGCCGCGACGGCACCGCGCGGTGCGGCGGCCCGCTCCGCGGCCCGGACGCTCGGGACGGGACTGGCGGCCCGCGCCGCCGGGGTGGGCTTGTCGCCCGCGGCGACGCCGCCCCGCGGTGCTGCCGCGGGCTGCTTGCCCTGAGCGGCCCGCGCGGCCCTGGCCCTTGCGGAGAGGGGAGGCTGAGCGGACGGCTCGGCCTTCGCCGCACTTCCGGATGCGCGCCCCGCGGACGGCTGGGCCTTGGAGGCAACGGGCTTGGGGCTGTCGGACGCGAAGGCCGCGGTCGACGGGACGAGCACCGTGCCGACCGCCACGGCGGTGAGTACGGCGGTGCGCAGGGACAGACGTGGGGACATGAACAGCTCCAGTTCCAGCCCGGCCTTGGTGATGCCTGGCTGCGGTTGGCAGCAGGCGCCGGGCACAGCGACAGACTGGCAAGCAGTTATGAGGAAGCTGTCAGGACACTGTGCTCATCGGATCAGGGCGCCGGCGACGAGGAGGTGTCAGCCGCCGGGCCCGGTGTCCTCCCGGCCGGTTCGTCCCGGTCGGCTGCCGCCGTCGGCCCGTGCACGGGCAGCCGGAGCGTGAAGACCGAGCCCCTCCCCTCCGTGCTCGCCGCACTCACGGTGCCGCCGTGCGCCTCGGCCAGTTTGCGGACGATGGCCAGCCCCAGGCCGCTGCCGCCCGTCCGGCGGTTACGTGATTTCTCGGCGCGCCAGAAGCGGTCGAAGACGTACGGCAGGGACGCGGCCGGGATACCGGTGCCGGTGTCGGCGACTTCCACCAGCACCTCCGTGCAGGCCGTCCCCGCAGAGGGCTTCTCCGCAGAGGGCTTCTCCGCGCAGGCCGCCGGATCCGGCGGGCCGCACCGCACCCGCAGCGTGACCTGGCCGCCCGCCGGGGTGTGGCGTACCGCGTTGGAGACCAGGTTGCCCACCGCCTGCCGGAGCCGGACCGGGTCGGCGGCCAGGACCGGTACCGGAGCCTCCGGCGGTGGGCCGGTCACCGTCAGCGTCACCCCCGCGGTCTCGGCGCGGGCCTGGTGGGCCGAGGCGACCTGGCCCAGGAGTTCCTGGATCCGTACCGGCTCCACATGCAGCCGCAGCGCCCCCGCGTCGGCGGCCGACAGGTCCTGGAGGTCGTCGATGATGTGCTGCAGCTGCACCGCCTCCTCCAGGAGCGAGGAGACGAACGCTGGATCGGGATCGGCCAGGCCGTCCTGGGCGGCCTCCAGCCAGCCGCGGATGTTGCTGAGCGGTGTGCGCAGCTCGTGCGCGACATCGCTCACCATCGCCTTGCGCTGTTCCTCAAGGCGCGCGCGGTGCGCCGACATGTCGTTGAACGTCGCCGCCAACCGCCCGATCTCGTTGTCCGTCGTGACGTCGACCGGCTCCGAACTCCCGCTGTCCCGCATCCGCTGCGCCGCGTTGGTGAGCGCGTGCAGCGGGCGTACCAGCCTGGCTCCGGCGAGCACCGAGGCCCCGACCGTGAGGGCGAGCACCAGTGCCGCGACCCCCGCGATACGGGCGGTGTTGGCCGGTGAGAGGTTGAAGCCGGGGACGGTGGAGCCGCCCTGGTCGCCGATGAACAGCAGGGCGGGCGACGCGACGTACGAGCTGAGCTGTTCGCGGCGCGCGGTGCCGACGCAAGACGCGATGGCGCGATCGTCGTCGCTGTTGCGGACGCTCGGCTCCGCCACGGGAGTGGGCGGTGTGGTCGGGGGGACGCCCCCGGACCTCTGGGGCTCCGCGGCCGCCCTGGCGCTGTTCCACGAGAGGTTGAGGCTCAGCTGGACCGGCTCGCGGTTCTGCCGGCGCAGACAGGCGTCCGCCAGGTGGTTGAGGGCGGTGAGCGCCTTCTTCTCGGTCGGGGTGGGCGCGTCCAGGGCCTCCGTATCGCATCTGGTGCCCAGGGTGCGGTCCGGGTCGTTCCCCACCGCCTGTATACGGGGACGGCCGCTCGGCTCCTCCACGGCGTCCGACGCGATCCCGAGGCCGCTGAGGCAGGCCACCGTATGGGCCGCGATGCCCTTCAGCCTTCCGCGCTCCGACGCCGGCAGCCGGAACGGTCCCACGGCCCGTGGGTCGATCCGGTCGGCCGATGTCCCGGTCCCGGTCCCGTCCCCGTTCCCGGTGGAACTTCGCGCCGCCAGCGTGGTGTCCAGGGAGAGCGGGTCGACGACCGCCGACACCTGGGGCGGCAGCGCGGGCGCCGGCTTCCGGTCCGCCGAGTCGGCGACGGGCTGGTGGTTCTCGGTGGTCAGGGCGATCCGCCGGCCGGACTGCCGGGCCAGTTTCCGTACCGTCGCGCCGACACCGTCCCACCGGGGGTGCCCGGCCGCGTAACCGAGCAAGGTGTTGTAGATACGGGTGTCGGCGGTGAGGTTCTGGCCCTGCTCCTGTTTGATCGCACCGGATGTGGTCTGTACGGCGAGCCAGGCGGTCGCGACCACCGAACAGGCTGCCACCAGCGCCGAAACCGCCAGCAGCCGGCCGAGCAGACTCTTGCGCAGCGGCAGCCGCGTACGCCGCTCCTGCTCCTGCTCCTGCTTCTGCTCCTGCTTCTGCTCCGGCCGCCGGAGCCGGGCTCCGCGCCGGGGCCTGCCGGGTATCCGGGCGCGGGTCTCACTGCGCGGCAAGGTGGGCGTCCTTCGCGGGATCGGTCAGTTTGTAGCCGACGCCGAACACGGTGAGCAGCCGGACCGGTCTGCGGGGCGCCGATTCGATCTTCTTGCGCAGATTCATGACGTGTACGTCGACCGTGCGATTGCTGATGTACCGGTCGAAACCGTGCAGTTCCGCCAGGAGCTGCTGCCGGGTGAAGACCCGGTCGGGTTCGGCGGCCATCGCGGCCAGCACCCGGAACTCGCCAGGTGTGCAGTCGACCGGCCGGCCGGCCACCGACACCGAGTGCCGGGCCGGATCGATGACAAGCGTGCCCACCGACAGGAGGGGATCGGGGGCGGGCGCAGCACTCACCGGCCGCTGGGCGCGGCGGAGCAGCGTGCGGACCCGCGCCATCAACTCCCGTGGGCTGTACGGCTTGGTCATGTAGTCGTCGGCGCCCAGATCGAGCCCGAGCAGCAGGTCGTCCTCGGTGGACCGGGCGGTCAGCATCAGCACCGGCAGCTCCCGTGCCTCCGCGCGCAGCACCCGTACGACGTCCAGGCCGTCGGCGCGCGGCATCATCACATCGAGGACCAGCAGGTCCGGCGTTCTCTGCCGCACCTCCTCCAGGGCCGCGAGGCCGTCACCCACCACGGTGACCGCGTGTCCTTCGCGTTCCAGGTATCGGCGTACCAGTTCGGCCTGTTTCTCGTCGTCTTCAGCGACGATGACATGTGCGCACACGCCGCTGATCGTAGATGAGTACGGAAACCCCGCCGGGAACAGCCGGCACGGCCGACGCCGTTACACCGACGGACCGGCGCCGACGGGCGGGGAACACGGGGACCATGAGGTCGTCCGCCCACCGGGATCCGGGTCCAGGGGCGCGGCACATCTGCCGTGCGCCCTTACCAGGACGTATGCCGTATGCCGCACCAAATATCGTATCAAGACGTTTTTCCGCAGGAGGACTTTCCATGGTTGACCGGCCTTTGACACTGATGGCAGTACACGCCCACCCCGACGACGAGGCCACCAGTACCGGAGGGGTGCTCGCGCGATACGCGGCGGAAGGCATCCGCACGGTTCTCGTGACCTGTACCGACGGCGGTTGCGGTGACGGACCGGGGGGTGTCAAGCCGGGCGGTTCCGGGCACGACCCGGCGGCTGTCGCCTCGATGCGCCGTCAGGAACTTGAGGCGAGCTGTGACGTCCTGAAGATCAGCGATCTGGAGATGCTGGACTACGCCGACTCCGGGATGACGGGCTGGCCCAGCAACGATGCCCCCGGATCCTTCTGGCAGACCCCTGTGGCGGAAGGCGCCGCCCGGCTCGCGGAACTCATGGAGCACTACCGGCCCGATGTGGTCGTCACCTATGACGAGAACGGTTTCTACGGCCACCCCGACCACATCCAGGCCAACCGCATCACGATGGCCGCGCTGGAGATGACCGCGCTGACACCGAAGGTGTACTGGACGACGATGCCCCGCTCGGCGATGCAGCGGTTCGGAGAGACCATGCGCGAGTTCCAGGAGGACATGCCGGAGCCGGACCCCGCCGAGGCCGCCGCGCTGGCCGAGATCGGTCTCCCCGACGACGAGATCACCACGTGGGTGGAGACCACCCCGTTCAGCGGTCAGAAGTTCGATGCCCTGGCCGCGCACGCCAGCCAGGGCGAGAACATCTTCTTCCTCAAGATGGGCAAGGAGAAGTTCGGTGAGCTGATGGGCATGGAGACCTTCGTACGGGTCAAGGACACCACCGGCGCGGCCGTACCCGAGAACGATCTCTTCGCCGGGCTGCGCTGATCCGCCCGCCGGGCCGCAGGCCCCGCAGAGGTCTGCTCAGCCCACTGGCCGGGGGCCCGGAACCGCCGCTCGGCGCCGGGTCTCCGCCAGGTGCATGCCGATGTGTCGGGCGAGGATCAGCGCGTCCGCGGGTTCGCCGGCCTGGAACGTGACACGGCGGAGCAGGCCGACTCCGTCGAGCGCGACACCCTCACGGGCGAGTACGAAGACGAGGGTGAGGAAGGCGCACCTGGCGTTCCCGTCGGCGAAGGGGTGGAAGAAGCAGACGTCGAGATAGGCACGGGCGGCGCGAGCGGTGAGCGGAACAGCCTTCCCGCCGTCCTTCGCGCTCTCGGCCAGGCAGGCATCGAGGCGGGCCCGGGTGTCCGGACCGATGCCGTAGCGTTCCCGCCCTGCCTTGGCGAAGGCAGGCACGTCGCGGAACGGCGGCAGCCGCGGTGCGCCCAGGACGTGCTGCTGCCAGCGCTGGAGTAGTCCGAACTGCAGGGAGGCTCCCTGTGCCGCTTCGGTGCGCAGGAGTTCCAGGGCGGCGAGCAGGCCCTGGGCCCGGCCCGGGTCCAGGGCGCCGTCGAAGGCGCGGATGTCCTCCGCAGCGCCGTCGCGGGCAGGGACCACCGGCCCCTCACCTCCGCCGTCCGGTGCTTCCTGCCACGGCACGGTCTCGCGCACCGCGAGCCAGCGCTCCAGGTGATCGGGTCCGGGTCCGGTGGGCCGTGTGCCGGCGGCCGGCCGGAGCGAGCGCGCCAGCCGTTCCGCGACATCGTCGACCAGCGCTGTGCCGGGCCCGGTCCAGCTCTTGAACCGCCCGCCGATCGCCTCGTCGACCAGGCCCTCCGCGAGGTCCGGCGCGACGCCCCACCGGCTGAGGAACCAGGTGAGCACCTGCCGGCAGTGGCCGTACCAGCTGCTGCCACAGCCCGTACGGTCGGTCACCTGGAGGATCAGGTTCCGAGCGGCGCGCTCCCACAGGATCCGCTGGTCGGCCACGTCGGCCAGGACCAACGGGTACGTGTCGAACCAGCCGGCGAGGCTCTCCAGCCAGCCGCGCCACTCGCACAGCGCCGCCGCGACGCGGGCGAGCGTCTCCTCCGGGGTGGTGATCGAGTGCCTCGGGCAGCACCAGTTCCCGACCGGCCCCCCGTCGAAGTCGCCTTCGTCGTGCGCCCAGCGCCAGCCCAGGGTCCAGCGGCCGTAGCCCTCGGCGAGTGCGTACGCCATGGCATCTGCCCAGGGCTCGCCCTTGCTCCAGCTTCGGTCACTCGTCGCCGGGGCCCCGTCCGGAAGGCCGGGGAGGCCGGTAATCCCATGGGCGGGCCCGAGGGACTGCACCACCTGTCCCGCTGTCGCGGGGTCGAAGGGATGGCGGGCGGGGTCCACATCGTCCCAGGTCAGAAAAGCGGGTGCCAGGTCCGTCATCACCGCGTAAGCCTGCGCCGCCGACTGGCCCCGGTGCAAACGGGTTACCGCAGAGCCCTCCCCGACGCACATGCGGTACAGGCCGGTTCGTCTCAGGCAGGGACAGGCGCGGGGCCTCCGGTACGGCCGCCGGTGTGCTTGTCGAGATAGGCGGTGACGGCGCCGGGGTCGCAACCGCGTGCGGCCACATGCCCGTCGGGGCGGACGAGGACCAACTCGCCGCTCTCGGCGGCGTAGGCCCTCCCGGCGTGGCCGTGGGTGTCGGTCACATCGGTGCCGAACTCCACGGTGCGCACGCCCGCGTGGGTACGGGGAAGGGCGCCGGAACCGAATCCGTACAGGGTCCAGTGGCCGCCTCGCTGGAGGTCGAAGAGGCGGACGGGCCGCCCGTCCGGGAGGTGGCAGGGTGCGTCGGGGGCGCGGTCGCCGGGCTTGGGCCCCGGGGTGTCCCGGCCGGTGGCGGGGGCCAGGGGACCGCCGCGGTAGGTGTGGCCCAGTTGCAGCAACTCCTCGCTGTCCGCGTCCTGTTGCCGCCCGGCGCCCTGCTGCATCAGGCGGCTGGAGAGCCCGAGGACGGCGGCGGCGACCGGCAGCCTTTCGGCCTGGTAGGTGTCGAGCAGGGCGTCGGGGGCGCCGTGCAGGACCGCGGCGCTTCCAGCCCAGGTTGACGGCGTCCTGGATGCCGGTGTTCATGCCCTGGCCGCCCGCGGGGGAGTGCACATGCGCCGCGTCGCCCGCGAGGAGGACCCGGCCCTCGCGGTAGCGGTCGACCATCCGGACGTTCAGCCGCCAGCGCGAGAGCCAGCCGGCCTCGTGCAGCCGGACCTGGCCGGGTCCGACGACGGCGTCCACGATGTCCTGGAGGGACTCCACCGTGGGGTCGGCGGAGCCACCGGTGTCCCCGGGCGGGACCGGCGCCTGGATCTGGAAGGAGTCCTGTGCGGGCAGCGGGCACAGTGCGACGGACGCTCCGTCGCGGCCCTTGAAGATGTGCCAGTGGTCGCGGTCCAGACCGTCCAGGCGGACATCGCCCAGGAGCATCCGCTCGTCCTCGTCGGTGGTACCGAGGAAGGAGAAGCCCAGGACCCGGCGGACGGTGCTGGAGCCGCCGTCCGCGCCGATCACACAGCGGGCCGTGACGGTCGAGCCGTCGGCCAGCTCGGCCTCCGCGTGCCCGGGGTGCTGGACCAGCCCGGTCACTGTCCTGCCCCACTCGGGCTCGGCCCCGAAGCCCGCCAGGCGGTCGCGGAGCACCTCCTCCACCCGCCACTGCGGGACGAGGAGGGTGCGGGCGTACGGGCTGTCGGGAGTCGGCTCCGAACCGGCGCTCATATCCAGGTCCTGGTGGCTGCCGTCGGACTCGTGGAAGCGCACCGGGAGCCGGAAGCGGCCACAGGAGACCAGCCGGCCGGCTACGCCCAGGTTGTCCAGCACCTCCAGGGTCCGGGGCTGGAGTCCCTTGCCCCTGGAGCCGGTGCCCGGTCCGCCGGCCCGGTCGAGCACGCGCACCCCGACCCCTCGCCTGGCCAGCTCGCAGGCGGCCGTCAGGCCGGTCGGACCCGCGCCCACGATCAGGACATCGGTATCGGTGGGCGGGGTGGGTGATTCGTTCATCGGCGGACCTCACAGGGAGCGGGTGGCAGGGGTGGGATGGATGCGTACGTTGTACGCCAGCGTACAACGTACGCAGCGTCTACCATGAGCGCACATGGTGAACTGGGAGAAGGCCGGGCAGCCGGCCAGAGCAGCACGGGCCGCCCTGTCCGGTGACGTCATCGCCGCTGGGGGGATCGAGCTGGCGGATGCCGACGGCCTGGACGCGGTGACGATGCGCAAGGTCGCCGAGCGCGTCGGTGCGGGGGCAATGTCGCTGTACCGCTATGTCGACAGCCGGGACGATCTGATCAGCCTCATGGTCGACCGGGTCAGCGCGGAAGCGTTCGCCCCGCCGAGAACCGGCGACTGGCGTGCCGACCTGACCGCGGTGGCGCACCTCACCCGGGAACTGGGCCTGCGCCACCCCTGGCTGGCCGGACACTCCATCCCCGCCGAATCGTTCGGACCGCGGATGCTGGCCATGACGGAGTCCCATCTGTCTCTGCTGGACGGCTACGGCTTCGACACCGGCCAGATGCTCGACATCCTGCGGACCGTGCTGGCCTTTGTGCAGGGCCACACATATGCGGAGGCGCGACGGCTGGAGGCGCGGAAGCGCGGCGCCGCGCGGCCCACCGGGCAGGCCGAGCAGGTTGGTCCGGCCGGGCAGACCCAGCCGGTCGAGCGGGCCGGGCGGACCGGTGACACAGGTCAGGCCGGGCCCTCGGGGCTCTCCGCCGTCGAAGGGGCCGCGGAGCCGGGCGCCTACCCGCTCACCTCCCGGGCCCTGCGCGAGACGGCAGATCCGGCGGACTCGCCCCGGACCTTCGACCGCCGCCTCGGCTATCTGCTGGACGGCCTGGCCGCCACGTTCTTTTCCGGCGCTCCCGGCGCTCCCGGCGCTCCCGGCACTTCCGGCGCTCCGGGCCTCCCTGGCTCTCCCGGCCTCCCCGGCGCTCCTGGAAGGCCGGACGGCCGTCTGGCCCTGCGCGAGGTCGAGGCGCTCGCCCGCCGCGTGCACGCCACCCAGACCGACAAGGCGGGGCAGCCGTACACCATCCACCTGGCGGCGGTCGCCGAAGGAGTCGCCGCACGCGGCGGCACCGAAGAACAGATCGCCGCCGCCTGGCTGCACGACGCGGTCGAGGACGGTGCGCTGAGCGAGTCCTGGCTGGAGGGGGCGCCGCTTTCGCGCGGGGTCAAGGACATGGTGCTCGCCATGACCAGACGTACGGGGGAGAGCCCGGAAAAGTACGCGGCCCGGATCCTCGCGGTTCCGGGCGCGCTGCTGATCAAGGAATCCGATATCGCCCACAACGCCGACCCACGGCGGCTGGCCGTCCTGGACAGGCCGACCAGGGACCGGCTCACGGCCAAGTACGCGCGGATGCGGCAGCTGTTGGGGCTTCCGGGGGGCGGAGACCCCACATATACGTAGGGGCTCCGAAAGGGACGGCCTGGCGTCGGTCCGGGTGCCGTACCGAAGCTGGAGGGCCTCCTCGGAAAGATCCAGGCCATCCCCGAAGTGTGACGGCCTTTGCTCCCATCCGCCCCTAAACTGGGCCGAGTTGTATCGAGACGTCTCGGGGGGCGGACAGTGTGACCACTGCGTCAGGCACCAGCACCATCACACTCGCGCTTGTTGCCGGGTACGCCGGTTCGGGCAAGTCCGAGGCCGGCAAGCTCCTGGCAGCGGCAACGGGTTGGGCCATGCTCGACAAGGACACTCTCAGTCGTCCGATGACCGAGCGACTGCTGGCTGCCCTGGGCGGCGATCCGGACGATCGCCACAGTGCCACGTATCTGGAGCAGGCCAGGCCCCTGGAGTACGAGTGCCTGATGAAGGCCGTCTGGGAAAACCTGGAGTGCGGCACTTCGGTAGTAGCGGTGGCACCGTTTCTCGCCGAGAGCGCCGATGCGCAGTGGACATCCCGGGTGACCCGGCGGTGCCGTAGGACCGGAGCCCGCTTCGAGACACTCTGGGTGGACAGCGACCTTGAGTCGATGCGGGACCGGCTGATCTCGCGCAACGCCTCACGGGACACCTGGAAGCTGACGCACTGGCCCTCATACACCAACGGTCTCGACGTCGGCCTCCGGCCGGTGGCGCCTCACCACGTCATTGACAACCGCATCAGCGGGTCACGCCCCCTGGCCGAGCAGGTCGAGTCGATCGCTCAGCGGCTGCTGGAGGGAGCATGAGTGCCGTCGTCCTGTACGGACCTCCGGCTGCGGGCAAGGACACCGTGACGGCAGCCCTGCGCTCGGCGGACCAGCGCTTCGAACTGGTCGCCAAGCTCAAGCAGGGGACGGGCCGGTCGGCCGGCTACCGGTTCGTCACCGCCGCGGAGCTCGGGGACTTGCGCGATCAGGGCAGGATCGTCGTGGAGACCCGGCGTTACGGCAACGTGTACGCGGTCGACGAGCTCTCCCTCATGGAACCCCAGCGGCGCGGCCGGGTCCCGGTCACCCACATCGGCAACGTCGCGGACCTCCGCACGTTGTTGGACCGGACCGCGTCGGTCTCCTGGTTACGGGTCCTTCTGTGGGTGCCGAGGAGCGAGTGCGAGCGGCGGTCCCGCGCGCGCGGAGACACTGACACCGCGAAGCGGCTCACCGCCTGGGACGAGACGGCTCGGGATGTGGGCACATCCGATGTGCGAGACCTGTTCGACCTCGTGATCCGTACGGACCGGATCGAGCCGACGGTCGCTGCCAAGCAGATCACCTACGCGCTCGACGGCGCCGGACACCGTGTGCACGGATGAACTGTTCACCACGCTCAGGCTCAGCCCGGACACGGAACCGGCTCCACGGGGCACGACACCGCGCCATACATGAGTACGTCGGGGCGGGCCCGTCACGACATCTACGGTCACACACAACGGGGGAGCGCCGATGGGAGTCGTCCGGACGTTAGAGGACTTGGCACGAATCGGTCGGCAGCGCACCGTGCAGGACCGGAGCGTGCATCTGCACCAGGACGAGGTCACGGCGGACCTTCTGCTGGACACGGTGTCGGCCGACCGGGTCTCTCTCGACCATATGAGTATCGACGGCGCGCTGACCGTACGGTCCTGCCGTATCGATGAACTGGTCATCGACCATGTGGAGATGGACGCACTGATGGTCGTGAACTCCCGCATCGGCCGCCTGACGGTCCGCAATGCGTCGATCGGATGCGAGGTCACGGTCATCGACTCAGCCCTGGACTTCCTCGCTCTGCACTCGTGCGGGACCGTCCGGCTGGAGCGCCTCCGGGTCGAGGAGCTCGTCCAGGTCAACGCTCTGCGCGGGACGCTCCACATCAGAGACACGCGGGTGTCCTCGCTGACGGTCCGCAGCCAGGCCGCGGGCGGCCGTCTCGGCCGGCCGAGTGTGATCGTGAGAGGACTCAAAACCCGGGAGGACGTCACGTTCGACGACCTCTGGCTCTCCACCATGGAACTCGCCGACGTCGAGACGTGTGAACTTACGCTGAGGCGGGTGCGGTTGGACGAGCCGCTGCGGGCGAGCGAACTTCGTTGCAGTGAGACCATACGCGTGAACGGGCTGGTCGTTCCCGCCGAGATCAGTACGATCACGAACAGCACGGTCAGAGGCTCTGTGGAAGTTCGCAACCTCGGGCTCTGCGACAACCCGGGCGGCAGCAGGGAGGGTGCGACCGCCCGGCTGGCTCTTCACAACACGACGGTCGTGTCGCTCACCTCGGCCTCTGTGGTGTCCTCGGTGATCAGCCTGCACGGCTCCTCCGTCACAGGCACCCTGGGGCTCCCCTCCGGCAGCTCCCGCTACAGCCTCGACAACTCCTCCAGCGTCGGCGACATGGAGCTGGCCGGGCAGGTCTTCCGCAACGGCGCACAGGTGCTCTCTTTTCTGGACCGGTCCTTCACCGAGGTGACGGCCGTGGCCCTGGAATCCGTACGCTCGGCGCTGGCCAAGAGGAACCGGAACCGTGAGGTCGACGAGCTTTACTACCTCGCGCGTCAGCGCGAGGCGACAGCCCTCCCGCCGCTGCGGCGCGCCATCGCGCAGGGCTTCCTCGGTGGCATCCTCGGCTGGGGAGTCCGGGCACGCAACCCGGCCCGTGTGCTGATGGCCGGCGTCCTGCTGACAGGTGCGGTGCTTCATCTGGCGGGCGCTGTCCGCGAATCCGGCCGCGGCCTGACAGACACGGCAGCCGCGGGCAGGAGCTTCGTACTCGCTCTCGCTCTCTGGCTGAACGTCGGCACCGGCACGCCGTCGGGGCTGAATACTGCCGGATGGACAGCGCTCGCCGTCGCGTTCACCGTTGCGGGCATGCTGTTCACCACCCTCATTGTGGGCATAGTCATCCGCAAACTGGTGCGTTGACCGCCCCTGGATGGACGGGTGGCAGAGTGCCGTCCATGGAAGAGCGAGAAGAGCCGGCAGGGAACGCGGCAGCTGTGCCCGCTGTCACGTACGGACTGAGTGGTAGGTCGATTCTGGTGACCGGTGGCAGCAGAGGACTGGGATATGCGATCGCGCGCCTCCTTGCGGCAGAAGGGGCTTCCCTCGCGATCTGCGGCCGGGACCCCGGCACCTTGGACCAGGTGTCATCCGAGCTGGACCGGGATTTCGGGGCCCCGGTGGTGACGGGATGCGTGGATGTCCTGGCACACGGTGAACTGGAGGACTTCACCCGGCGGGCCGGCAGCGAACTCGGCGGACTCGACGGCCTGGTCGCCAACATCGGAGGCAAACGCGGCGGCGGCGTCCTCGACTCGACCCGGGAGGACTGGCAGGACACCTGGGAACTGAACGGGGGGCATGCGGTGCGTACTGTCCGGGCAGCACTGGGCTGCCTGCGGCCCGGCAGCTCCGTGGTGATGGTTGCCTCCATCTCCGGCTGGAAGCCTCGCTTTCCCGCCCAGTACGGGGCCGCCAAGGCATCGGAGATCTACCTGGCGGGCGCCCTGTGCCAAGAGCTGGCCCCGTACGGTGTGCGCGTCAACACCGTCAGCCCGGGCTCCATTCTCCTGCCGGGAAAGAGCTGGGACCGCCTGAGCCGACGTGACCCGGAAACCTACGCGGCATATGCGGAACGCAACCCCAGTGGCCGCCTGTTGGAGGCCGACGAAGTGGCCAGGGTCATCGGCTTCCTTCTCTCGCCTGCGGCCGGCGCTGTTAACGGCGCGCATATCCCTGTCGACGGCGGTCAGCCGCAGGCAGGGCTGGGAATCGTTCCGGGCCGACAGACCTGACCAGGCGAGTCCCGCTCCGCCGTGGAGGTGTCCTGCCCACCCGGAGCAGGAAACAGCCTCCCTATCCCTTGCCGGTCGGCTCCGCAAGGGAAGGAAGGCTCTCTCGGACGCCGGCTTCACCCCACCGGCGTATGGCTCTCTTCTCGCCGTCCAGCCGAAAACATAGTCGCGTGGGCAGGATCCTAGGTGCGCGGCCGGCGCCCCCGTTCCTGCCGTGGGAAGCTCTGGTCGGCCCCCGGCAGGTGCGGCTTCGGGAGGGTGGCGACCTCCTTCTTCGCCTGTTCCAGCTGCTCGGCCGTGTCCTCCGGCAGGTGCGGCGGCCGGCGGTGGGTGTCGGAGAAGCGGAAGGCCGAGGTCAGGTCGCCGAAGGTGCGGCGGCGCCACTGGGTGATGTTGGGCTCCCGTACGCCCGTGAACCGCTCCAGGAACTGGAGCGCCGAGGTGTGGTCGAACCGCTCGCCCGCGACCCAGCCGCCCACGGTCCACGGTGACACGATGATCGCGGGGACCCGGAAGCCGCCGCCGATCGGTAGGCCGTCGACGAACTCGTCCGTCGTGCCGGGCTTCGGGGTGGGGGGTGCCACATGGTCGAACAGGCCGTCGTTCTCGTCGTAGTTGAGGATGAAGGCGGTCTTCGCCCACACCTTCGGGTTGGAGGCGATGGCCTCGATCTTCTGGGCCACGAAGTCCGCGCCTGCCGCCGGAAGGTAGTCCGGGTGCTCGGACTGGTAGCTGGTCGGCATGATCCAGGAGACGGCGGGCAACCGGTCGTTGCGTGCGTCGTCCTCGAACGTGCCCTCCGGCTGGGGGCGTACACCGCGCTCGTACAGCTCGTCACCGGGCTTGGCGTCCTTGAACGTCCGGAAGTTCTTCAGCATGTTGCAGCCGTAGTCGTCGTCCTGCTGATAGACCTTCCAGCTGACGCCCGCCGCTTGGAGCCGTTCGGCGTAGGTCGTCCAGCGGTACGGCGTGGCGGCGGTGTTGCTCAGGATCGGCCCGCCCTGGGTGCCGTTCGGGTCGAGGGTGCCCGTCATCCAGTACAGCCGGTTCGGCCAGGTGGGACCGAACACCGAGCAGAAGTAGTTGTCGCAGATGGTGAAGGTCTCCGCCAGCGCGAACTGGAACGGGATGTCCTCCCGGGTGTAATAGCCCATGACATAAGGGCCGTTGACCCCGTCGGCCTTGCGGTGCGCGGGCAGCCACTGGTCCATCCGGCCGCCGTTCCACGCCTCGTGCTGTACGGACCAGGCGTGGCTGGTGGACGGGATGGCCTGGGCGCTCGATGTGTGGGTGTCCAGATGGAACGGGAGCAGATAGCCCTTCGGGTTCACTGTGTCGGGCTGGTAGAAGACCGGCTTGCCGTTCGGCAGCTTCTGCGCGTGCGGGTCGCTGAAGCCGCGTACGCCGGACAGCGTGCCGAAGTAGTGGTCGAACGAGCGGTTCTCCTGCATCAGCATGACGACGTGTTCGATGTCGCGCAGGGAACCGTGGCGCGGCGGCCCGGCCGCGACCGCCTTCTGCACGCTGGGCGGCAGCAGCGAGAGCGCCGCAGCGCCGCCCACGGCGCCTGCCGCTGAGCCAAGGAGTCTGCGTCGCGTCAACTCGGCCATGAACATCCCCTTCTCACGCTCGGACGGGCCCGTTCTGAGGCCCCTCCGGAACTCTCTCGGGAGCCCGGTGAAGAGGGGAGGAGTCGGACGATGAACAGGTGGCCAATGAGCGGCAAGGGCTTGGCCAAGCCAGAACCTGGTGTTCGCACAGCCGGGATCCCGCCCGGACAAAGGTCCGGACGGGATCCGTGAGTAGCCGTGAAGCCCCTTGTGGGAGAGCTCAGTTGGTGGGGGCGGCCGTTGGCGCCACGGTGCCGTCCGTGTGGTGTGACGCAGCCGTCCGTGGGAGGAGATGACGCTCGGCGAGGTGGCCGAAGAGCAGGCCGAACGCGGTCCACAGCGTGAGCTGGATGGCGAGCGCCGAGAGCCGGAACTGCCAGAGCAGGGTGGCCGGGAAGTCCTTGGGCACCTCGTTGACGGCGGGCAGGAGCGCATAGGCGAGTCCGACCAGTACGAGGAAGGCGGCCCCGGCCGCTACGGTCGCGTTCCAGTTGCCCAGCCGTGGCGCGAGCCGTTTGCCGAGGAGCACGGCGGCCACCGAGAGCAGCACGCTGAGGACCATCATCAGGAAGTACAGGGCGGTGCGTTTGCCGATGGTGCCGGGGTCGCCGACGGACGGCGGGTTGGCCGGGTACTTGAGGAACGGCACGACGTACACGGTGATCAGGGCGCCGGCCGAGACCAGCATGGCTGTCGCCCGCGGGCCGAAGCCGCCGGTACGGCCGAGTGCGAAGCAGAACGCGAGAGCGGCGATACCGCCGACCGCGACGCCGAAGACGAGCACACCGGTGGCGAGTCCCGCCGTCGACTGGAGGGAGCGGCTGACCACCTCCATCTCGTGCTCATGGCTGTGCGCGTCCTCGAAGGCGATGGCCGAGTCGACCCGCGGCTCACCGAGCAGATAGGCGACCACCAGGGCCAGTACACCGGCGGCGAGGCCGGCCAGCATGCCGCGGACGAGCAGGACGCGTATCGATATGGAGTTCATGAGAGAGGTCCCCTGGACGTCAGTAGGTCAGTTGGACGTCAGTAGGTCAGTGGCAGGGGAAGCCGAGGAGATGACGTCCGTCGTGGACCCACTCGTGCACGTCGGTCCCCGAGACGACCGAGGTGGCGCCCTGCTCGGCGCCGACGAAGTACAGCAGGACGAGCATGAGGATCCCGAAGAAGACCGCCCAGGGGGCGATGGCCTTGGCCGAGAGCGGAGCGATCGCCGGAGTGGCGGGGGCGCTCGGAGTGGGGGCAAGGGAGTTTGCCATGGCAGAACCTCCTGGGGAACACGCGTCCCGGTCGTGGTGCCTGAGACGAAGGTGCTGGGTCTGACTTCCCGTAGGACGGGTTCACAGTGGCGCGACCGTGCCGGATTCTCACCGGACTTCCATTACGCCTTCGTCATGTTCACGTGGACCGTACCGTCTGCCCGACCGGCTTCGCTACGGTGCCGGTCCGGCAGAACGGCCCGTCACACCCCGCGCCCGGTACCCCGGACGCACGTGTTCTGCTTGCCCGGCCGGACGGGTGGACGGGTGGACGGCGGGACGGTGAGGGCGATGACGGTACGGGTGATGCAGTACGGATGATGCAGTACGGATGATGTCGGTCTCACCTCGCGGAGCGGGGTCCGGCTCTGTGCGAGGTCCGTATCGACGACGCGGGGCCGCCGGACGAGGCGTTCCGGCGGCTGGACGTCGCGCCGCTGACGCCGACCGGGCTGGGCGGCAGGGCCGGACGGTGGAACCCGCGCACCGGACGGTCGCCGGAGCCGTGACCAGGGGTGCGCCCCGGCGGCGGGTGCGCTCCGCTGGAGAGGGCGTGGCAGTGCGCCCGGAATCACACCCCGTGAGCCGCCTCTGCGGGAATCTTCGCTGGTCGTGACAGGCTGAAGCCCTTGTACAACATCAACACAGACGTCACGGGTGGCTCCGACAGCACATCGGCGGCCCGGTGACAGACGCGAAAAGGCAGGGCGGTCATGGGAGAGCTGATTCTCGTACGGCACGGTGAGACCAGCTGGAGCCGCACCGGGAAACACACCAGCTGGACGGATCTGCCGCTGACGGCGGCCGGCGAGGAGCAGGCCCGCAAGGTCGCACCGCTGCTGGCCCAGCGGCGCATCGCACTGACCCTCACCAGCACGCTGACCAGGGCCAGGCGGACGGCCGAGCTGGCGGGCCTCGAACCCGCACGCGCCGACGCCGACCTGCACGAGTGGGACTACGGGGCGTACGAGGGCATCACCAGCGCGGAGATCCACCAGGACCGGCCCGACTGGGACCTGTGGACCGACGGGGTGGCCGAGGGCCCGCCCGAGCACCCCGGCGAGTCCCCGCAGCAGGTTGGCGAGCGCGCCGACCGCGTCCTGCGGCGGGTCGACGTGGCGCTGCGCGACGCCGATCTGGACGGCGAGGGCGGAGACGTCGTCCTCGTCGGGCACGCCCACTTCCTGCGGGTGCTGACCGCGCGCCGGCTCGGACTGCCCGCGTCGGCCGGGGCGCTGTTCCGGCTGGACACCGCGTCCGTGAGCCGGATCGGCACCGAACACGGCCGACCCGCCCTCGCCGTGTGGAATCAGGTGCCGCTCAGCGGGTGACGGGTGACGGGTGACGGGTGACGGGTGACGGGTGGCTGGGGGTGGGGCCGGCCGGTGCCGCAGCGGTGACGGGCCTCAGCCGTTGACGTGCGCCGCCCCCGCGGTCGTCTCGACTTCCAGCAGTGAGGCGCTCTGGCGCTCCGCTTCGAAGGCCGTGTGCCCGCCCCGCAGGCCGAACAGGCGCTTGCCGAGCAGGATGTAGAGCACCGCCAGGATGTTGACCGTCAGGGTGGCGATCTTCAGCCAGCTGACCTTCTCGGTGAGCTCGTAGACCTCCAGCGGCAGGAACACCGCCGTGGCGACGACCGTCAGATACTCGGCCCAGCGCTTGGCGCGCCACAGTCCGACGCCCTCGACGATCTCGATCAGCGCGTAGACGACCAGCAGCGCGGCGACCAGCACCAGTGTGGAGTGCTTGTAACCGAAGGTCTTCTGGATGGTGCCGACCACCGGCGAGTGGTCCAGGTCGTAGTGGAAGTGACGGAACACCGGGCGCAGCACGTCCAGGTTCTCGTCGAAGAGCCGCCGCACTGCGTCCTTGCTGTTGCTGAACTTCCACACGGCCACGGCCACCAGCACGATGAACACCCCGCGCACCGCCCGCTCCACGGCGAGGAAGCGCAGGATGAACAGATCGCGCAGTACCTTGCCGCGCGGCACCAGCGGGGCGTCCCGCGCGGGGCCCGATCCGTGCGGATCCCCCAGGGCGAAGTCCCCGCAGCGCAGACAGCGCCATGCCTCGCCGAATCCGGTGTCGGCGCGCAGCCGCGCCGCGAGTTCCGGTTCCCGCGGGGCGTACGTCACATGTCCGCGCCGTGCGCAGGTGCGCCGGTTCCAGTCGATCTTCATGCTGTCTTCCCCGTGACGGTCGGCCGATGGTCGGCTTCTGATGTTGCCGGCGGCGGCCGCGTGGCGGCCGGACCGGCCCAGCGCGGACCGTAGCAGGACGCCGGCGGGCGCCGGATGACAGGGCCCCGACAGACAGGGCGGCGGTCATCGCGGACGAGGACCGCGGATGCGGATGGGATGAGGGGTACCGGTGCGGATGAGAGGCACCGCCGTGGGCACCGGCCGCCGGGGTCGGGGCAGGGGCGGTTCCCAAGATTACTGCCCACGCCCGCAGGGCATGGGAACTTCTGCCCACTCGTGAAGAGGTCCATCCGGACCGGCCCGCGGCCCCGGCCTGCCGGGATACTCTCGAGATCCGTTTGCAGGCAGGGGAGGAACGATGGGGTCCCGGAAGGAACGCCCGGCCGCCGTACCGCTGCTGGAGCGGGAGAACGAGATCGCCGCGGGGACGCACGCCGTCGAGGCGCTGTGCGCGGGGGAGTCCGCCGGGGGCCTCCTCATCTACAGCGGCGAGGCCGGCCTCGGGAAGACCGCGCTGCTCAAGGCGGTCAGTGCCCAGGCGGCCGGACGCTGCACGGTGTGGTCGGCCCGCGGCGGCGAGACGCTCACCTCCGTACCCTTCCACGTCGTACGCCAACTCCTGCAGCCTGCACTGACGATGCCCGGGATCCGGGACGCCCGCGATCTGCTCGGTGACCGGTACGAGATCGTCGGGCCCGCACTCGGTGTCGCGCCGCCCGGCGCGCAGCAGGCCGACCCGCAGGGTGTCCGTGACGGTCTGGAGGCCGTGGCGGTGCGGCTCGCCGGGCTGTTCCGCCCGCTGGTGTTCATCGTGGACGACGCCCAGTGGTGCGATCTGGAGACGCTCGCGTGGCTGGCCTCCTTCACCGGGCGCGAGGGCGGACCGCCGATGCTGGTGGTCCTCGCGTACCGCACGGGCGAGGCGGACGGCGACGCCGCGGAGTATCTGCGCGTGCTGGAGGCGGCGGCCGAGAAGTCCGTCCAACTGCGCGCGCTCACCCCCGATGCCATCGCCCAGCTCTCCCGCAGCGCGCTCGGGGAGCATGCCGACGACCCGTTCTGCCGCGAGGTCTGGGCGGTGACCGGTGGGAACGCGTACGAGACCGTCGAACTCCTCGCCCGGGTGCGGGACGACGCCATCGACCCGGTGGAGGACTCGGCGGGAGCCCTGCGCGCGATGGGTGCGTCGGCCCGCGGCTCGGGGCTGATCGCCCGCCTGGAGGAACTGGGCACCGGGGCCACCCGGTTCGCCTGGGCCGCCGGGATCCTCGGCACCGGCATCTCGCTGGGCCTGGCCGGGCGGCTCGCGGGCATGAGCGAGAGCGAGGCGGCCGAGTGCGCCGAGCGGCTGCGGGCCGCCCGCATCCTCACCGGCGGCGACCCGATGGAGTTCGTCCATCCGCTGATCGCGGGCGCCGTCTACCGCGCCGTACCGCCCGCCACCCGTACCGCGATGCACGGCCAGGCCGCCTGGGCCGTGACCAGGGCGGGCCGGGGCGCGGCAGCCGCCGCGCCGCATCTGCTCCAGGTCCACCCGGACGACGACCCCGAGCTGGTCGCACAGCTCAGGGAGGCCGCCGCCGAACACCTCGCGGTGGGTGCTCCGGACGCGGCCAGGCGCTGTCTTGAGCGGGCGCTTGAGGAGCCACCGCTGCCCGCGGTGCGGGCCAGCGTCCTGTACGAGCTGGGCTGCGCCACGCTGCTGACCTCACCGGCCACCACGGTCGGTCATCTGCGGGCCGCGCTCGCCCAGCCCGGGCTCGACGACGAGCTGCGGGTGGACGCGGTCTTCCGGCTGGCCCAGGCACTGACGCACAACAACCAGACCCGTGAGGCCGCCGAAGTGGTGGCGGCCGAGGCGGAGGTGACCGAGCCGGGCCCCGCCAGGCGGCGGCTGCAGACCGCGCACTTCCTCTGGGAGGGCGTCCAGGCGGTCGAGGACGACGGTCCCGCGCGCTCCCGCCGCCTCGCCGCGATGACCGACGGCCTGGGCGGCCAGGACAACTCCGAACGGATCCTGCTCATACTGCGCGCGTTCGACGGCACCGCCCGCGGCGAGAGCGCCGAGGAGATCGTCGAGATCTGCGACCGGGCCCTGGTCAACGGACGGCTGCCACCGGGCATCGGCTGGACCGGCACCTCCTGGGGGTTCGAGCCCGCCGCGCTGCTCGGCCTCTCGTACGCCTACGCCGACCGGCTCGACCGGGCCGAGAGTCTCTTCTCGGAGGCGCTCCGCTCGTTCGAGGTGTCCGGCTGGAGCGGCGGGCATCTCTCCTTCGCCAACGCGCTCGTCGGCTATCTCCAGCGCAGGCGCGGCCGGCTGGCCGAGGCCGAGACCTATCTGCGCGAGAGCCTGCGCCTGGCGGAGCGGGTCGGCAACGGCCTCCCGATGAACTGGGACGCCGCCTGCATGCTGATCGACACCCTGCTGGCCCGCGGCCATGTCGCGGCCGCCCGCGAGGCCGCGGAACGGTACGGCTTCGCGCCCCCTTACCCCTCATCGGTCGTCATCCCCGACGCGCCTTCGGTGCGCGGCAGGCTGCTGCTCGCGTGCGGCCGCACCAAGGAGGCCGTCGCCGAACTGGAGGCCGCCGGCGAGGCGTTGCGTGGGCGCGGAAGGCACAACAGTGTCATGGCGCCCTGGGCGGGCGATCTGGTGCGGGCGCTCGCCACCGAGGATCCGGCCCGCGCGGCTGAGCTGGTGACGTATGTCCGCCACCGGGCGGAGCGGTTCGGTACGGACACCGCCATCGGTGAGTCGCTGCGGATCGCTGCCGTCCTGGAGAGCGGCGGACGCGCCGTGGAGCTGCTCGGCGGCGCGGTCGCCTATCTCGAAGCGTCACCCTGCGCGTATGAACACGCCCAGGCGCGGGTGGAGTTCGGCATCGCGGCCCGCTCGGAGACCGACCTCGTGCGCGGGCTCGCCCTCGCCGAGTCCTGCGGCGCCGACGGTCTGGCCGACCGGGCCAGGGCCGCCCTGCACCTGCGCTGATACCAAGCTGCCCTCTTTCGGGGGCAGTTGGGACGCATGTTCGGTCACTCCGCGTGTGTGAACGGAAGCTGACCGTGTAAAACCGGCGAGTCTATTCCTCTGGAACCGTCACCGCACAAGGTTGGAAGAATATGCCGCCGCGGTGTTCTGATCGGGCTACGCTCGCTCATTGTGAGTTGAGATGACATGTATTCATGCACTTGTTCCCACATGTCTTGATAGTTCGATTCTCCCCACCGTCAACTGCCAGAGGGATCACATGGTTCGCGTTGAGGCGCCTCCAACCGATCGGACAGCGCCACTGGTCCGTGCGCTGCTGCTCTCCGTCGTCACGACGTCGGCAGCCACGGCCGTCGGCGCGCTCGCGGCCGACCGGGCCGCCCGGATACCCCTTGTCTGGGCCGGCGTACTGGCCACCGTCGTCATCGCCGTACTCGTCACCGCACTCGTCCGCCGCGCATCGGCGACCCGCGCGCTCCACCGGGCCTACGGCGAACGGCTGGCGTTCCTGGAGCAGCGGCTCGCCGCGCACGACGCGGAGACCGTACGGCTCGCCAAGGAGCTGATGCCCGCCGCGATCCACCGGCTCAAGCACGGTGAGTCGCCCCAGGAGGTCATGCGCATCCTCGTCGACAACAGCGAGATGTACCGCGACCTCCCCGCCGCGCAGCGCGAGATCCTCGCCTCCCTGCTGAAGATCGTCGACGACGAGGAGTCGCAGCGTGAGGGTGCGCAGTTCGCGTTCGTCGGCATCGCCCGCCGCGTCCAGGCCATCGTCCACCAGCAGGCCGCCGAGCTGCGGGAGATGGAGGAGGACCACGGCCGCCAGCCCGAGGTCTTCGACGACCTGCTCAGGCTCGACCACGGCAACGCGCTCATCGGGCGTCTCGCCGACAGCATCTCGGTACTGGGCGGCGCCCGGCCGGGGCGCCAGTGGCCCAAGCCCGTACCGCTGTTCAGCGTGTTGCGCGGGGCGATGTCCCGCATCCTGGAGTACCCGCGGGTCGATCTGCACTCCATCGCCAAGGTCGCCATCGTCGGCCCGGCCGTCGAGCCGCTGATCCACGCGGTCGCCGAACTCCTCGACAACGCGACCCGCTACTCGCCCCCGCAGACCCGCGTCCATGTCACCGCGGTCGAGGTGCAGACCGGGATCGCCGTCGAGATCGAGGACGGCGGGGTCAGCCTCAGCGAGGAGGCCCGCAAGCGTGCCGAGGGCATGCTGATCAAGGCGCAGGCCGGAGCCGACCTGAACAACCTGGGCGAGTCGCCCCGGCTCGGCATGGCCGTCGTCGGCCGGCTCAGCCAGATGTACAACCTCAAGGTCGCACTGCGGCAGTCGGCCTACGGCGGCGTCCGTGCGGTACTGATCGTGCCCCGCGAGATGATCACCACAGGCCCGGCACCCGGGATCGCACACGGAATCGGTGCGGCCGGACAGCCCCGCACCGGAGCGGACACGGACATCGGCGCGTTCGCCGACCGGGTCCCCTCCAGGGCGCCGCGCAAGGCCACCGCGCCGAAGCGCCCCGCCCCGGCGGCGCTGTCGATGGAGGACGACGTACCGGTGGTGACCGAGTGGACCCCGAACGGGCTGCCGCAGCGCCGTAGCCGGCTGCGTACGTCCTTCGGCTCCGAGCAGGCGCCGGTGCCCGCCCCGGCGCCCGAGCCCGACCCGTACACGCCCCGGGCGCCCGAGCAGGAGCAGCAAGCGGAGAAGGAGGAGCCCCAGCCGGGAATCTGGCTGGAGGCCTTCACCAAGGCGGCCAACGGAGTGCCGCAGGAACCGTCGCCTGTCGGAGAGACCGGCGATCAGTGGGACAAGGGGGACCTGGCGTGATTCAGCAACTGGGCAGCATGGACTGGATGCTCAAGGAGCTGGCCGACGGGGTCCCCGGGATTCAGCAGATCGTGGTGCTCTCGGCGGACGGCCTGCGGATCGCCCGCCACGGCGGTGACCCGGACGGCGCCGACCGGCTCGCCGCGGCCTGCGCCGGATTGCAGAGCCTGGCCGCCGCTGTCGCCACCGAGATCCCGGACAGCGACGGCAGAATGCGGCTCGTCGTCATCGAGATCACCGGCGGGTTCTTCTATCTGATGGCCGCGGGCACCGGCTCCTATCTCGCCGTCCTCACCGATGAACGGGTCGAGGCCGGCCTGGTCGGCGCGCAGATGCGCGACATGGTGGTACGGATCGGCGCCCATCTGGCCAGCCCGCCGCGCCACGACGGGAAGGCCGGATGAATTCGCCGCCCCGCAGAGAACGCCGGAAGGCAGAACCGGACACGGGGGACCCGGAACGGCTCTACGTCATCACCGGCGGGCCGGACGGCGGCGAACGGGCCGCGCTCGACCTGGTCACCATCGTGGTGTCCCGTGCCGAGCCGTCCCCGACCGTCCAGCCGGAACAGGCCGCGATCGTACGGCTGTGCACGTCGCCGTTGTCCGTGGCCGAGATCTCCGCCTATCTGCGCCTGCCGTTCAGCGTGGTGACCGCGCTGCTGACCGATCTCCTCGCGGCCGAACTGGTCGAGTCGCGCGCGCCCATCGTCCGGGCCGCGCTGCCGGACCGGGCCCTTCTCGAAGCGGTGATGCATGGACTCCAGAAGCTCTGACACGATCGCAGGCCCCAGGAGGGAAGACGTACTGCCCGACACGGCGACGGCCGCGGTCAAGATCGTGATCGTCGGCGGGTTCGGGGTCGGCAAGACGACGATGGTGCGATCGGTGAGCGAGATCCGCCCGCTGACCACCGAGGAGACGATGACCCAGGCCGGGGTCGGCGTCGACGACAACTCCGGTGTGGAGAGCAAGACCGCCACCACCGTAGCGATGGACTTCGGCCGGATCAGCATCAGCGAACAACTCGTGCTCTACCTCTTCGGCACACCCGGCCAGGAACGCTTCTGGTTCCTGTGGAACGGCCTCTTCGAGGGCGCGCTCGGCGCCGTCGTCCTGGTCGACACCCGCAGGCTGGAGGTCAGCTTCGACGTGATCGGCAGGCTTGAGGAGCGCGGTGTGCCGTTCATCGTCGCCATCAACACCTTCCCGGACGCCCCGCGCCACCGACTGGAGGCGCTGCGGGCCGCACTCGACCTGCCCGACGAGATCCCCATCGTGGACTGCGACGCACGTCAGCGCGGATCCAGCCGCGACACCCTGATGGCCCTCATGCGCTATCTGCACTCCCTCGCCATGCGACGCGCCCAGCAGCCGTCCGGCCGATGACCCCGGACGCCCCCACCGTCCCCCGTCCGTACGTATTGGAGTGACCGTGACAACCCCCTTCGACCAACAGCCCGGCACCGGCGCGGCAGTCCCGCCGCCGCAGTGTCCGGCCCACGGGCTCGGGCCCGGCGGGCTGCGCCGGCTGTACGGGACCGAGGCAGAGCAGGACCCGATGGGCCTGTACGAGAAGCTGCGTGCCGAGCACGGCCCGGTGGCGCCCGTACTCCTGCACGGCGACGTCCCCGCCTGGCTGGTGCTCGGCCACAGCGAGAACCTGTACATGACCCGTACGCCCTCGCTCTTCTCCCGTGACTCACGCCGCTGGCGCGCCATCCAGGACGGCACGGCGGCCCCCGACCACCCGCTCGCGCCGATCTTCACCTGGCAGCCGATCTGTGTCTTCGCGGACGGCGCCGAACACGAGCGGCTGCGCGGCGCGGTCACCGACGCGATGGCGCACATCGACACCCGCAGCACCCGCCGCTTCATCAACCGCTACAGCAACCGGCTGGTGAACGACTTCTGCCAGGACGGCAAGGCCGATCTCGTCAGCCGGTTCGCCGAACACCTGCCGATGATGGTGATGTGTCAGATCCTCGGTATGCCCGAGGAGTACAGCGAACGGCTGGTGGAGGCCGCCCGCGACATGATCAAGGGCACCGAGACCGCCATCGTGAGCAACGCCTATGTGATGGCGGCGCTCAACCGGCTGGTGGCCCAACGCCGTTCCGCCCCGCAGGAGGACTTCGCCAGCCGGCTCATCGCCCACCCGGCGGGGCTCACCGACGACGAGGTGAGCCAGCACATGCGGCTGGTGCTCATCGCCGCCTACGAGACCACCGCGAACCTGATCGCCAATGTGCTGCGCATGGTCCTCACCGACCCCCGGTTCAGGGCCCAGTTGAGCGGCGGCCATATGACGGTGCCCGAGGCGGTCGAGCAGACGCTCTGGGACGAGCCGCCCTTCACCACGATCTTCGGCCGCTGGGCGGTCGGTGACACGGAGCTGGGCGGCCAGCGGATCAGGGCGGGGGACGCCCTGGTCGTGGGGATCGCCGCCGCCAACATCGATCCGGTCGTACGCCCCGACCCGGCCGCCTCCATGCAGGGCAACCGGGCCCATCTCGCCTTCAGCGGCGGTGCGCACGAGTGCCCCGGGCAGGACATCGGGCGGGCCATCGCGGATGTCGGGGTCGACGCGCTGCTGATGCGGCTCCCCGATGTGGAACTGGCCCTGGACGAGCACGAGCTGAGCTGGACCGGCTCGCTGATGTCCCGTCACCTGGACCAGCTGCCCGTGACGTTCGCGCCGCGCCCGCCCCAGGACATCATGGTGGCGCCGTCGCCAGCGGCGATGCCGCCGCCCCGTACCGACTGGGAGGTCACCTCACAGCCGCCGACCACACCGCCGGTCGTGCCGCAGCAGGCGCCGCCGCCGGTCCAGGCGACGCCGGCCGGGGCAAATCCGGCTGGTACGACGCCGGTTCAGGAGCCGCCGCCCGGTGCGGCGGTACCGGCCCAGCGCGGACCGGCACCACAGCGGCTCTGGCGCGCGCTGACGAGCTGGTGGCGCGGCTACTGACCGTCGTCGAGCTGGTCCCACCACCAGGAGACGGACGCCAGCGGAAGCGGGTCCTGGTCCACCACGGCCGGGAGCCGCTTCCACCAGGAGTCCGGCCCGGTGGCGGGGGCGCCCGGCACGGTGTACCGGGGGCAGACCGAGGCCCAGTCCAGATGGCCGCGCACGAACTGGCCCAACCCGTCGACATAGCGGCTCAGTTGGGGACCGGCGTCCCGCAGTGCCCGCTCCCGCAGCCGCATGAAGAGCACCATCACCCGGTCGCGCATCACCACGGCCTCCTGCTGGGCGCGCAGGGCATCGATGCCGTACTCCTGGGCCAGTACGTCGATCAGGTTCAGATCGTCGTCGGCCCGCAGGAGTTCCTTGTTACGGGAGTAGAGGTCGTTGTCCCAGCTGACCAGGGTCCAGGTGATCTCGGTC
Source organism: Streptomyces sp. NPDC054757 (assembly GCF_053612185.1). Lineage (NCBI taxonomy): Bacteria > Bacillati > Actinomycetota > Actinomycetes > Kitasatosporales > Streptomycetaceae > Streptomyces > Streptomyces sp. NPDC054757. Next base: position 84,937 of record NZ_JBSHBW010000016.1, read on the forward strand.
AGCGCACGTATCCGGGGGTCCTCCAGCTCCTCGTCGGTGAGGGTCAGCCCTCCGGCGATCTCGATCATCGCGGTGGAGGGTGCCATCCCTATGGCCCGCATCCAGAGGGTGACGTAGTCGTCCAGGGGCGGCAGGCCGGGGCTGCTGCGCCAGGACGCCTCCCAGACGAGCCCGGAGGTGTAGACGCGCATGGCGTCGGTCCAGCGGCGCAGCTGGACGGGGGTCGCGTGCCGGGCGAGGTCGAGCCTGATGGACCGCAGTGCGGCCGTGCGCGCCGACTCGCCGGGTGACGGCGTCGCGTACGGGGCCTCGACGGCGCGCATGATGCGGCCGGTCTCCTGGGCGAGCAGGCCGGCGGTGGCGTAGGACTCGTCGCACAGTCCGTCGTCGAGCGAGAACAGCACGGCGTGCAGCCGGGCCATCAGGGTGAGTGGCTCGATCCGTCCGTACGGCATGGTCGACGCGGTGAGACCGCCGAAGTCGCAGAGGGTCAGCCGGCGGCGCTGCTGCTCGTCGGTGTCCAGGTTCTGCTGCAGCATCCACCGTACGGTCGCCTCATTGAGCGACGCCTTCGCGGGGTGGGTGTCGGGCGGCACCGGGCAGTAGAAAGGCGCTGCTGGGAGCTGTTGAACCAGCCGTTGGTGCGGGGCGATGGTCATGATCAGCCTCCAAGTGCGGAATGCCTGACTGTGCGCTGGAGCGTAAGCGCCCACGCCCGATCGTTGTTTACCATACAACTAGCAGGCCAGTGACCTCAATTGATCAATAATTGTCTTGATTCGAATCTAGCGCAGGTGTGTTCCGCGGTCGACACTCCGCGGCCCGCTGTGTGTGCGGGCCCGGTCAGAAAGTGACCACTCGCTCGGCCGAGAACGTGCCCCAGTCGCCGTCGGGGAGCTTGGCACGGATCCGCACCCGGTAGACCGTGCCCGGCTTCTCGGGTGCCGCGAAGGTGTACGTGGCCGTGTGCCGCGGCGCGTCCGCGCCCCAGGCGATCGTGGTGGTGAGCCGGGATCCGAGATACATCTGGTACTCCGTGACCTCGCCGCCCGTGTCCGGCACGGTCCAGGAGAGCCGGACGCTGCGAACGCCTTTCCGTACCCGGGGTGTTGCGTGGAAGCCGGTCGGTGCGGTGGCGGGGGGCCGGCCGGGTGCCGAAGCCGTCGTCAGATCGGCGCCGCCGCTGGGCGCGGACGAGTTGTCGGCGCCGTCCCGTGCTCGCACGGTGAAGGTGTAGACCGTGGCCGGCCGTAGTCCGGTGATCCGTGCCGTGGTGAGGCCGCCGGACACGGTGTGGATCTTCGACTGGCCCTGGTAGATGTCGTACGACGTCACACGGACGTTGTCGCGGGAGCGGGACCAGGAGAGCGTGGCGGCATGGGCGCCTTCCGCGACGGCCCGCAGATGTCCCGGCCGGGACGGCGCGCGGTGGTCGTCGGGGACCCGGGCGGGAAGCGTCACGCGGACCGCCCGGCTGAGGGGCGAGAGGCGGCCCGCCGAGTTCCTGGCCCGGACCCTGAACTCATAGGCGGTGGAGGGCTTCAGGCCGCTGATGTCCACCATGGTCGTGGTGGCCGGGACGCTCTTGGCCATGCTGTCGGCGCTGAAGATCTCATAGGCCGTGATCTTCTCGGCGGCCGGGTCCGGCTGCCACATCACATGGGCGGAATCGGCACTGCTCGCCTGCACCGACACACCGCCCGGCGCTGACGGACTTGGGGTGTGCGCCGCCGTGCCACCGCTCCCGCCGCACCCGCCGAGCAGGAGGCAGCCGGTGATGACGGCGGCGGCGAACGGGGCGGGGCCTGAGTGACGGTGCACGGTGTCCGGTCTCCGTCCGACGGGAATGGTCTAGACATATATGGCACACCGCGCGACGCGCGACAAGGGGTCGGTGGGGCGGGGGACGCGTACGGGGACCGGGTCCGGGGCACCGATGACCTTCCCGGGACGGGCCCGGGAAGAGCGGAGAGGATGCTCCCGTATGACCCGTACCGCACCCAGGACCGTCCAACTGCGCGCAGCCGGCGTCGGACTCGTTGTCGAGCTGTCCGCTCCGCTGCCCCGCATCCTGCACTGGGGTGAGGATCTGGGCGGGCTCACCGACGAGGAGTGTGCCGCCCTCGCGCTCACCGCCGACGGCGCGGTACTCCACAACTCGCTCGACGGACCAAGGCAGTTCACCGTCTGGCCCACCGAGGCCGACGGCTGGTCCGGCACCCCCGCCCACCAGGGCCATCTGGCCGGGACCGCCACCACACCCAAGCCCCGCCTCGTCGCCGCCGACGAGAGCGACGGCGAACTGGTCGTCCGGCTCGCCGACGACGGCGCCGGCCTCGATCTCACCCTGGTCTACCGGCTCGATCCCTCCGGGGTCCTGGCGGTACGGACCACGGTCGCCCGGCGCCCGGACACGGACCCCGCGCCGTACGACCTCGGTGCCGTCACCACGCTGCTGCCGCTGCCGCGCAGGGCCGCCGAGATCCTCGACTTCACCGGCCGGTGGTGCCGCGAGAGGTCCCCGCAGCGCAGGCCGCTCGGGCACGGCAGCCATGTCAGGGAACAGCGCCGGGGAAGGACCGGCCACGACGCCCCGCATCTCCTGACGGTCGGGGTGCCCGGCTTCGGGTTCCGCACCGGCGAGGTATGGGGCGTCCACATCGGCTGGAGCGGGAACCAGCGCTGGCTGGCCGAGCGGCTGCCCGAGGGCGCCGGGGCCCACGCCTCCGTGCTCGGCGGCGGCGAACTGCTCGCGCCCGGTGAGATACGGCTGGCGCCGGGGGAGACGTACACCTCGCCGGTCTGCTGGTTCGGCTGGTCCGGGTCCGGGCTCGACGGGCTCGCCGACCGCTTCCATACGCTGCTCAGGGCCCGGCCCTCGCATCCGGGGACTCCGCGGCCGCTGACCCTGAACAGCTGGGAGGCGGTGTACTTCGACCACCGGCCCGAGCGCCTCATCGCCCTGGCCGACACGGCGGCCGACATCGGAGTGGAGCGGTTCGTGCTGGACGACGGCTGGTTCCTCGGCCGGCGGGACGACACCGCGGGGCTCGGGGACTGGACCGTCGACCCTTCGGTGTGGCCCGACGGGCTGACTCCGCTGGCCGACCGGGTGCATGCGCGCGGTATGCAGTTCGGCCTCTGGGTGGAGCCCGAGATGGTCAGCCTGGACTCGGAGCTGGCCCGCGCCCACCCCGGCTGGATCCTCGGGCCGGGCGCCGGACTCGGCCCGTCCTCCCGCCACCAGTACGCGCTCAATGTCGGGCACCCCGGGGCCTGGGCCTATCTGCTGGAGTCGCTCGACACCCTCATCACGCGCTACCGCGTCGACTACCTGAAGTGGGACCACAACCGCGATCTGCACGAGGCGGTCCACCGGGCGGCGGACGGCCGCGACCGGCCGGGTGTGCATGCCCAGACCGAGGCGCTGTACCGGCTGCTCGACGCGCTCAGGGAACGCCACCCCGGCCTGGAGATCGAGAGCTGCTCCAGCGGCGGGGCCCGTGCCGACCTGGGGGTCCTGGCTCATACGGACCGGGTGTGGGCGTCGGACTGCAACGACCCCGTCGAGCGCCAGGCCATCCAGCGCTGGACCGGCCAGCTGCTGCCGCCCGAGCTGATCGGCTCCCATGTGGGCGAGGCCCGCAGCCACACCACCGGGCGCCTCACGGACTCCTCCTTCCGGCTGCTCACCGCGCTGTTCGCACACGCCGGGATCGAGCGCGACCTCGGCGCCTGCTCACCGGATGAGCTGGCGGAGCTGAGGGCCTGGGGCGCTCTCTACAAGGAGCTGCGGCCGCTGCTGCACGGCGGGCGGGTGGTCCGCGCCGATCTCGGCGGCGGCGCCGCGCTGCTGCACGGGGTGGTGGCCCCGGACGGAAACGCGGCCGTCTACTGCTGGGCGCAGTCGGCCACATCGCCTGAGGCTCAGCCGGGCCGGGTCGCGCTGCCCGGCCTGGACCGTACGGGCAGCTATCGGGTCCGCGTCAGGAAGGAGGCCGGGCTGCCCTCGTTCCGTGAGGTGGCGGCGCCCGCGTGGGTCGCGGCGGCCCTGGACGGCTGGGTGACGCTGCCGGGCCCGGTACTCAGTGCGGCAGGGGTGCCGATGCCGGTGCTCGATCCGGGGCAGGCGCTGCTGATCGAGGTACGGCGGACGGCGCCGTAGCGGTCTGCGGCAGGCGGGTGACGGTGATCGGCAGTTCGGGCAGGGCGGGCGACGGCAGCAGGCGCAGCGGCTCGGCCGGAGCGGCTGACGGGGGTGCAGCCGAAGGGGGTACGGCCGACGGGGATGCGGCTGACCGGGACGGCGCCGACGAGGATGCGGCCGACCGGGATGCGCCCGGCGTGGAGGACGGCTCGGACGGAGCGGCCGGCGCGAGTGCGGCCGGTTCCGGTGACGGCGGTGCGGCCGGTGGGCGGTCCGCGGACTGCACCGCCGCGGCCTCCCGGGTCAGGAGGACCACGCCCCGGGCGGCGGCCGCCGCCCCCACCGCGGCCAGCAGGATCCCGACCGCGCCGCCCTGGAGGCGCTCACCCAGCAGGGCCAGGCCGATCACCGATGCGGCGACCGGGTTGGCGAGCGTGACCATGGCGAGCGGGGCACCGAGTCCGCCCCGGTACGCGGTCTGCGAGAGCAGCAGCCCGCCCACGGCGAAGGCCGCGACGAGCAGCGCCACGACGGCCGTACGCCAGCCGACCGCCGGACCGTGCGCGTGCTCGGTGACCGAGACCGTCACGGTCTGGGTGAGCGCCGAGGCGACGCCCGATACGATCCCGGACGCGGTGGCGAACCGCAGGCCGGAGCGGGCCCCGGGCCTGCCGGCGCGCCGCACGAGAGCTGCGACCAGGACGAGCGCCACTGCCGCGATCCCCAGCACCTCGGGGAGCGAGAGCGTCTCGTGCGGAGGTGTGCCCCCGGCAGCAAGGAGCAGTGCGGCCAGACCGAGCAGGGTGAGTACGGTGCCACGCCACTCGGTCCTGGCGACCCGGCGCCCGGCGAGGTGGGCGCCCAGCGGAACGGCCGCGACGAGGGTCAGCGCGCCGAGCGGCTGTACGAGGGTGAGCGACCCGTACTTCAGCGCCGCCACATGCAGCAAGGCCCCCGCCGCGTTGAGGCCGACCGCCCACCACCAGGCACCGTGGCCGAGCAGCCGCAGCAGACCGGAGCCCGGCCGGGTGCGGGACGCGAGGCGTTCCTGCGCGACCGCCGCCGTGGCATAGCCGACGGCGGACAGCAGGGAGAGGGCGACAGCGGCCAGGGTGGCGTTCACGGGCACGCTCCAGGGGTGGCGAGCGCACGGGCGGGCCCTGAGGAGGAGCTGCGGACGCGGTCCACGTCGTGGAACGCCGTGAGGGCACTCATCACCCCGACCCCTTCCCAGTGGGCAACGGAACTGTGCAACGGAACTGTGCAGCAGGACTGCGTAACTGGACTGCGTCACCGGACCGCGTACCGGAACCGCGTAGCGGCAACCGATGCGGGATCCGGTGGACCCGGATCACACTCATCGAAACGACAGTGTACCGAAACGACAGTGTACCGATACGGAGACGTATCGGTACACCAGCGTATCGGTACACTGGCGTATCGGTACGCTGAAGGACCGATGCTGCTCGTCACACCGAGAGGGAGAGCTCATGCCGCCCCAGGACTCCGCGACACCGTCCTCGCGCTCCAAGATCACACCGGAGCGTGAGCAGGAGTTCTTCGAGGCGGTGCTGGAACTGCTCCGCGAGGGTGGCTACGACGCGCTGACGATGGAGGGCGTCGCATCCCGGTCGCGCTGCGGGAAGTCCACGCTCTACCGGCAGTGGGGGAGCAAGCCGCAGCTGGTGGCCTGCGCGCTCCGCGGCACCCGTGGCGGAAACCTCACCAGCATCGACACCGGCACGCTCGCCGGGGACCTGCGGGAGGCCGCGCGGTTGCTGGGGGCGCATTCGGGTCGTGACACCCCGCTGATGCACGCGCTCAGCCACGCGGCCCTGCAGAACCCGGAGCTCCTGGAGGCGCTGCGCGAAGGGCTCGTCGAGCCGGCCGCTGCGGCGATCGACGCGATGGTCGCCCGCGCGGTGACCAGGGGCGAGGTCGCGGCGGACAACCCCGCCCTTGAGTTCGTCGCACCCCAGCTCATGGGGGCGATGCGGATCCGGCCGATGCTGACGGGCCACTACGGTGATGCCGAGTACCTCGTCCGCTTCATCGAGGGTGCGGTGCTCCCGGCGCTGGGGCCGGCGGGCTCCGCGGACCGGGAGATCCCGAAGGTGCCCGACCCCGCGAGCCCGGTCTGATGCACACAAGGAGGCCCGGGGGCTGAGGACTCCGGGTCCCGAAGACTGGCGGCCGTCGCCGAGCGGATGACGGCGGACCGCCTGCGCCGCACCGTGGGGACGGGGGCGGCGCGCTCCTCCGCCCGGAGCCAGGACCGCACAGCGGCCGGCTCCGGGCGGCGAGGGAGGCCGCCCTCCCGCCTGACCGGTCCGGGCTCTACAACTGCTGCCGGAAAGCGGCGAGTTCCGGTGCGGTCTTCGTCGCGATGAACTCGGTGATCCGGTAGGTGCAGACACCCCCGGTCACGAACGGGTCCTCCGCGGTGAGCTTCTCCACCGACGCACGGTCCGCTCCCACGGCGAGGATGATCCCGCCGTCCCGCGGGTTCTTCCGCCCCGACGCGATGAAGACGCCCGAGGCGTACGCGGCGTCCAGCCAGGCGACATGCTGGTCGAGGAGTGCGTCCACGCGCTCGATGGGGCCGGTGTAGGTCAATTCCAGTACGAACATGATCAGCAGGCTACGCCGCTCCCCCGAAGGGTCGGCGGTACGGTCGCCGCCCCCGCTCCGGCCCAGGTCGAGCTGGTACTCGGCCGTCCGGTGCGTCGGCAGATAGCCCAGGGCGTCGTTGACGGCCCGCATGGCCGGATTGTCGTCGGCGGTGTCGGTGAGCAGCGCGCCGAGCCCCGGGTGGCGTTCGCGGGTGCGGCGGATCGCCTCGGCCTTCATCCAGTACGCCAGTCCGCGCCCCCGGTGCTCGGGCAGGACGCCGGTGCCGTAGTGCTGGGCGTCGCCCGTCCCGCTGCCCGGGACGACCAGTTCGCTGAATCCGGCGATCGTGCCGTCCGACTCGTCCAGCACCGCCACCGTGTACAGCAGATCGCCCCGCTCGCGTACGACAGCGGCGGCCTCCCGGACGCGGTCCGCGTCCCAGACCACGGTGCCGTAGTCCGTCTCGCCCATCGGCATGTCGTCCATCGCGCGGTGCGCCGCCGCGAACGTGTCGGCCAGCTCGCCCGGGACCGTCCCGGCCCAGGACAGCAAATGGTAGCCGGGCCGGTCCTGCGCCACGATGCCCGCCAGGGCGGGGAGGTTCGCGCCGGCGAGCGGGAGCCGTGCGTAGGTGAGGCCAAGGACCCGGCGGAAGCCCCGGCCCGCGAGGAAGACCGCGCCGTCGGAACCGGCTGCCGCCTGGGCGATGACGGTGCTGCGGCCGTCATCGCGTACGGCGTCCACCGCCGTTTCGAGCAGCCGCGACCCGGTGCCCCTGCGCCGCTCGGCCGGGTGCACCTGGAGTTCCAGCTCGGCGAGATGGTCCTGGCCGGGCCTGGTGAACAGCCGCAGGAACAACGAGCCGACGGGGTTGCCGTCCGCGTCGGACGCCAGCCAGACCAGGCGGCGGTTCGACGGGCCACTCGCCGGATCGGACAGCGGAGTGATACGGACGGACACGGCAACTCCAGGGCGGGGCGGGCGGTTCGACGGGCCCGGTGAACCTAGTCACCGCCCTGCTCCTCGGCAAGCGGTTATCCACCCGGTACGGGAGCGTGCCGGTACGGGGATGTGGGGACGGCCGCGGTACGACTCCCCGGGGGGGATGCGTGAACAGGGCGCCGTGTCGAAGGCCCCGGGGACTCGCCGCGCCCAGGGGACTCACGGAGGAGTCGCCGACGAGCCGGGTACACGGAGCCCCGGCGCCGCCGGGTGCCGGCTGCGGGCAGAATGCAGGGTATGTCCCGACGTACCCCCCGCTCGCAGAGGCCGCAGCCGCCCCAGCGCATCCAGCGGTCGCCGCGGAGCCGGCCGGCCGCGGATGCACCCTGCCCCTGCGGTCTGCCCGCCCCGTACGGCGAGTGCTGCGGCCGCTTCCACAGCGGGCAGTCCGCCGCCCCCACGGCCGAGGCGCTGATGCGGTCCCGGTTCAGCGCGTTCGCCGTCGAGGACGCCGCGTATCTGCTGCGCAGCTGGCACCCGGGGACGAGGCCGCCCCGCGTCGACTTCGACGCGGGGCAGCGGTGGCAGCGCCTGGAGATCCTGGCGGCCACCGGGGGCACCGCCTTCCACACCACCGGCACGGTCACCTTCCGCGCCCACTGCACCGTCCGGGGAGAGCCCGGCGAACTGCGCGAGCACAGCAGGTTCGAGCGGTACGAGGGTGCCTGGGTGTACGTGGACGGGGACACGGAGGAGTGATCCGGCGGTCCGGCGGGGTGCGCGGGACGTCCGCCGCGGGGGTCAGCAGCCGAAGTCGACCTGCTTGAACGTGACGTAGTGGTCGGCCGTGTAGTAGTCCTCGGCGCTCTTCTCGCCGGTGATGATGCGGCGGGCCCCACGGGTCGAGCTGCCCGGTGTCTTCACCGTGTACTCGTGGTAGTAGCCGGTGGACTGCGACGGCAGGACGCCTTCCCGGTTCTGGAAGACGACCCCGTCCTGGGAGTACGGGAACGGGCCGTTGGTCTTGATGAGGTCCAGTGTGTCGTGCGCCTGGGAGGGGAGGGCGCCGTAACAGATGGTTCCGCTCACGGACGCGTGGGCTTCGGTCGCGAGGAACACGGTAGGCGTGACGACGATCGCGGTGGCGACGCCGACGGCAGCAGCACGAGTGCGCAACGCGCGTAGAGTGATTCGCATGGGTCCAGGATGAGGGCGCCTTGAGCTCAGCGGAAGAGGCATGATGAACCGTCACTTCCGCTTTACCCGGAGGCAATTGACCTCCACTGAACTTTCACCCGATACGCGCGCACCGGCCGGGCGCCGTGTGATTCCCGGCGCAGTCCGTGTGTCCTGCGAAGCGGCGCGGAGGGTGGGACAGGGGCAGCGGCGAGCGGACGGGCCGCGAACCGCCGGGCGCCGTGTGAAGCTCCGCTGTGGGCCCGCTTAAGAAATCCTCGATGGACTTGGCAGGCCGCGGCTCGGCAGATTGGTGCCCAGACCACCGCACATCACCGTCACGCCTGGAGCCGCCGCGATGAAGGCCCTTGTCAAGCAGCATGCCGAGCCCGGCCTCTGGCTCCTGGACGTACCCGAGCCCGAGCCCGGCCCCGGCGATGTGCTGATCAAGGTGGCGCGTACCGGTATCTGCGGTACGGACCTCCACATCCGCTCCTGGGACGGCTGGGCGCAGCAGGCCGTCACGACACCGCTGGTCCTGGGCCACGAGTTCGTCGGTGAGGTCGCCGAAGTCGGCGCCGATGTCTCCGACATCGCCGTCGGCGACCTGGTCAGTGGCGAGGGCCACCTCGTCTGCGGCAAGTGCCGCAACTGTCTCGCGGGCCGCCGGCACCTGTGCCGCTCCACGGTGGGCCTCGGCGTGGGGCGCGACGGCGCGTTCGCCGAGTACGTGGTGCTCCCCGCGTCCAACGTCTGGGTGCACCGCACCAAGGTCGACCTCGATGTCGCCGCGATCTTCGACCCGTTCGGCAACGCGGTCCACACCGCGCTCTCCTTCCCGCTGGTGGGTGAGGACGTGCTGATCACCGGCGCGGGCCCGATCGGCATCATGGCGGCGGCCGTGGCGAAGCACGCCGGTGCGCGCAACGTCGTGATCACCGATGTCAGCCCCTACCGCCTGGACCTGGCCCGCAAGGCCGGGGCGACCCTCGCGCTCAATGTCGCCGAGAGCGGCATCGCCGACGCGCAGCACAGCCTGGGCCTGCGGGAGGGCTTCGACATCGGCCTGGAGATGTCCGGGCGGCCCGAGGCCATGCGCGACATGGTGGACAACATGACGCACGGCGGCCGTATCGCGATGCTGGGGCTGCCCGCCGAGGAGTTCGCGGTCGACTGGGCGAAGATCGTCACCTCGATGATCACGGTCAAGGGCATCTACGGCCGGGAGATGTTCGAGACCTGGTACGCCATGACGGTGCTGCTCGAAGGCGGGCTCGACCTCTCCCCGGTGATCACCGGCAAGTACGCCTACCAGGACTTCGACGCGGCATTCGACGAAGCGGCCGGCGGCAACTGCGGCAAGATCATTCTCGACTGGACGGCCTGACCAGAACCTCCTGACCCGAACACCACGAGGAGCACCCTGATGTACGAGTCCGTCCGCGACGGTCTGCGCGCCACCCTCGACGAGATCACCGAAGCCGGTCTCTTCAAGCCCGAGCGCGTCATCACCACCCCGCAGAGCGCGGCCGTCGGCGTCGCGTCCGGCGAGGTGCTGAACTTCTGCGCCAACAACTACCTGGGCCTCGCCGACCACCCCGATGTGGTCGCCGCCGCCAAGGACGCACTGGACCGCTGGGGTTACGGCATGGCGTCCGTACGCTTCATCTGCGGCACCCAGGACGTTCACAAGCAGCTGGAACAGCGCCTCTCGGCCTTCCTCGGCCAGGAGGACACGATCCTCTACTCGTCCTGCTTCGACGCCAACGGCGGAGTCTTCGAGACGCTGCTCGGTCCCGAGGACGCGGTGATCTCCGACGCCCTCAACCACGCTTCCATCATCGACGGCATCCGCCTCTCCAAGGCCCGCCGCTTCCGCTACGCCAACCGCGACCTCGCCGACCTGGAGCAGCAGCTCAAGGCGGCGGCCGATGCCGGGGCACGCCGCCGGCTCATCGTGACCGACGGCGTGTTCTCGATGGACGGGTACGTCGCCCCGCTCGCCGAGATCTGCGATCTGGCCGACCGCTACGAGGCGATGGTCATGGTCGACGACTCGCACGCCGTCGGCTTCGTCGGCGCGGGCGGCCGCGGCACCCCCGAGCTGCACGGGGTGATGGACCGGATCGACATCATCACCGGCACCCTCGGCAAGGCGCTCGGCGGGGCCTCCGGCGGTTATGTCGCCGCCCGCGCCGAGATCGTCGCCCTGCTGCGCCAGCGCTCCCGCCCGTACCTCTTCTCGAACTCGCTGGCCCCGGTGATCGCCGCCGCCTCGCTGAAGGTCCTCGACCTGATCGAGTCCGCCGGTGAGCTGCGGGAGCGCCTGGACGCCAACACCCGGCTGTTCCGTACGAGGATGACCGAGGCGGGCTTCGAGATCCTGCCCGGCGACCACGCCATCGCCCCCGTGATGATCGGTGACGCGGCGGAGGCTGGCCGGATGGCCGAGCTGCTCCTGGAGCGCGGCGTCTATGTGATCGGCTTCTCCTACCCGGTGGTCCCGATGGGCAAGGCCCGCATCCGGGTGCAGCTCTCGGCCGCGCACTCCACCGCCGACGTCGAGCGGGCCGTGGCGGCGTTCATCGACGCACGGGCGACAATGGCAGGGTGATCGACCCCCGCCGCCTGCGCATTCTGCGGGCCGTGGCGGACCACCGTACGGTGACCGCCGCGGCCGCAGCGCTCTATCTGACCCCGTCCGCCGTCTCCCAGCAGCTCGCCGCGCTGGAGCAGGAGACCGGGCACGCGCTGCTCACCCGCAGCGGCCGCGGGGTACGTCTGACCGCCGCCGGTGAGATCCTGCTCACCCACGCCCACGCGGTCCTCGCCCAGCTGGAACGCGCCGAGGCCGAACTGGCGGCCTACGCGGGCGGCGCGTCCGGCGAGGTCACGGTCGCCGCCTTCGCGACCGGGATCGCCGAAGTGCTCGCCCCGGCCGTCCGGGACCTGGCCGGGCACAGCCCCGGCATCCGGGTCCGGGTCCGCGACTCCGAGGGCGACGAGAGCCTCACCCTGGTCCTGGACGGGGAGGCCGATCTCGCACTGGCCGTCGAGTACCGCGGTGCGCCCCGCGAGGACGACCGCAGGCTGGCCAGGGTTCCCCTGTACGCCGAGCCGTTCGACGCCGTACTGCCCGCGGGCGACCCGCTCGGCCAGGGGCCCCATGTGACCCTGGCCGAGCTGGCCGACAGCGAGTGGATCGGCCCCTATCCGGGCAACCCCTGCCATGACGTGGTGCTTCTGGCCTGCGAACGCGCCGGGTTCCAGCCCCGCCTCATGCACTCGTCGGACGACTTCAGAGCCGTAGTCGCGCTGGCCGGTGCGGGCGCCGGAGTGGCCCTGGTGCCCCGCTCCGCGCTGCGCGGGATGGAGCTGAAGGACACCGTGGTCCGCCCCGTGGAGGGCCCCGCCGCGACCCGCCGGGTGTTCGCCGCCGTACGCAGCGGCGCCGAGCACCACCCGCTGTTCCGGCCGCTGCTCGACGCGCTCGTCGCCGCTGCGGCCGGGCTGACCACGGGCTGACCGCGCACGGGCTGACCGCGGCCGTCGCAACCGGCCGCGGGCTCAGCCACGCGCTCAGTCCGCCGAATCAGTGGTTCCAGCCGGGCCAGTCGGGTCCGCCGGGCCAGCCGGGTCCGTCGAGTCCGCCGGGTCCGTCGGCTCCGTGGTGAAGACGAACCCGAACGTAGCGGGCCGCGCGCGGAGCTGGTGCTCCGGCAGCACCCCCGGCCCGCAGGACTGCGAACCGATGCCGTGCTGGGCGTGGTCGAGGTTCACCCAGACCTCCCGGCCGGGCGGGGGCAGCTCCGTGCGGTGTTCCGCCGCGTCCAGCTGCTCGCTGGTCCAGCGGCGCGCCGTGAACCAGAACTCCGGGTCGCCCGCCACCCGCAGACCGCCGAGCGCCGCCCACCGGACGCCGGGCCTGGCGCCGTTCTCCTGCGGGCGGACGTACGGCGTCCACAGGTCGTCCACCGAGGACTCCCAGCGGCCGAGCCGCGAGGCCGCGCGGGTGTCGGGATACGCCTCGCCGGGACCGCCGCCGAACCAGGTGACCGGTCCGGCCCCGTCCGGGAGCGCGAAGCGGAGGCCGAGCCGGGGGAGCGGCACCGTCCACTCGCCCTCGGGCGTGACGGACACCGTGAGCCGCAGCCGGGTCCCGTCACTGGTCCAGCGGTACACGGTCACCAGGCCGGTGCCCCGCGCCGCGGGCGCCACCCTGGTCCGTACCGTCAGCGCGGCGCCGGACAGCTCCACGGCGTCCAGCCGGTGCTGCATCCGGTGCAGCCCCAGCTCGCGCCAGAGCTGCCCGTAGCGGGCGCCGGTCACCGGGTCGGTGCCGTTGTCGTTGTCCGTCGGGGCACGCCAGACGTCCAGCCGCAGGTCCCGCAGAGCGGTGTGCCCGATCCGCCGCAGCTCCCCGGTGCGGGCGTCGAAGGAGGCGGGGCCGAGGGTGACCAGTTCCCCGGCGCGGCGCGGAGCGCTGGTCTCCGGTACGGCCGGAGCCGGCCGGCCAGGTGCGGCGGGCAGCTGCGCCCAGGCCACCTCGTGGCCGGTGCCGTCGGCGAGCAGGGCCCGCACCGTCCAGTGGCTCTCGGCGTCCCGCCCGGAGTCCGGCGGGGCCGGGAGCGGCACATCGGCCCGCTCCCCGGGCGCCAGCGGCGGTACGTCGAGCACGCCCCCGCTCAGGGCCTCGCCCGCCGCCTCGTACGACCAGGCGAAGACGAGATGCGACAGATCGGTGAAGTCGTAGCGGTTGGCGATCCGTACCGTCCCGGCGGCTCCGCCCCCGTCGATGGTCACCGGCTCGATGACCTTCTTGTACTCGATGAGGCCGGGGGAGGGGGTGCGGTCCGGGAAGAGCAGCCCGTCGCAGACGAAGTTGGCATCGTGCAGCTCCTCGCCGTAGTCACCGCCGTAGGCGTAGCCGAGCACCGGGTGGGTCAGACCGTGGTCGATCCACTCCCAGACGAAACCGCCCTGGTTGCGGCCGTACGCGTCGAAGAGCTGCTGGTACTCGGTGAGGCCGCCGGGACCGTTGCCCATGGCATGCCCGTACTCGCAGAGAACGAAGGGGAGTTGGCGCCGCTCCTGCGGCCCGCCGTCCTCGCCGCGGCCGATGGCCGCCACCTCGGCGTGCGAGGCGTACATCCGCGAGTACATGTCGGTGTCCGCGCACGACGGATCGCCCTCGTAGTGGATGAGCCGGTCCGGGTCGCGGTCCCGGATCCAGCGGGCCATGGCGGTGAGACCGCGTCCGGTCCCGCACTCGTTGCCGAGCGACCAGACGACGACCGAGGGGTGGTTCTTGTCGCGCTCCACCATGCGGGCCGCCCGGTCGAGCAGCGCAGGGGTCCAGCGCTCGTCGTCGACCGGATTGTCCCGCCACTCCTGCTCGGTGAAGCCATGGGTCTCCAGATCGCACTCGTCGACGACCCAGAGGCCCAGCTCGTCGCAGAGGCCGAGGAAGTCCGGGTGGGGCGGGTAGTGGCTGGTGCGTACGGCGTTGATGTTGTGCTGTTTCATCAGCGTCACATCGGCCCGCATGGTCTCCAGGTCCAGGGTCCGGCCGGTGTCCGGGTGGAACTCGTGGCGGTTCACCCCGCGGAAGAGGATCCGCCGCCCGTTGACCTCGATGACGCCGTCCTGGACCCGGACCGTACGGAAGCCGATCCGCAGCGCCACCCGCTCACCCGCCGTGGCCAGTTCACCTTCGTACAGCCTCGGGGTTTCGGCGGTCCACGGCTCGACCGGTACCGACACCTCGTCACCCGCCGCGAGGCCGACCCCCAGCTCCGGTACGGTCACCCGGCCCGGCACCGCGCTGTCCACCCGCAGGGTGCCCCGGCCGGTGAGATGGTCGTAACCGGCGTGCACGAAGAAGTCACCGGCGGCGCCCTCCGGACGGTGCAGCAGGGTGACGTCGCGGAAGATGCCCGGCAGCCACCACTGGTCCTGGTCCTCCAGATACGACCCGGACGACCACTGGTGGACGCGGACCGCGAGGACATTGCCCCCGGGCCGCAGCAGCGCGCCGACGGCGAACTCGTGGGGCAGCCTGCTGCCCTTGAACTCGCCCAGCTCCTCGCCGTTCAGCCAGACCCGGGCGCACGACTCGACCCCGTCGAACCGCAGCACGGCGTCACCGGACGACGGCCACCGTGCGGGCAGGCCGAAGGTGTACAGATGGTCACCGGTCGGATTGCCGGTCGGCACCCGGGGCGGGTCGACCGGGAAGGGGTACAGGTGGTTGGTGTAGACCGGTGCGCCGTGCCCCTGGAGGACCCAGTGGCCGGGGACCGCCACCTCGTCCCAGCCGCTCGCGTCGTACTCCGGCGAGGCGAAGGAGGCGTCGGCGGCGTCGGCGGTCGGGGAGAGCCGGAAGCGCCACCTTCCGTTCAGCGAAAGGGTCATGGCGTCGGACTCCGCGTACCTGGCGCGCGCCGGGAGGGCGCCGCTGCCGGGGGACACGTCTTCGTAGTACGGGGTGTTCGCGTGCGGGGTCTTCACGTAGGGGGTGTTCACGTGCGGGGTGCTCATCGGTGCGGGATCTCCTCGCTCTTGGGCTTCCCGGACGGGGCGGGGGCCAACGCCCCCGCTCCCGGCGTGCGTTCGCCCCTCATACGGCTTCGAGTACCGGTTCGAGGAAGGCATTGGTGAACTTGCCCCGCGGATCGGTCTCCCGCACCAGGGCGCGGAAGTCCGCCAGTCTCGGGTACAGCGCGGGCAGCCGCCCGGCCGGCACGGTGGACAGCTTCCCCCAGTGCGGACGCGCGGCGAACGGCTCAAGACGCTCTTCGAGCAGCCCGAGCACCGGCAGTACGGCCGCGGTGTCCCTGACCCAGGTGAAGTGCAGCCCGACCGTGTCGCGGCCGTGGGCCGGACTCAGCCACAGGTCGTCGGCGGCCACCGTCCGCACCTCGCAGACCTGCAGCAGCGGGGCGATCGTGTCGCGCACCGCGGCGACGGCGTGCAGCGCGGCGAGCCCGTGACGCCGGTCCACCAGATACTCCGACTGGATCTCCTCGCCCGAACTCGGGGTGAACTCCGCCCGGAAGTGCGGCAGCCGCTCGTGCCACGGCCCGGGCACCCCCTGCTGCCGGGTGCAGTGGACGGGCGGCATACCCGCAACGGGATGCAGCGGGCCCGGTGCCTCGGGTGCCCAAGGGAACGCGGGCGCACGGTCCGGGGCGTACTTGAGCCACACCTGGCCGAAGCGCGGGCCGCGCCAGTCGGTGAAGAGACTGACGCTGTACGCCGCCGACATCACCGCGTCGAAGTGCTCGTCGAGGACCGGGAGCGGCAGCCCGGTGCGGACCTGCTGGGCCAGCTCGAAACCCGGTACCAGGTCCAGCGTGAGCGAGGTGACGGCGCCGAGCGCGCCCAGCGAGACCACGGAACCCGCGAAGCGCTCACCGTCCCGGTCGCGGCCGATCGTCAGCAGCTCACCGTCGGCGGTGACCAGCTCCAGCTCCCTGACCGCGCACGCCAGCCCGCCGATGGCGACCCCGGACCCATGGGTGCCGGTGGCCACCGAGCCGGCGACGGAGATGTGCGGCAGGGACGCCATGTTGGGCAGGGCGAGTCCGTGTGCGTGTACGGCGCGGGCCAGCTCGGCGTACCGTACGCCCGCCGCGACCCGGACGGTCGAGGCGGCCCGGTCCACCTCGATCTCCGGGGGCAGCCCGGCCACCGAGACCAGGGTGCCGTCGGTGTCCGCGAGGGTGTTGAACGAGTGACCGCTGCCCAGGACGCGCACCCGGGCGGAGGAGGCGACGAGCGTGCGGAGCTCGTCCAGGGTGGCGGGCCGGTCGATGTGCTGTGCCGTGAAGGCGATGTTCCCCGCCCAGTTCGTCAACATGTGCGGATGGTAATCGTCGGTCGGCCCGCACAGACAGGGGTGTTGAGCAGGTCTTTCAGCAACGCACCGGCCTCGGGGAGCCCGGTGCGCCGCCCCCACGGGTCAGCGGTGTCCGGCCCCGGCCTGGGCCGCCTCGATGCCGCCGTGCAGATCTGTCGCGGCGTCGAGCGCACCGGCCGCCGACAGCGAGAGACACACCAGCAGCCCTCCGGCGACCACCCGGGCGGCCCGCCCCTGCCACCTGTGGTGCCGCGCTCCGGCCGGACGGTGGCCCAGCAGCGCGGCGACCCGGCGCGGGACAGGCCCGGCCGTGGCGGCGAGTACGGAGCGGGGGCGCGCCACGGGAGTCCGGTGGGCGGCCAGCGCCGCGCGGCCGATGGCGCGGGCCGCGAGAGAGCGGTCGCCGACGGCGCGGGCGGCCGACTCGTCGGCGCAGCGCTCCAGGGCGTAACCGAGGGGCGCCCGCAGCCCGCGCAGCGCCGGGTGGCAGAGCGCGGCCAGCTCGGCTGCCGCGACGAAGAGGTGGTGGCGGCCCGCGAGGTGGGCGCGCTCGTGCGCGAACAGCGCCTCGCGCTCGGCCGGTGTCAGGGCCCGCAGCATGCCGGTGGTGACGACGATCCGGCCGGGTCGGCCGGGCAGCGCGTACGCGTCAGGGGCGGTGTCGCGCACCACGGCCAGTCCGGCGCCGGGCCCGACCGCCCGCCGGGCCTCGTGCAGCTCGGCGCGCTGCCGCAGCACGGTCCGTACGAGGGCGGTGGCGCAGACGGCGAGCGCGACGGCTGCTGCCACGGCCGCGACGGCGGTGAGCGGCCCGTCGCCGCTCACCGGGCGGATCAGCCGGCCGAGTGCGGCGACCGGCGGCAGCCGCAGCAGACCCGCCAGGACGAGCAGCCCCAGGGCCGCGGCCGAGCAGCCGCCGAGCGCGAGCGCCGCCGCCGTCAGCAGCCGGACGGCCTGCCGGGGCGCCAGCAGCTCGGCGAGCCACCGGGCGGCGGGCGCCACGGCCAGGGGCACGAGGAGGGGCACCCACACCGCGTAGATCACTTGCCCTCGCTCTCCAGCAGTTCGCGCAGCAGACGCTCGTCATCGGAGCTCAGCCGCGAGACGAACCGGGCGAGCACCGTGGAGCGGTCCTGCTCCTTCTCCAGTTCGGAGTGCATCCGGCGGGCGGTCAGACCGGGCGAGTCCTCGGTCGGGGTGTAGGCGAAGCCGCGGCCCTCGCGGGTCCTGGTGACCCACTCCTTGTCGTGCAGCCGGCTCAGGATCGTCGTCACGGTGGTCCTGGCGAGCCCGTCGCCCAGGGCGCGCTGCACATCGGCGGGGGTCAGCGGCGTCCCGGCCGCCCACAGCACGGCGAGCACACTCGCTTCCAGCTCGCCGGCCGGGCGCCGTTCCGGGCGCTCCTCGCTCATGGGCCTTCCTCCAGGGTGGGCACCGCTGATCCGGCGGGCGGGCCGGGGCGCCGTGGTTCTCCGGGGCCGCTGGTGTGCGGGCTCCGCACACCATTATGAAAGAACGCCCGGCATCCGGATCCCGAGCCCCCGGCACCGCCGCCTTTCACCGGGCGGATCCCCTGCGGGGGCCGGTATCCGGGGGCCCGGCGCCCGGGGGCCGGGTCAGTGCGTGGCGGTGGCTGTCCCGCGGGCCGGTGGCAGGCCGGTGGCCAGGTCCTCGGCGAGCAGCCGCTTGGCGATGGCGTCCGCCGCCGCCCGCAGCTCGGCGCTGCTCCGTCTGCCGGTGTCCGCCTCCAGCCGGCTGTTCAGCCACTGCGCCCACGCCGCCGTGATGATCTGCGCCTCCCGGAAGCCCGCATCGGTGTGTGAGAAGAGGCTGCCGTCCCGGGTCAGATAGCCCTCGTCGACCATCCGGTCGAAGACCGGCACCAGCACCTCGGGCGGGATCCGGTACCGGGCGGCGGTCAGACCGATACCGGCGTGCCCGACCAGCCGGGTGAGCAGCTCGACCTGCATCACGGCCCAGGCGCCCGCCACATCGAGCCGGGTGTCGGACTCCGCGACGATCCGGCGGGCGGCATCCTGGGTCTGGCTGTGCAGGATCTTCGCGACGGAGAACTCCAGCATCTTCGCCGGGTCCCCGGACGCGGGAGCGGCGAAGCCCTCACCCATGTCGGTCGAACCGGCACGGGCCGAGTCGCGGAGCCGCACCTGCTTCAGGAAGAGCGCCACGACGAACCCGATGAGCGCGACCGGCACGGTCCACAGGAAGACGGTGTGGATGGTGTGCGCGTACGCCTGGATGACCGGCTCCGCCGTGGCGCCGGGGAGCCGGTGCAGCGACTTCGGGTCCTGGGCCGCCCGTGCGACCTTCGCCGGGGCGGTGCCGGAGACCGCCGCGGCCTGCCCGATGGCCGAACCGAGCCTGGGCTTCAGGGTGTTGGCGTAGATGGTGCCGAACACCGCGGTGCCGAAGGCGCTGCCGAGCGTACGGAAGAACGTCACACCGGAGGTCGCGGTGCCCAGGTCGGAGTAGTCGACGGTGTTCTGCACCGCGATGGTCAGCACCTGCATGCAGAGACCGATACCGAGGCCGAGCACGAACATGTACAGCGACTCGCGCCACACGCCCGAGTGCGGACCCATCCGCGACATCAGGAACAGCCCCGCCGCCATCACCAGCGCTCCCGCGATGGGGAAGATCCGGTAGTTGCCCGTCTTGCTGACGACGTTCCCGCTGAACACGGAGGCGATGAGCAGCCCGATGACCATCGGCAGCGTCCGTACACCGGAGATCGTGGCCGAGTCCCCGTCGACGTACTGCAGATAGGTCGGCAGGAAGGTCATCGCGCCGAGCATCGCGAAGCCCACGATGAAGCTGAGAATGGAGCAGACCGCGAACACCGGGTTGGAGAACAGCCGCATGGGCAGCATCGGTTCGGCCGCGCGGGTCTCGGCCGCGCAGAACAGCGCGAGGGCGACGAGCCCCAGCGCGAACAGGCCGATGATGGTGCCGGAGCCCCAGGCGTACTGGTTGCCGCCCCAGCTGGTGGCCAGGATCAGCGCGCTCGCCCCGACCGTGACGAGGGTGATGCCCGGATAGTCGATGACCGGCCGGCCGGCGGATCTGACGGAGGGGATGTTGCGGGCGGCCGCGATCACCACAAGGACGGCGATCGGGACATTGACGTAGAACGCCCAGCGCCAGGTCAGATGATCCGTGAACACCCCGCCGAGCAGCGGGCCGATCACGGTGGAGACCCCGAAGACCGCCCCGATCGCGCCCTGGTACTTGCCCCGGTCGCGCAGAGGGATGACGTCCGCGATCAGCGCCATCGAGGTGACCATCAGCCCGCCCGCGCCGATGCCCTGGACCGCGCGCCAGGCGATCAGCAGCAGCATGTCCGTCGCCAGGCCGCAGAGGAACGAGCCGGTGATGAAGACGATCGCCGAAATCTGGAAGACCCGCTTCCGCCCGAAGAGGTCACCGAACTTGCCGACCAGGACCGTCGAGACCGTCTCGGCGAGCAGATACGCGGTGACCACCCAGGACATGTGTGACGCTCCGCCCAGGTCCGAGACGATCGTCGGCAGCGCGGTGCCGACGATCGTCTGGTCGAGTGCGGCCAGCAGCACACCGAGCATGATCGTGCCGAACACGATGTTCCGCTGCCGGGTGTCGAGCACAGGTGGTGCGGCTGGGGCTGGACTGCTGGCAGTGGTCACAGGGGCACCCTCACACCGCCGCGCGAACGGCGCACACGCTGTAGGCCGGTCCAGTGATCGCCGGACGGCGAGGTTCAGCCTCGCGGCGGTAGCGGCGTCCCGGTGGATGTGGCGTACGGGTCAGTGGTCACAGGTCTGCCGGTGCCGCTGACCGTGTCCCCTCTTCTCCCGCTCACGCCTTGGGAATGTCGAAGTACCGGGTGAGCCCCGCGGCGAGGGCCATATCCCCAGTGACGCCGACCTTGCGGAGGAGGAAGAGGGATACCGGGCTCGCGTTTCCGGAGACCAGTCTGAGGAAGTCGGCGTCGCCCAGGGCCAGCGTGAGGCGCGGATCGGCCTCCGAGCGGCCCTCGGTGACGGTGCAGATCCCGTCGCCGATGGTGGTCTCGTACACCACGTCGCTCTCGCCCGTGATCTTCCAGCGGATCACGGCGGCGAGCGAACCGGCACTCTCCGGGCGGAACTGCCGTTCCATGCGCCCGAATACCTCCGCGAGCACCCGGCGGCGCAGATCACCGTGGGCGATCTCGCCGAGTTCCTTCGTGGTGAGCCCCTTGATGATCGTCGCGAATTCCTGTGGGGAGACGGACGCGAAGTCCAGCTCCGCGAGCTTTTCGCTGATGTTGTCCGCCACGAAGCTTCCTTACTGCTGAGTCAACTTACTGGGGAGTCAGGTTATGGCGCCGAGGGCGCACGGGCAAGGCGGGGAAGGGAAGGAGGGTGCCACGGGAGGTGTCAGCCGCTGCTCGGCTCCAGCCGCATCGCGCGCAGGACGATCTCGATGGCGAACCGCCGCTCAGGATCGGAGAGTTGGCGGCCGAAGATGCTCTCCAGGGTGCGCATGCGGTAGCGCACGGTCTGTGCGTGCACATCCAGGACCTCGCCCAGCTGGGCCGCGGTGCCCCGGGTCGCGAGCCATGCGTGCAGCGTCTCCAGGAGGCGGTCCCTGCGGTTCGCCGTGAGGTGGGCGACGGGGGCCAGTTCGCGTCCGGCGAGCTGTTCGAGCAATGCCCGGTCGGAGAGCAGCCAGAGCGTCACCATATGGTCCTCGCAGTGGATCGTCGGCGCGTCGCCGATGGTTCCGGTGTCGACGAGGTCGAGTACCCGGCGGGCCCAGCGGAGCGAGTCGGCGGCGTTCGCGAGCGGGACGGTGAGTCCGACGGCGCGGCGCGCTCCGGGGAGTGCGACGTCGAGCATGTGCTGTCTTCGCTCGTCGAAGGGGCCGGGAACCAGCAGATGGGGCTGCGGCTCCGCCAGGTCGGCGAGGACATCGTTGTCCAGCAGGGCGGACGGAACTCCGGCGGGCGGCCGCAGGGCGACGAGCGTGACCTGGTCGGGCAGGGTCCAGCCGGTCTGCTCCGCGAGTTCGGCGATGGCGGAGCGGGGCACCGGTGAACCGGCGAGGATCAGATGCACCAGTCGCCGCCGCTGGGTGTCCTGCTGGTCCCCGCCGGCCGTCCGCACCTCCAGATAGCCCTCGCGCGACAGCGCCTCCAGCTCGTCGACATAGGTGAACAGCGCGTCGGCGAAGGTGAGCATCAGGGTGGGGGAGAGGTTGTAGCGCCGCCCCACCCGTTTCGCCCGCCGCAGCGCGATCCGGGCGCCGAGCCGGTAGGCGCCCTGGAGTTTGTCCAGGCTTCTGCCCTCGTACGCCTCGAACCGGCCGAACCGCCGGCACATCTCGTCGCGCAGCGCCGACGACGCGGTGGGTTCGGCGACCTGGTCGACGAAGACGGAGATGTTCTGCTCCACGCCGATCCGGATGCCCTGGGCGTAGGGGCCTTCGAGCAGCCGTGCGTACTCGGGGTAGGCACGGGTGACCTCCAGGCCGATTTCCTTGATCAGGCTGGGGAGTTCGGGCCGCATGACGGCCGCGAACTCCTGGGGAAGCGGCCCCAGCGGTTCTCCGATGTCCGAGGGCTGTGCAACTCCCGGCATTCCTCGACCCCTTGCTCTCCGGCGCCCGGTGGGGGGTGGCCGACGGGAGAGCGCTCCCGGAGACCGTCAGGTGCGTACCGATTTGGGTTGCCGAACATAGTCGAAGCCGGGGTCCGGTGGACACATCCACGACAGCGCGGGGGGTGAGCGGGGGAGCGTATCCAGCCATCGCGCGCCGTCAACTCCGTTCGCCGGATGGCACGCTCGGGCAATTCCGCTTCGGTTTCGGCAGCCTCCTTTGTCATTCGGTGACAAGAAAGGAGCGGGCCCCGCCGTACGGGGCGGATGCCGGGCCGGACGATCCGGCCGGGAGGCGGAGCGGACAACTGTCACCGGGAGACACGGCGGACCGTACGGAATTACTCACTTCCGGCTAATGAGGGGCTGGTCCGTACTCGCCCGGCAACAGGAAATCGACGCCGGAGAACCCGCGCCCAAATTCCTTCGTACAGGCCATTGCGAACTCAGGTTACTCACTCGTAGCGTCATCGCCGCACGGTCGGAACGAGCGGTCGCCCGGGACGAAACCGCCAACCGGCCAAGTGAACCTCGTGGGGGCTCCGTTCCGCCCGGGACGGAACTCCGGGAATCTGATCAAGACGCCACGAAGGGAAATCACACCATGCACAAGTTTGCCGCAAGAGCCGCAGTCGTGACCGCCGCCATCGGTGCGGCCGTCGGGCTGGCCGCGACATCGGCATCGGCCACCGCCACGTCCTCCTGGACGGTCACCCACTCCGGTGCCTACACGGCGCACGCCGCCAACCCGTCACTCGCGGTGCCGGCCGCGACGCTGAACTGTGCGTCGTCCGACGTGACCGCGGGCTCCCTCCAGGCGACGAGCACCAACGGCGTCGGGATCGGCTCCATCAACACCATCACGTTCACCAACTGCAGCGTGGCCGGCATCACATTCAAGGTCACGATGAAGGCCACCCCGTGGAAGATCAACGCGGTCAGTGTGAACTCCTCCCACCCGACCTGGGTCAACGGCACGGTCAGCGCGATCTCGGCGCACATCGCGGGTGTCGGCTGCGCCGCCGACTTCACCGGCACCGTCAACGGCCACTACGACAACACCGCACACGCCCTGGTGATCGACGGCACGGGCAACGGCCTGGTGGCGTCCGGCGCCAGCTGCCTCGGCCTCATCAACAACGGTGACGTGGCGTCCTTCAATGCCTCGTACGCGGTGAGCACCGCACCGGTGATCAGCACTCCGTAACCCCATCGGGGCGGGGCGGCACGGGCCGGAGGCAGCGTCTGCTGCCTCCGGCCCGGATTTCACGTTTGCGGCCCGGCGGTCAGCAGGCGCGGCGGCCCGACGGGACCCCGTGGCAGCGGAAGAACAGGAACCAGACCGTATGAGGCGGAGGGCAGGGCCGGAATGAATCCCAGGACACCTGTGAGGGGCGGCGGTGTGAGGGGCGGTGGGCGGCCGGTACGGCTGGCATCCGCCGCGGCGGCCGCACTCGTCGCCGGGCTGCTGGCAGGCAACGGATCGGCGGCCGGCGAGGGCGGCGCCCCGGCCACCCTCTCGTACGACTGCGGGCTCCCGTCCGGCTCCGCCCGTGCCACGGTCGGGGTCGCGATGAACCTCCCCGCGTCCGCCGAGCCCGGCAAGCCGGTGCAGCCCGGTCCGGTGAAGGTCACCGTGGGGCTGGCGGGCACGGATCTCGCGGCGCTGCTGCCCAAGGACACGGAGGCGGTCCTGAGCACCGCGTCCCTCGCCGTCAAGGTGAGCCAGAACGACCGGTCGGCCACGGCGATGTGGTCGGATCTCGCCGCGCCCAGTACCCCGGTTCCGGCGGAGGGCGATGTACGGCTCGTCCACGCGGGGCCGGTGCCCACCGTCACGGCGGGCGGTACGGGCGACATCACCCTGGCGGCGGGCGAGTTGAGGCTCGGGCTGCTGACCGCGACGCCCGGCACCGGCAAGGAGGGCGCCCCGGAGCCCGTGCCGCTGGTCTGTGAGCCGGCCGCGGGCCAGGATGTGGCGCTGGGGACCGTTCCGGTGCCGCCGACGGGCAGCGCCGGTCCCACCACGACGCCGGGTAGCCCGACGCCCACCACCACGGACGGGGGGAAGGGGCGCGAGCAAGCGGACGGCGGCGTCACGGTGCAGCCCCGGTCCGACCCCGCACCGGTCGGCAAGTGCCCGACCGTGATACCGAAGGGCAAGGCCGACCCGGGCGACGCGCCCAAGGCACCGCCGGGGGCCACCCCCGGCGAGTACGACCTGCCGGGCAGCCCCGGCTGCGCCTACGCCCTGGGTGTGGCCAATGTCAGCAAGCTCAACGGCGCGATGATCATCAACGATCCGAAGCGCAAGCCCGTGACGATCAGCGTGCTGGCGGTCACCCACTCGTCGGTCAGGTCCAGTGTCCAGCCGGGCGGCCTCTATCTGCGGCTGGACTCACTGGCCGACCTGCGCCTCCCCGACGCCGAATCGACCTTTCTGACCTTCGGATTCCAGCCGGTCACCGCGAAGGTGCGGTTCGAGACCGGGCCGGTCACCATATCGACCGGGAACGTCGGCACCAGTGTGTTCTCCGTGATCTCGTTCAGACAGTCGCTGCGGCTGTACGACGTGAAGGTGAACGGAACCCCGCTCGATGTCGGCGGCTCGTGCCGGACGGCTACCCCTTACAAGGTGGTTCTCAACGGCGGTGCCAAATACACGAATGTCTTCTACGGCGGCACACTCGACGGCACGATAGACATTCCCCGATTCTCCGGATGCGGTACGAACGGCGAGGACCTGGACCCGCTTTTCACCGCCGCGCTCTCCGGCCCGGGGAACAGTATCGAGATGAACCAGGGGACGACCTGTATTCCCGACTCACCCGACAACCTGTGCCCGCCGAATATCCCCGAGCTTCCGGGTACCAAGGCCGTCAAGCCGTAACCGCACGCGCCGCCGCGCCATCTGCCGGCCATGAATGGCTTGTTGTCGGCACCGGGAGGCGGGTTGTCGGCACCGGGAGGCGGACCGGACCGTGCCTGGCCCCGGTGCCGGGCCTTGTCGGGTCCCAGGTACCGGGCCGTGCCTGCCCCCCGGTGCCGGGTCGCGGCGGCGGTCCGGCAGGCCGATGGGGCCGCCTCCCGCAGTGGCGGGGAGCGGCCCCATCGGGGCGAGGTGCGGGGGAGCCTGGTGTGCGGCTGCCGTCAGTGGCGTACGGCGGAGTGCCAGGCGTCCGAGAGGGCCTTGCCCTCACCGGGGGCGGCGCCGGCCGGGTCGTTGAGCGTGGCGACATAGGTCGACGCGCTGTTCAGGGTCACGCTGTTCTTGCCGGATGCGGAGGGCAGCGCCGTCTTGAGGTTCACCGCCCAGTTCAGCAGGTCGAGTCCGCAGCCGCTGGCGCCGGGGACCGCGTAGGTGGTGTCGCCCTGGTTGGCGCCGACGAGGTTGATCCGGCCCAGCGCACCGTCCGGGTCGGCGGTGCCGTCGGCGTCGAACGACTCGGTCCCCGGGGTGGGCGCGGTGAGGTTCTGCGGGCGCAGCAGGATGGGGTCCGCCGCCGAGCCGATGTAGCACTTGTCGCCGAGGAACGGATTCTGCAGATGGATACGGACCGGCAGGGTCACGATCGGCTTGCCCGTGGTGGCCCCGGCCAGCAGCGTGAAGTCGCTCGGGTTGTTCACCGACTCGATGGTGGCGGTGACCCGGTTGAGGCTGTTGTCGGTGATCTGCCTGCAGATGCCGCTGACCACCGGGACGTTGCTGGGGCACATCAGTCCCAGCAGGCCGCCGGGGAGCTGTGCGGAGTCGGCCACCAGCGCGCCGCCCGCGGGGGAGACCAGGGTCGATGAGCCGTTGGGGTGGGTGATCACGCCGAGCTGCAGGTCGCTGGCCCCGGTGGGCACGACGGAGCTGCCGAGCTTGATGGAGCCGTTCGCCGAGTGCGAGGAGACGCAGAGCGCGGTGTCGTTCTGCCCGTCGGCGGCCAGCATCGCGGGAGCGTCCACAGGACACCGGGAGAACGGCGCCCAGCTGCCGTTCAGGCTGACGGGCCCACTGGCCGCGGTAGCCGTACCCACGGACACGAAAGCGGTGAGGGCGGTGGAGCCGGCGAGCAGCCCCAGACGCAGTCGGGTGGAAACGGATCTCATGTCTTCCCCTTTTTTCGGCAGCCGTCCAGAAGGCGGTGATGAGCGAAAGGCGGGTCGAGGTGTACAAGGGCTCTCCCGTGGTCCGGTTTCGCCTCCGAATTCACCGAGCCGTGAGGTTACTGGCGGGAAACACCACCGCACAATGCTGTGGTGTGATGAACTTCGGGTGTCCTGGTCTTCTTGTGCGGTGATGAGCAAGGGCATTGAGCGCCTTGTCAGTTGGTGCGTGTCCGGGCGCGGTGCGCATCCGCCGGAGGCCGTACGCGGCGGATTACGGTGTTCCGCTACGCCGGGCGTCCGCGCGCCCCCGGCCCCCCGGCCGCCGGAATTTATCACTTCCGGATGAGTTTCCGTCCTGCGCTGCTCACTCACCGCAAAGAAGAGAGCGGACGCGCACCCTCCTGACAAAACTTGCGGAACTGGTATTGCGGCCCCAGGTTACCCGGCCGTAACGTCGCTCTCCGCAAGCAGCTCGGCCGGTTGAGGCCGGGGCGTAAGTCCCTCACCTGCGTCCCTGCTCCGAGTGAGCACTTTTCAACAAGGTTTCCGCACGGGCTTGTCACCCCCTGACAAGTGGCTCAATTTCTTGGAGAGTTACCTGTTCAAGGGCTTGTCCCGGTGGTGCCGGTGAACTTAACGTGCGCCTCTCGGCGCACTTCTGTCACTTCGTGAGTGCATGCAGGAGGTGAGATGGGAATCGAAGTAGTTGTTGAAGGGCTCACGAAGTCTTTCGGCAAACAGAGAATCTGGCAGGACGTGACACTCACGCTCCCTGCCGGTGAAGTCAGTGTGATGCTCGGCCCTTCCGGCACCGGAAAGACCGTGTTCCTCAAGTCTCTGATCGGGCTGCTGAAACCCGAGCGGGGCAGTGTGCTCATCAACGGCGTCGACATGGTGAACAGTCCCGAACGCGACATCTACGAGACCCGTAAGCTCTTCGGCCTGATGTTCCAGGACGGTGCACTCTTCGGTTCGATGACGCTCTTCGACAATGTGGCCTTTCCGCTCCGTGAGCACACCAGGAAGAAGGAGTCGGAGATCCGCCGTATCGTCATGGAGCGGATGGACATGGTGGGGCTCCTGGGCGCCGAGGAGAAGCTTCCCGGGGAGATATCCGGGGGAATGCGGAAGCGGGCCGGACTGGCCCGCGCCCTGGTGCTCGACCCCCAGATCATCCTCATCGACGAGCCGGACTCGGGGCTCGACCCGGTGCGCACCTCGTACATCTCGCAGCTGCTCATCGACCTGAACGCGCAGTTCGACGCGACGATGCTGATCGTCACCCACAATCTCGACATCGCGGCCACCGTCCCCGACAACATGGGGATGCTCTTCCTGCGCAACCTGGTCACGTTCGGGCCCCGCGAACTGCTGCTCACCAGCGAGGAGCCGGTGGTCGCGCAGTTCCTGAGCGGCCGGCGCGAGGGGCCGATCGGGATGTCCGAGGAGAAGGACGCGGCGACCCTCGCGGCCGAGCAGCGCAGCGCGGCAGGCACCCGCCCGCACACGCCGCGCCCCCTCGTCCCGCAGCTCGAACCCTCCGACGGGCTGCCCGAGCGCCAGGCGGTCCTGCGGCGCAGGGAACGGGTGCTGGGCATGCTGGCGGAGCTGCCCGATGCGGCGCGCACCGCCATCCTCAGGAGTTACGAGGGCCCGGCATCCGGCGCGACTCCGGTATCAGGGGCGACTCAGGCATCCGGCACGGCCACGGCACCCGGCGGGACCCCCGCATCCGGCACGGCCCCGGCATCCGGCGGTGGCCGGCCATGACCGTACCCCCTCCGGTCCGCCCCTCCGAGCCGTCGGCCGACGGCGCCACGGGCAGACCCGCCGACTACCGGCAGCCCCGCCCGCCGCTGCGGGTGCTCGCACCGCTGCGCGAGACCGGGAAGCTCTTCGCCCTCGGCGCCACCGTGATCCGGTCCGTCTTCCGAAGACCCTTCCAGGTAAGGGAGTTCATCGAGCAGTTCTGGTTCATCGCGAGCGTCACGATCCTGCCGGCCGCCCTGGTCTCGATCCCCTTCGGCGCCGTCATCGCCCTCCAGGTCGGTTCGCTCACCGAGCAGCTCGGCGCCCAGTCCTTCACCGGCGGGGCGAGCGTGCTCGCCGTCATCCAGCAGGCCAGCCCGCTGATCGTCGCGCTGCTGATCTCGGGCGCCGGCGGCTCGGCGATCTGCGCCGACCTCGGCTCACGGAAGATCCGTGAGGAGCTGGACGCGATGGAGGTCATGGGCGTCTCGCCGGTCCAGCGCCTGGTGGTGCCCCGGGTGCTCGCCACGATGTTCGTGGCGGTCCTGCTGAACGGACTGGTCTCCGTCGTCGGCACGCTCGGCGGCTACTTCTTCAACGTGATCCTGCAGCACGGCACACCGGGCGCCTATCTCTCCAGCTTCTCCGCCCTGGCCCAGCTGCCGGACCTCTACATCAGCGAGGTCAAGGCGCTGATCTTCGGCTTCCTCGCCGGAATCGTCGCGGCCTACCGGGGACTCAACCCCCGCGGCGGCCCCAAAGGCGTCGGCGACGCGGTCAACCAGTCCGTCGTCATCACCTTCATGCTGCTGTTCTTCGTGAACATGGTCCTCACGGCGGTCTATCTCCAGATCGTCCCCGCGAAGGGGAGCTGAGAGATGTCCATGCTCGGCTGGCTCGACCGCTCGGGCGACCAACTCGTCTTCTACGCCAGGGCGCTCCTCTGGATCCCGCGCACCCTGCGCCGCTACACCAGGGAGGTCCAGCGGCTGCTCGCCGAGGTCGCCTTCGGCAGCGGCGGTCTCGGGGTCATCGGCGGCACCATCGGCGTGATGATCGGCATGACCCTCTTCACCGGGACGGTCGTCGGCCTCCAGGGATACGCGGCGCTCAACCAGATCGGCACCGCCGCCTTCACCGGGTTCATCTCCGCGTACTTCAACACCCGCGAGATCGCCCCGCTGGTCGCCGGACTCGCCCTCTCCGCGACCGTCGGCGCGGGCTTCACCGCCCAGCTCGGCGCGATGCGCATCAACGAGGAGGTGGACGCGCTGGAGGCGATGGGGGTGCGCTCCATGCCGTATCTCGTCACCACCCGGATCATCGCCGGAGTGGTCGCAATCATCCCGCTGTACGCCATGGGGCTGCTCAGCTCGTACGTCGCGTCCCGCCTGGTGACCGTCCTCTTCAAGGGGCAGTCGTCCGGCACCTACGACCACTACTTCAACCTGTTCCTCTCCCCGGACGACGTCCTGCTCTCGGTGCTGAAAGTGCTGATCTTCAGCGTCCTGGTGATCCTGGCCCACTGCTACTACGGCTTCCGCGCCACCGGTGGCCCCGCCGGGGTCGGAGTCGCGGTCGGCCGGTCGGTGCGCAACGCCATCGTGCTCATCAGCGTCACCGACTTCTTCCTCTCCCTCGCCATCTGGGGCGCCACGACGACCGTGAAGGTGGCGGGATGAGCGCGCGGACAGTACGGCTACGGCTCGCCGGTGTGGTCTTCATCGTGGTCCCCGCACTGCTGATCTGGCTGTCGGTCGCCGTGTACCGGAAGGACTTCACCGACTCGGCGACGGTACGGGTGGACGCGGACACCGTCGGCAGCGAGATGCACCTCAACGCCGATGTGAAGCTGCGCGGTGTCGTCATCGGGCAGGTGCGCGGCATCAGTTCGGACGGCGGCGGCGCCCGGCTCACCCTCGCCATCCAGCCGGACAAACTGAGCCAGGTCCCCTCCGACGTCACCGCGCAGATGCTGCCGACGACGCTGTTCGGCGAGCGGTACGTCGCACTCGTACCGCCGGCGCACGCGTCCACCCGGGCGCTGAAGGCGGGCGACACCATCCCGCAGGACCGTTCGCGCAACGCCATCGAGCTGGAGCAGGTGCTCGACCACGTACTGCCGTTGCTCACCGCGGTGGAGCCGCAGAAGCTCTCCGCCACGCTGACCGCCGTCGCCCAGGCGCTGAGCGGTCGGGGGCAGCAGCTCGGCGACACCTTCGTCACGCTCGACAGCTATCTGAAGAAGCTCAACCCGCAACTGCCCACGCTCAACCGGGACATCGCGGAGCTGGTCAAGGTCACCAAGGTCTACTCGGACGCGGCGCCCGACATCCTCACCGCGCTCACCGACTTCACCACCACCAGCTCCACCCTCGCCGAGAAGCAGGCCCAGCTGGCGGACGTGTACGCCACCACCACCGGCACCGCCCAGGACGTCACGGCCTTCCTCCAGCAGAACAAGGACAACATCATCCGGCTCTCCGCGACCAGCCGCCCCACGCTGGAACTCCTCGCGAAGTACGCCCCCGAGTTCCCCTGCACCCTGAGCACCCTCGCGGGCTTCGTGCCCGCCATGGACAAGGCGCTCGGCAAGGGAACGGACGAACCGGGGCTGCACGTCAGCCTGGTCTCCGTCCCCTCGCTGGGGAAGTACACCGCGGGCAGGGACACCCCGTCCTACACCGCGAGCGGCGGACCGCACTGCTACTCCGTCCCCTACACCGGCAAGTCCGTGCCGACCGCCGCCACCGGGACGAAGAGCTCCGACAGCCTCGGGCTGCCCAACTCGCCCCAGGAGAACCAGCTCGTCAATGAACTCCTGGCCCCCGGCGTGAAGTCACCGGCGCGGTCCCTTCCCGACTGGAGCAGCCTGCTGGCCGGCCCGGTCTTCCGCGGTGCGGAGGTGAAGCTCAAGTGAAGCGCCGCAGTCTGACGGCCCCGCTCGTCAAATCCCTGGTCTTCGTCCTGGTGACCTCGCTGGCCACCGCGGTACTCGGGCTGAGCATCGCCAACACGGACGTCGGCGACACCGTCTCCTACCGGGCGCGGTTCACCGACGCGACCGGGCTGATGGAGGGGGACAGCGTACGGATCGCCGGGGTGAAGGTCGGGCAGGTCGAGTCCGTGAAGGTCGCCGACCGGCGGCTCGCCGAGGTGCGCTTCGCCGTGAAGAAGGGCCGTACCCTGCCCGCATCGGTGACCGCGTCGATCAAGTACCTCAACATGGTCGGCCAGCGGTACGTCGACCTGGAGCAGGGTAGCGGGCCCGTCGGGAAGCTCTTCCCGCCCGGCGCCACCATCCAGCTCTCGCACACCACACCGGCACTGGACCTCACCGAGCTGTTCAACGGGTTCCAGCCGCTCCTCCAGGGCCTGGCCCCGGCCGAGATGAACCAGCTGGCCAACTCCATCGTGCAGGTGCTCCAGGGCGAGGGCGGCACCGTCGACAGCCTGCTCCAGCACGTCGGATCGCTGACCACCACCGTCGCGGCCAAGGACAAGGTCATCGGGCAGGTCATCAAGAACCTCAACACGGTGCTGACGACGGTCAACAGCCGGGAGTCGGACTTCAACGACCTCGTCGTCACCCTCCAGCAGCTCGTCTCCGGCTTCGCAGGGGACCGCAAACCCCTCGGGGACGCGATCACCGCGATGGGCGCACTGACGACATCGACCGCCGGACTCCTCCAGGAGGGCCGGGCACCGCTCAAGAAGGACATCAGCCAACTCGGACGTGTGGCCGGGCAGTTGGGTGACGCCACACCGCAGCTCCAGGACTTCCTGCGGACCACCCCCGCCAAGATGCAGGCCATCACCCGGCTCGCCTCCTACGGCTCGTGGCTGAACCTCTACCTCTGCGAGGCCCGGGTGACGGGTGTGACCACATCGGACGGCAGCAAACCGCCCACCGGTATCGCGGTCACCGAATCGAGGTGCCGGGCATGAACACACCCCGCCTGCGGCTCCCGCGGATCAAGCCCGTACGGGAGCGCAATCCGGTCGCCGTGAGCCTCGTGGGACTGCTGGTGCTCGCCCTGATCGGGCTCGCCGCCTACCGCGCCGACTCACTGCCCTTCATCGGCGGCGGCACCCAGTACACCGCCGACTTCAGCGAGTCGGCGGGGCTCAGCCCCGGTGACGAGGTGCGGATCGCCGGGGTCAGGGTCGGCCAGGTGAAGGCTGTCGCGCTCGACGGTGCCAAGGTGAAGGTGGACTTCAAGGTCAAGGGCGCCTGGGTCGGCAACTCCAGCACGGCGGCCATCGCCATCAAGACCCTGCTCGGCGACAAGTATCTGGCGCTCGACCCGGTCGGCACCGGAGCGCAGGACCCCTCGGCCACGATCCCGCTGAGCCGCACCACATCGCCGTACGACGTCACCCAGGCGTTCAGCGGGCTCAGCGACACCATCGGCGACCTCGACACCAAGCAGCTCGCGAAGAGCTTCCAGACGATCTCGGACACCTTCAAGAACTCGCCCCCCGACGTGCGGAACGCGGCGACCGGCCTCTCCGCGCTGTCCCGGACGGTCTCGCAGCGGGACGCCGAACTGGCCAAGCTGCTCAAGGGCAGCAAACAGCTCACCAAGACCCTGTCCGCCAAGAACAGCAGCTTCGACGCCCTCCTGAAGGACGGCAACCTGCTGCTCGGCGAGATCCAGAACCGGCGTGACTCCATCCATCTGCTGCTCACCGGGACCACCGACCTCGGTACCGAACTGACCGGCCTGGTCAAGGACAACAACAAGCAGCTGAAGCCGACCCTGACCGCACTCGACAAGGTCACGACCGTCCTGCTGAAGAACCGCAAGAGCCTGGACAAGGCGCTGTCCCTGGCCGGTCCCTACTACCGGCTCGTCGGCAACACCCTCGGCAACGGCCGCTGGTTCGACAGCTACATCTGCGGGCTCGTCCCGAAGAACTACCTGCCGGCCGGCACACCCCCGGCCACCGGATGCATGTCGCCCCGGCAGGCCCAGGGGAGCAGCCGATGAACCACACCACCAGGCGCATCGCGGGCATCGGGGCGGGACTCGTCCTGATCGCGGGCGTGACCACCACCGGCGTCCTCGCCCTCGACAGCGCCGGAGGCCACCGCATCACCGCCTACTTCGACCGTGCCACCGGCCTCTACGCGGGCTCCGACCTGCGGATCCTCGGAGTGAAGGTGGGCCGGGTCGACTCCGTACGGCCGGAGGGCAGGGAGGTGCGGGTGGTGCTGGTCCTCGACAAGGGGGTGAAGGTACCGGCCGACGCCCGCGCGCTGATCGTCGCACCGAGCATCGTCGCCGACCGGTACGTCCAGCTGTCACCCGCGTACACCAGCGGCCCGCAGCTCAAGGACCGGGCCACCCTCGCGGCGGACCGCAACGCCACGCCCGTCGAGGTCGACCAGCTGTACGCGAGCGTCACCCAGCTGGCCACCGCGCTCGGGCCGAAGGGCGCCAACTCGAAGGGCGCCCTTGACGATCTGCTCAAGACCGGGGCGGCCAACCTGAAGGGCAACGGCAAGGCGATAGGGGACTCGATCGAGCAGTTCGGCAAGGCGGCCAAGACGCTCGACAAGAGCAGCGGCAACCTCTTCGACACGCTCGCCTACCTCCAGTCCTTCACCACGATGCTCAAGGGCAACGACGGAAAGGTGCAGACGGCGGAGGAGCAGCTCGCCACGGTCTCCGGCTTCCTCGACGACGACAAGGACGATCTGGCCACCGCCCTGAAGCAGCTGGGCACCGCGCTCGGCCAGGTGAAGACCTTCATCGAGGAGAACCGCGGCTCCCTCAAGAAGAGCGTCAGCCGGCTGCGGCCGATCACCGACACGCTGGTCGAACAGCGTGCCTCCCTCGCGGAGATGCTGGACGACGCGCCGCTCGCCGCCGGCAACCTGCTGAACGCCTACGACCCCGCGCACCGCACCATCGACGGCCGGGGCAATCTCAACGAGATCAGCATGAACGGCCAACTCACCGGCGCCGGAAGCCCGTCCACGTCCGGGGCGGACGGCACCGCCGCCGGCGGGGTCCCGGCCGGCGCGGGGGTCGACGGGCTGGTCCCCGTACAGCCGTCGCAACGGAAGTCGCTGCCCGCGCTGCCACTGCCCACGGTGGGCGAGGTGTACGGCTCGCCCGCGAAGTCCGCGCAGTCCGCGAAGTCCGCCGAGGGGGCCGCGCACTCCACGGCACGGAAGGGGACCGCCCGATGAGCCGGACCACCACATCCCGCGCCCCGCGTACGCCTGGCTCGTCCCATACGCCTGCCACCTCGCGTACCCCCGGCTACGCCCGTACGTCCCGTACCGGCGTCGCGGTCGCCGTCGCTCTCGCCGTCTGCTGCACCGTGACCCTCGGGGGCTGCGCCGCGCCGTCGTTCTCCGGTATCGAGAACCTGCCGCTGCCCGGCGGGGCCGACCTCGGCGCGCACCCGTACGAGATCCACGCGGACTTCGGCGATGTACTGAACCTGGTACCGCAGGCGGCGGTCAAGGTGAACGACGTGGCCGTCGGCCGGGTCTCGAAGATCACGCTCGCGCCGGGGAACTGGTCGGCGCGGGTCACGATGCGGGTCAACGGCAAGGTGCGCCTGCCGCGGAACGCCTACGCCCATCTCGAACAGTCCAGCCTGCTCGGTGAGAAGTTCATCCAGCTCACCGCACCGGACAAGGACGCTTCGGCCGACCGGCTCACCGACGGCGAGACCATCCCGATCTCACGCACCAACCGCAACCCGGAGGTCGAGGAGGTCTTCGGCGCACTCTCCCTGCTGCTCAACGGGGGCGGTGTGCAGCAGCTCAAGACCATCAGCACCGAACTCAACAAGACCCTCGGCGGCCGGGAGCCGCAGATCCGCTCCACCCTCCAGTCCGTCAACACCCTGGTGACCAGCCTCGACGGACACAAGAGCGACATCACCGACGCACTCGACGGCGTCAACCGGCTCTCCGCGACGCTCGCCACCCGCAAACAGGAGATCGGCAAGGCGCTCACCGGCCTCAGCCCCGGGCTGAAGGTGCTGGAGAAGCAGCGCGGCTCCCTGATCACCATGCTCAAGGCGCTCGACACGCTCTCCGGGGTCGCCGTCGACACCGTGAACAAGAGCAAGGCCGACATGGTCGCCGACCTCAAGGCGCTCGCACCGACGCTCCAGCAGCTCGCCGACTCCGGCAAGGACCTGCCCGACTCGCTGCAGGTGCTCTTCACCTACCCCTTCACCGACGAGGTGCTGCGCGGGGTGAAGGGCGACTACCTCAATGTCTATCTGGATGTGACGGCCGTGCCGGGGACACAGATCATTCCGCCGATCACCCTCACCGGGGGAGGCACCCAGGGCGGGGGCACCGACGGGACCGAGGGCGCCACAGCACAGCGCAAGTCCGGCGCCGCCCCGCCGCCCCTGCCGCTGCCCTCCGTCCCCACCCCGTCCACGGAAGGCGGCCACTGATGGTCACCAGGGCCACCCGGCTGAAGAACATCGCCTTCCTGCTGATCACGGTGCTCGTCCTCGGCTACCTCGGCGCGCGCTACGCCGACCTCGGACATCTGGTCGGGCTGCGCGGCTACTACGTGGTGAAGGTCGAACTCCCGGAGACGGGCGGCCTGTTCACCCACGCCAATGTCACCTACCGAGGTGTCTCGGTGGGCCGGGTCGGGCCGATCAGGCTGACCGGCGACGGCGTGGAGGCCGATCTGCGGATCAACGACTCGGCGCCCGCCATCCCCGCCGATCTCAAAGCGGTCGTCGCCAACCTGTCGGCGGTCGGCGAGGAGTACATCGACCTGCGTCCGGTCGCCACCGGCAGCCCCTACCTGGAGAACGGCTCCCGGATCGTCCGGGCCGACGCCAGTATCCCGGCCCCGGTGACCAACGTGCTCACCAGCGTCGACAACCTGACGTCCTCGGTCGATACGGACGCGCTGCGCACGGTAGTGGACGAGTTCGGCGCCGCGTTCGACGGGCGCGGCGAGGACCTCCAGGTCCTGATGGACAGCAGCAGCGACTTCCTGAAGGCCGCGGACAAGGCGCTGCCCACCGACACCAGGCTGATGGCCGACGGCGAGACCGTCCTGCGCACCCAGAACCAGGAGGGCGAGGCCCTGAAGTCCTTCGCCAAGGGGGCCAGGGGACTTGCCGGGCAGCTGGTGGATTCCGACACCGATCTGCGGGCGCTCATCGCGGCCACACCCGAGGCCGCGACACAGGTCAGTGGCCTGCTCAGGGATCTGAACCCCGATCTCAGCGTGGTGCTCGCCAATCTGCTCACCACATCCGATGTGGCGGTCACCCGTCAGCGCGGCACGGAGGAACTGCTGGTGAAACTTCCGGCGGTGGCCGCGGCGGGGTCCACAGCCATCAACGCCAAGGGAGCACGTTTCGGGATGGCCGTCACCTTCTTCTCGCCCCTGCCGTGCACCGCCGGATACGGCGGCACGACGTACCGCAACGGCCTGGACACCAGCGCCACCGCGGAGCTCAACACCGGGGCCCGCTGCACCTCGCCGCCGAGCACCGGCAAGGAGGTGCGCGGCTCGGCCAACGCGCCGGGCGGCGGTCCGCTCCCGGCGCCGGCGAAACCGGGCTCCCTGCTCCTGGGCACCGACGCCGGAGGGGCGGGCTCGCTCCCCGGGGCCCTGGGGGCGCCCGCGCTGCCGGCCGGAGGCCCTACAGGACTGAGCGGGCTGCTCGGACCGGGAGGCGGCGCGTGACCACTCGTACCAAGGTACTGAGCGGGCTGGCCCTGACGGTCGCCGTCCTCTTCTGTGCCGTCTCCGGATGGGTGTACTGGCAGGCGCACCGGGACGGTTCGCTGCGGTACTCGGCCTCCCGGGACGCCGCGCTGGCGGCCGGGCGCGCACGCGTCGCCCAGCTCAACACCCTCGACGCGAAGCACACCGACAGCGGGCTGCGGCAGTGGCTGGACGCCTCCACCGGCGCGCTCCACGACAGGCTGGCCGCCACCCGCGCGGCTGACCGGACCACCCTCGACAAGGCAGGGACCTCCGCGCGCGGCACCGTCACCGACGCCGCACTCACCGCGCTCGACGACCGGGCGGGCACGGCGGCGCTGATCGCCACCGTCCAGGTCGCCATCACCCCCAGGGGCGGTACGGCCACGACCGACCGCAAACGCTTCACGGCCACGCTCGCCCGCACCCCGGACGGCTGGAAGGTCACCGCACTCAGCGCAGTGCCGGTCGGTAAGGAGGGCGCGTGAGCAACACCGTGGAGAACATCGGCGTGGAGCCCCGGGATCCTCAGGACATCCAGGGCACCGAAAGCCCCCAGGACGCCCAGGACTCTCAGGACGCCCAGGACACTCAGGTCTCTCGGGACGCCCGTGGCCTTCCGGGCGGGGAGTCGCCCGCGGGGAGCGGTCGGGGCCGCCACCGCCGGGCGCTGATCGCGGGATGCCTGGCGGTACTGCTCCTTGTGCTCGGCGGGGCCGGGATGCTGGTACGGGCCCATCAGCTGAGGAGCACCCCGGCCGCCGGGAACCGCGCCCTGACCGACACGGAGGCCACATCGCAGGTCACCGGGGACGTCAGCGCCACGCTCGGCAAGGTCCTGTCCTACACACCGCAGGCCACCGACGTCACCGCGCAGTCGGCACGCGAACTGCTCGCAGGCAAGGCCGCGAAGCAGTACACGGCGCTCTTCGGGCAGGTCGGGAAACGCGCGAAGGAGCAGAAGCTGACGCTGACCACACAGGTGGTACGGGCCGGGGTCACCCGGCTGACCGGCAGCGAGGCGCGGCTGCTGGTCTTCCTCGACCAGACGGCACAGCGCAAGGGGAAACCGGCCGGAGTGGTGGCCGCACAGCTGTCGGTGACCGCCGAACTCCGCGGCGGCAACTGGCTGATCACCGACATCACGGCCCGCTGAGGGAGACGTACATGCGCAGCACACTCGGGACATCCGGAACACCCGGGACACGCAGGACAGCCGGGACGCTCAGGGCGCTCAGGACGGCGGGGAACCCGCTGACGGCGGTGGCGCTCGCGCTGGCGCTGCTCGCCGCGGGCGCGGCGGGCTGGGGCGGGTGGTCCTGGTACGCGGCCGCGCACGACGGTTCCGCCGCCTACGCGCAGTCGCGGGACCGGGTACTGGCCGCGGGGGAGCAGGCCGTACAGAACATGAACACGCTGGACCACCGGAAGCTGACGGCCGGGCTCGACACCTGGGAGTCATCGACCACCGGCGATCTGCACAAGCAACTCACCGACGGCAGGCCGGAGTTCGAGAAGCAGATCAAGCAGGCGCAGACGGTGTCGACGGCGCGGGTGCTCTCCGGCGCGGTCACCGAGCTGGACGACCGGGCGGGCAGGGCCAGCGTGATGGTGGCGCTGCGGATCACGGTGACCGCGCCGAAGGGCAAGCCGGCCGAGAAGGAGAGCCGGCTGCTCGGCGAACTCACGCGTACGTCCGGGGGCTGGAAACTCAGCGCCCTGGGCCAGGCGCCCGTCGGCAACACCGCCGGCTGACCCAGGAGAGGAGCTGAGGACGACATGTCGACCACCCGTCATCTCATCAACCGGCAGCGGCGACTGGCGGCCGTGGCCCCGGTACGCGTCGGACCACGGGGAGCGGAGGGGACGCCGCCGGAGGGGCCGCCGCGCGAGCGGAACGGACCCGGGGGCCCCGGAGAGGCACAGGCCGAGGAGCCGGTGTCAGGGGAATCGGCGTCCGGAAAATCCGAGTCCGGGGAATCCGACGCAGCCGGAGCCGCAGACGCAGCCGCAGACACTGAGGACCGGGCGGCCGGGGCCGCACATCGGCCGCTCCGCGCCTGGGTGAGGCTGCCGGTGGTGCTGGCCGTCCTGACCGTGCTGCTGGGCGGGTTCGCCGCCTACGCCTGGACGCGCGCGTCCGATCTCCACGGCTCCGCCGCGACCAGCAACGGCGCACTGACCGACGTGGGCCGCACCACCGAGGTGAAGGGCCAGGTTACCAGCGCCGTCAACGCCCTCTTCTCGTACGACTACACCAACACGGCCAAGGCGGACCGGGCCGCGGCGACCCTGCTCACCGGCAAGGCCGTGAAGCAGCACAAGGACATGCTGGCGGCCGTACGCGCGCAGGCCGCCAAGCAGAAGCTCGTGCTGACCACCACCGTCACCGAGAGCGGCGTGGAGCTGATCGACGGCGACCGCGCACGGGTGCTGCTCTACGCGGACCAGAGCAACACCGACACGGCGGCCAAGAAGGACCGGACGACGTACGCCGCGGCCATGTTCGCCGTCGACGCGGTGCGCGGGGGCGGCAGATGGCGGATCTCGAACATCGACACCTTCACCCGGTGACCCGCCCGGCGGCGCGGCGGCCCATCCGGCCGCCGTCCACTCCGGCCACCGCCCCGAACACCCGTGTTCCGGCGGCCCGATGACCAGCGCAGCGTGAACGACCCGAGGTTCCGTAATTTCCGAATTCCGATGAGGGAGCGGCAGATGAGGCATGTGCGGCGGATGCGGCGGGGACTGGGAGGCAGCGCGGTGGCCGCGGCGGCCATGGCCGCGCTCACCGCCTCGCAGGCCCCGGGGCTCGTCCACCACGAACTGCCCCGGCCGAAGAGATCGTCCGTACCGGCGGAGAGGGCCACCGCCCAGGTGGACGGCCCCACGGACAACTCGTTCCACACCGAGATCCCGCCGCTGGTCACTCCGCCGCCACCCGGCAACCCGGTCGACGCCGGTGGCGCGGGAGCGGTGTACGAGCAGTCGGGGATCCCGGCGACCGTGCTGGCCGCCTACCGGTCGGCCGAGGCGCGGCTGCACCGGAGCGACCCCGGCTGCGGGCTGCCCTGGCAACTGCTCGCCGCCATCGGCAAGGTCGAGTCGGGGCAGGCGCGGGGCGGGGCGGTCGACACGCACGGCACCACCCTCGCGCCGATCCTCGGCCCGGTGCTCAACGGTTCGGGCTTCGCGCACATCCCCGACACCGACCACGGCGCGTACGACGGTGACGTCACCTACGACCGGGCGGTGGGCCCGATGCAGTTCATCCCGTCCACATGGGCCACCTGGGGACAGGACGGCAACCACGATGGCAAGAAGGACCCGGAGAACGTCTTCGACGCCGCGCTTGCCGCCGGTCACTATCTCTGCGCCGGGGGCCGCGATCTGCGCGGCAGCGCCGGTCTGAACAGCGCTGTCCTCAGCTACAACCACTCCGACGCCTATCTGCGGCTGGTGCTCTCCTGGCTCTCCTTCTACCGGCATGGGACCCATGAGGTCCCGGACGGTGAAGGGGTCCTGCCGCA
The DNA here is from genome assembly GCF_053612185.1 of Streptomyces sp. NPDC054757. Classification (NCBI taxonomy): domain Bacteria; kingdom Bacillati; phylum Actinomycetota; class Actinomycetes; order Kitasatosporales; family Streptomycetaceae; genus Streptomyces; species Streptomyces sp. NPDC054757. The sequence continues at coordinate 125,406 of NZ_JBSHBW010000016.1, forward strand.
CAGTCCGGGCGCGGGCGGCGCGTCCGACGGCAACGGAACACCCTCCGGCACGGACCACCACCACAAGGGCGGCGGCCACAGCGGGCAAGGGGGCCGGGGCGGCGGCATCGTCATCGGGCCCCCGCCCTCCCACTCACCGTCGGCCGGCCCGTCCCCGAGCCCGTCAGGCGGCGGCACACCCGAACCGCCCGGCGGTTCACCGAGCGCCCCGGGGGACCCGGGCACGACCGGATCGCCCTCTACGGGGCCCACGTCGGGGCCGCCGGACACCTCGTCACCCGACCCGGGCGGCAGCACACCCCCGGACTGCCCGTCGCCCTCACCCTCCCCGTCCGATACGCCCACGGCGGACCCGAGCCCGTCGGGCACGCCCGGCGACGGCTGCCCGTCCGCCTCGGGGGAACCGGGGGCGGGGTCGTGACCAAGCCGCCCTGCGCGTAGGGCCCCGGCCGCGTCGTACGGTGCAGCCGGGACCCTACGGGCCGCCGGGCCGTCCTTCCCCGGCAGCCTCCGGCGCGGGAAGCTGCCCCGGTGCGCCCGGTTCCGGAGCGGCCTGCCCCGGAACCGGGCGCACCGGGACCTCCGGCCCCAACGATTCCTGCTGCCCGGCGGGTTCGAGTTCGGGATCGGTTTCCCGCCCGGCCTGTTTCTGCTTCGCCAGGAAGAGCCGCAGCTGCTCCTCCTCCACGATCCTCCGGGCGAGGCTCCCCTCCGAGACATCGACGGCGTCCGGCGTCGCCTCCGCGACCTCGCTGCGCCGTGCGTACGCGTTGAACAGCCGGGTCTTGTCCGCCAGTACGCGCAGCATCCGGGTGTCCACGCTGTCGGTGGCCAGCAGCCGGTGCACCCGTACCGTCCTGACCTGGCCCATCCGGTGGGCGCGTGCCACGGCCTGGTGCTCGGTGGCCGGTTTGAGCTGCGGCTCGCACAGGATGACGACGGAGGCCGCCTGCACATTGAGACCCACCCCGCCGGCCTGGAACTGGCTCAGCAGCACCGCGTGCCCGGCAGCGGCCGAGAACGCGTCGACCAGTTCCTGGCGGCGCGCGGCCGGCAGACCGCCGTCGACCGGCCCGTAGGCGGTACCGCCGAGCGCGGCCCCCACCGTGGCCAGCACATCGCGGAAGTACGAGAACACCACGACCTTCAGCCCGTTGGCTGCCGCCTCACCGACCAGCTCGCACAGCCGCCTGAGCTTCGCCGAACTCTCCGGGCGGGCGTACGCGGCACGGCGCATCCGCATGAAGTGCCCCGCCGCCACCGCCTCCCGGTACGCGGCCAGATCCTCCGCGCTGAACTCCTCCCACTCGTCCACGTGCACCAGCGCGGGCAGCTCCGTGAGGACGTCCTCCTGGTTGCGGCGGAGATAGGCGGGGGCGACGGCCCGGCGGAACACCTGCGAGCCGGCCGCCGCGTCCCGGTCCCGCACCGCGTCCACCAGCTCGGGCTGGAGCCGGTGGACCAGACCGCGGAACTCATCGACCCGGTTCTCCATCGGGGTGCCGGTCAGGAAGAGCACCCGCTCGGCCGGTTCCGCCCAGTCCGCCACGGCCTTTGCCCGCCGGGTGAGCGGGTTCTTCACGAAGTGCGCCTCGTCCACGACGAGCATCCCGGGCCGCACGTCGTCCGGCACCGCGAGCAGATGCAGTACGTCGAAGGTGGTGACCGCCACCCCGCCCCGCTCGCACCACTCGGCGAAGGCCGTCCGGCGCCCCGGGCCGTGCAGCGGCCGGGCGGTGAGGGTGGAGCGCGAGCCCACCTCGCGCGTCCAGTTGATCAGTACGCTCGCCGGGCAGACGACCAGGAAGTGCGTCGTGCCGCCCGCGGCGAGATGGGCCATCGCGGCGATGGCCTGCACCGTCTTGCCGAGCCCCATCTCGTCCCCGATGATCACCCGGCGCTGCACCAGCGCGAACCGCGCCCCGAAGGACTGGTAGCCGCGCAGGGACACCCGCAGCCTGCTGTCGTCCAGCTGCTGGGCGTGCACCCGTTCCGCGATGCCTGAGGGTACGAACCCTTCCGCCGCGGCGGGATCGGCGCCCTGGCCCGAGAACTCCGCCAGCAGGCTGTAGTAGTCGGCCGAACGCAGCTCGAAGCCGACCCAGGTCTCGGCGTCGGACGCGGGCACCCGGAGCAGATCGGCCGAGACCTGCGCGAACAGCAGCGGTACCCCGTCGTCCGCCGCCCGCCCGGTGAGTTCCCCGACGGTGTCGAGCGCGTCGATGGCCTCCGTACGCCGGGTCCGTCCCGCCAGCGCCAGCCGGAGTCTGCCGCGCGCCGGGGCGGCCCGCGGCAGGAGCCGGTCCAGCTCGGTGCCGAGCCGCCGCGCCGCGTCATGGGCGCGGCGCAGTTCGGGCCCGGCCTGCGCCAGCGTGTGCAGGGACCGGACGAGCGCCGTCGTGCGCGGCTCCGGGTGGTCGATGTCGATCCGTACGGTGACGGTCTCCTCGACCGCCCTGGCGATCTGCCCGGCGGCGGCGACTGCCTGGTCGGCGGTCTGGGCGCCGACCCCGGGCAGCTGCCGCAGCGCGTAGCGGCCGGCGTCGTGAACCTGGGCGACCGTGGTGAAACCCGCCTGCTCCAGAGCGCCCAGCCGCAGCCGGCCCCCGGTGACGTCCCGCAGCCGCGACAGCGGGATCGGCTCCAGCTCGCCCCTGGCCAGCTCCTGCTTGAGCGGGGCGAGCGCGGCACGTACGGCGTCGGTGGCCGCGGCGTGGTCGGCCACGACGGCCCGCGCCGCGGCGAGCAGCCGCTCCGCCTCCAGGAGAAGGGCTCGGGCTCTTCTGCCGGCCGGTGCCGGGCCGCGCTTCACGCCGTTCACCGGAGGGATGATGTCACGCGGCGCGGCGCTCCGGCCGGTCCGGCGGTGCCCGGATCCGCCGCCCAGGTGCCCGTTCATCGTTTGTTGAACGGACATTGATGGCCGCCGGGCACAGTGGTCGGTATGTCGATCACCACCAGCAACGCCCCTGAGCTTGCCTGGCAGGAGCGGGCGCTGTGCGCCCAGACGGGGCCGGAGTTCTTCTTCCCCGACCCCGGAAGCTCCACGCGTGAGGCCAAGCGGCTCTGCGGAATCTGCGAGGAGCGCGTGACCTGCCTGGAGTACGCACTCGACAACGACGAACGGTTCGGAGTCTGGGGAGGACTCTCCGAGAAGGAGCGGTACGGCCTGAGACGCACCGCGAGCTGACGCCGACCGGACCCGGCGCCCCCGGCCGGTGGCCGCCATCTGCGGCCCCCGGCCGGGGGTGGGACGGGCGAGTCCGGGCAGTCCGGGCGGCGGGGGCCGCCCGGGTGATTACGAAGCGGCGGCGCGTGCGGCCATCCGCGCCTTGCGGGCCGCGAGCTTCGCGTCGAACTTGGCGGCCTCGGAGTCCAGCCCGTTCATGTACAGGCCCAGCTCCTCCTGCGCCTTCAGCCCCTCCGGGCCGAGCCCGTCGATGTCCAGGACCTTCAGATAGCGCAGTACGGGCTGGAGCACGTCGTCATGGTGGATCCGCATGTTGTAGATCTCGCCGATGGCCATCTGCGCGGCGGCCCGCTCGAAGCCGGGCATGCCGTGTCCGGGCATCCGGAAGTCGACCACGACGTCGCGCACCGACCGCATGGTGAGATCCGGGGCGATCTCGAAGGCAGCTCCCAGCAGATTGCGGTAGAAGACCATGTGCAGGTTCTCGTCGGTCGCGATCCGGGCCAGCATCCGGTCGCAGACCGGGTCGCCCGACTGGTGGCCGGTGTTGCGGTGCGAGACACGCGTGGCGAGCTCCTGGAACGCGACGTACGCGACCGAGTGCAGCATCGAGTGCCGGTTGTCGGACTCGAACCCCTCCGACATGTGCGCCATCCGGAACTGCTCCAGCTTGTCCGGGTCGACGGCGCGCGAGGCCAGCAGGTAGTCGCGCATCACGATGCCGTGCCGGCCCTCCTCGGCGGTCCACCGGTGCACCCAGGTGCCCCAGGCGCCGTCGCGCCCGAAGAGCGAGGCGATCTCGTGGTGGTAGCTGGGGAGGTTGTCCTCGGTCAGCAGGTTCACCACGAGCGCGGTCCTGCCGATGTCCGTGACCTTGGACTGCCCGGGCTCCCACGCCTGCCCGTCCTCGAAGAAGCCGGGGAAGTTGCGGCCGTCGCTGAACGGCACATAGGTGTGGGGCATCCAGTCCTTGGCCACGGAGAGATGGCGGTTGAGTTCCTTCTCCACCACCTCTTCCAGCGCATACAGCAGCCGGGCGTCTGTCCACGCGTCCGTACTGCCGAGGTGGGGAGAGGTGATCGTCACGGGGGCTCCTGGGGACGGGAGTAGTACCTACGGATTCGTAGGTTACGTATCCGTAGGTTAAGGCGGCAGTAAGGCCCCGCCAACCCCCGTATCCGATATGTATATCTTCAGCCTGTTATGCCTCCAGGTCGGGCCTCGGTGCGGAGAGCCATGTCACGCGTCGGTACGGGAGAGTCATGTCACGCCTCGGGGGTGCCCGGCTGCCCGCTCTCGCCCAGCGTGAGCCACCGGGTGATACCGATCGCCTCCAGGAACGGCCGGTCGTGGCTGGCCACGATCAGCGCCCCCTCGTACGACTCCAGTGCGGCGATCAGCCGGCGCACGCTCGCCATGTCCAGATTGTTGGTCGGCTCGTCCAGCATCAGGAGCTGCGGGGCAGGCTCGGCCAGCAGCAGCGCGGCGAGCGCCGCCCGGAACCGTTCGCCGCCCGACAGGGTCCCGGCCGGCTGGTCGGCACGCGCCCCCTTGAAGAGGAACCGGGCGAGCCGTGCCCGGATCGCGTTGTTGCCCGCCTCCGGCGCGTTCTGTGCCACGTTCTCCACGACGCTCAGTCCGTCGTCCAGCACATCGAGCCGCTGCGGCAGGAAGCGCAGCGGCACATGGGCCGTGGCCTCACCGGAGACCGGTTCCAACTGGCCCGCGATGGTCCGCAGCAGTGTGGTCTTCCCCGCTCCGTTACGCCCGACCAGGGCGATCCGTTCGGGGCCGTGAGCGGTGAACTCGCCCTCGACACCGCTTCCGTACGGCAGCCGGAGCTCCCGCAGGGTCAGCACACTCCGGCCGGGGTGCACCTTGGTGTACGGCAGCTCGATACGGATCCGGTCGTCGTCGCGCACCGCGTCCGCCGCCTCGCTGAGGCGCTCCTTCGCCTCTTCGAGCCGCTCGGTGTGCATGATGCGGTGCTTGCCCGCCGACTCCTGCGCCGCGCGCTTCCGCGCGCCCATCACGATCTTGGGCTCGCGCTTCTGCTCCATCATCTTCTGGCCGTACCGCTTGCGTCGCGCCAACTTGACCTGGGCTTCGGCCAGTTCGCGCTTCTGCTTCTGCACGTCGGCCTCCGCGACCCGCACCATGCGCTCGGCCGCCTCCTGTTCCACGGCGAGCGCCTCCTCGTACGCGGAGAGGGCTCCGCCGTACCAGTGGACCTCGCCGTCCCGCAGATCGGCGATCTGGTCGACGCGCTCCAGGAGTTCACGGTCGTGGCTGACCACGACGAGCACGCCGGGCCAGGCGTCGACCGCCGCGTACAGCCGCTCCCTGGCGTGCAGATCGAGGTTGTTGGTCGGCTCGTCGAGCAGCAGTACGTCGGGCCTGCGCAGCAGCAGCGCGGCGAGCCGCAGCAGGACGGACTCACCGCCCGACACCTCGCCGACGGTCCGGTCGAGCCCGATGGACCCGAGCCCGAGCTGGCCGAGCACCGCGTGGGCGCGCTCCTCCACGTCCCAGTCGTCGCCGACCGCCGTGAAGTGGTCCTCGCTCGCATCGCCCGCCTCGATGGCGTGCAGCGCGGCACGCTGCACGTCGATGCCCAGTGCCTGGTCCACGCGGAGCGCGGTGTCGAGTACGAGGTTCTGCGGGAGATAGCCGATGTCGCCCGTGACACGGACGGTCCCCTCGTTCGGGGACAGCTCCCCGGCGATCAGACGGAGCAGGGTCGACTTGCCCGACCCGTTGACGCCGATGAGGCCCGTCCGGCCCGGACCGACGGCCAGTTGGAACCGGTCGAGGACCGAGGTCCCGTCCGGCCAGGAGAAGGAGAGCGCGGTGCAGGAGATCTGGGTGGACGAATGGGTTGACATACGGGTCTCCCGGTTGCTGCGGAAAAAGGGCGGGGGCAACGGGTGGAGACACCGCAGGGCACAGAGAAAGCCCTGTTCCGGGAGGACAGCTCGCCTACCGAGGTCACACGCGGTGCGCGCAGGAGTGGTCACTGCACGGCACGGTGTCTCAGGACCTCAGTAGCGCAATGTCCTACTCCGATCAACGACGACAGGGCCAGGAGGTACGTTACGGCCGGCCGGGCCCCGCCGCAAAGCGATTTACCGTGTCCGGCAGTCCGCACCCGGGCTGCACAGCCCGGCAGCCCGGCAGTCCGCACCTACGCTGCAACAGTCCGGCGGCCCGGCAGCCGCGAGCCAGCGCTCACTGTGCCGGTGCGCGCTGTCCCCAGGCCGAGATCATGGGGGAGGTCGCCAGGTCGAGCCGGCCGGTGGCGACGTTCGCCAGGTGCTGGTCGACCTCCTGGTCGGTGGCGAGCCCGGCCGCCACCAGGCGGGAGCGGATCTGGCGCACGGTGGCGGCCTCCAGGGCGGTACAGGCCGGGGACGTGAGGGGGAAGAAGGCGTCCGCCCGCACGTCGTCGAGACCGGCTTCGCGCAGCAGCCGGGGCAGCGTCCGTCCGTAGGCCAGATCCGCGCCGCGTGCGGCCATCAGCTCGCGGAATCCCGTCCGCAGACGGTTGGCGAGCCGCTGTTCGGGACCGGACTCGTCGGGGCAGATCAACGGCTGCAACCCGGGGTCGGCGTCCTCGATCAGCAGCCGCCCGCCGGGACGCAGCGCCCGCACCATCCGGCGCAGCGCCTCGTCACGGTCGGTGACATGGACCAGGACCAGCCGGGCGTGGACCAGATCGAATCCGCCGGGCGGCGGCGGATCGGCCGCCACGTCGTGCCGCAGCACCTCGACGGTCCCTGCACCGGCCCCGGCACCGAGCGCGGCTTCGGTCCAGGAGGTGTCGATGTCGGTGGCCAGTACGGAACCGGTGGGGCAGACCCGGGCAGCCAGGCCCAGCGGTACGGTGGGGCCGCCCGCGCCGATCTCCCAGCACCGCATGCCCGGTCCGATGCCGAGCCGGTCGACGTGGCCGAAGGTCACCGGATCGAACAGCTCGGCCAGCGCGCGGAAACGGACACCGGCTTCCGACTGCTGGTTGTCGAGCAGATATCCGTGGTCAGCGCCTTGATCAGCCATACCGCGAGTATCGCTGATCCACCCCTGCCCCGATCGGTCCCGGTGGGTCAGCAGGCGTCGCGGAGCAGCTCCACGACGTCCTGGTCCACGTCGAGATAGCGGTGCTCGCGCCCGGCGGGGACGAGTGTCTCGCTCCGTTTCAGGAAGCGGCGCAGTTCGGCGGTGTGGATATGGACCATGGCGACGCCTTCGCGGGAGTGGAACTCCAGGACCGTCCGGTCGTAGCCGAACGGCCGGATCCGTACGTCACCCAGACCGGCGGGCGCGCGGAGGCCCGAGGCCAGCAGGTCCCGTGCGAACGCCCAGCAGACGGCCACGCCGGCCAGGGTTGCCTGCGGCGGGAAGCCCATGCTGACCGCGAACGGATCCGTACGGTCGTAGCGCAGCGTGGTCGGGACGGTCTCCATCCGGGGTGCGGGTGTGACCAGGCGAGCCTGGACAGCCTGTTCGATGACATGAGGCAAGGTCTCGCTCCCTTCTCGCGGTTGGGCCGGCGGTGATCCCTCGAAGGGTCAGACGTCCGGCGGGTCCGTTCCGTGCACCGGAGGGCCGCGTGACATCCATCACCCCCGCCGCGCGCCGGCCGGAGACCCGGCGTCCAACCTCGGGCCCTCGTGCGCGCAACTGCTCGGAAATGCCTTCCTGCGCGCATCATTGACACACCATCAGCCAAGTGGTCTAGTCCTCCACAGCCCCGCTCAGGGGTCGGTGCCGAACCGTGGAGGATCGTCGATGTTCCGCAAAGAACCGGCCGGACCGCAGCACCGCACACTCTCCGGGCCTCTGCTCGGACCCCTCGTGGCCGGCCTCGCGCTGGCCCTGTCGGCGGCACCGCTCGCCGCGTTCACCGCCCCGGCCGCGAGCGCGGCCCCCCGGCCCGCCGCCCCTCAGCCCGCCGCCCCCGTCATCACCCCCGTACCGCAGTCCGAGTCGGCTCGCTCGGACCAGGTGCGCATCACGGCCTCCGTCGACATCGTCACCGGGGGAGCGACGGACGCCGCCGCGCTCTCGCTGGTGGAGAAGTCCCTCCGGGCCGCCGGGGCCACCCGTCTGTCCGTCGGCCCGAAGAGCACCGCGAGCGGCCCGAAGAGCACCGCGGGCACCGCACGTGACCGTCTCGCGGTCTACGTCGGCGGCCCCGGTGAGAACCCGTCGTCCGCCGCGGCTCTCACCGCTCTCGGCGTCAAGGGCCCCCAGGGCCTCGCCGCCGAGGGCTATGTACTCGCGGCGGGCCGGGCCCACGGCGACGGCGCGGGGCGGATCGTGCTCTCCGGTACCGACGCGACCGGCACGTACTACGCCGCCCAGTCGCTCCGCCAGGTGCTCCCGCACCGCGGTGGCCCGGGTGCGTCCCTGCGCGGTCTGACCGTCCGCGACTGGCCGGCCACCCCCGTACGCGGCACCATCGAGGGCTTCTACGGCACCCCGTGGTCGCAGGCGGCGCGCCTGGACCAACTGGACTTCTACGGCGCCCACAAGATGAACACGTACGTCTACTCGCCGAAGGACGACGCCTACCTCCGGGACAAATGGCGCGACGCCTACCCGCCGGACCAGCTGGACACGATCAAGCAGCTGGTGGACCGGGCACGCGCCGACCACGTCCGGTTCACGTATGCGCTCTCGCCGGGGCTGAGCGCCTGCTACAGCTCGGACGCCGACCTCAAGGCCCTGGACGACAAACTCCAGACCATCTGGGACATCGGTGTACGGCAGTTCGCCATCCCGCTCGACGACATCAGCTACACCCACTGGAACTGCGACGCCGACCAGGCGAAGTTCGGCACCGGCGGAGGCGCGGCCGGTGCGGCGCAGGCGTATCTGCTCAACCGGGTCAACAAGGAGTTCATCAAGACCCACGAGGGCGCACAGCCGCTGGAGATGGTGCCGACTGAGTACTACGACGTCACCCCGTCCCCGTACAAGACCGCCATCGCCGGGCAGCTCGACAAGGACGTCCTGGTGGAGTGGACCGGGGTCGGTGTCGTCGCACCGAGCATGACGGTCGCACAGGCGAAGTCCGCCCGGACGGTGTTCGGCCATCAGATCCTGACCTGGGACAACTACCCGGTCAACGACTACGTGACCGACCGGCTGCTGCTCGGCCCGTTCAGCGGGCGGGAGAAGGGGCTCGCCGAACAGCTCGCGGGGATCACGGCCAACCCGATGATCCAGCCGTACGCGTCAAAGCTCGCCCTGTACACCGTCGCCGACTACACATGGAACGACGCGGCGTACGACGCGGGCCGCTCCTACGGACAGGCCGTGCACGAACTCTCGGGCGGCGGGCCCCGGGTGGAGCGGGCCCTGCGGGCCTTCAGCGATGTCAACTACAGCTCGTCGCTGAACAAGCGGGAGGCGCCCGAGCTGTCCGCGGTCATCTCCCGTTACTGGGACGGCAGGGCGTCGTCGCGCACCCTCGCGGCAGCCCTGCGCGAGCTGCACGACGCGCCCGGGATCCTGCGTGCGCACCTGCCCGACAAGGGCTTCGTCACCGACGCCGGTCCGTGGCTCGACTCCGCACAGGGCTGGGGCACGGCGACGCTCGCTGCGCTGCGGATGCTGGACGACGCGAAGGCCGGGCGCGGCGCGGCAGCGTGGCAGGAGCGGCAGCAGCTCGCCGGGCTCGTCGCCAGGGCCAAGGCGCCGGTCTACACCGACATGAACGGCGGGAAGATCCCGGTCGTCGTGGGTGACGGTGTGCTCGACGCGTTCGTCACGCGGGCGCTCACCGAGGAGGGCCGGCTCATCGGACTTCCGCCGCAGCCCGTGGGCCAGAGCGATCTGGGTGTCTACTCGGGCAACGCCCCGGCCCGGATGACCGACGGCGACGACTCCACCTACTTCTGGAGCAGTGGCGCGGCCGCCAAGGACGACTGGGTCGGTGTCGACCTCGGCACCGAGCGCGCCATCAGCGACGTCACCGTCACCATGGGCAAGTCCGGCAGCGAATCCGACTACCTCCACCAGGGTGTCCTGGAGTACTCGTCCGACAACAGCACCTGGCACCCGCTGGGCTCGTTCAAGGACGAGCCGAAGATCGGGGCGACGGCCCCCGCGGGCACCACCGCCCGGTACGTACGGGCCCGCGCGACCGCCGACCAGACCAACTGGGTGGTGGTACGGGAGTTCCACGTCGGCGGCGCGGACACCCCGTCCGTGACGGGCGGGCCCCCGGCGGCCGACGGCAGCGGCCTGGCGTCGGCCGCGGACGGAAACGCCGAGAGCGTCTACCGCGCCTCGCGCGCGCCCTCGGCCGGTGAGTCGCTCGGCATCACCCTGCCCATGGCCGGCTCGGTGCACTCCGTGACCGTGCTGGCCCCCGGTGGAGTGCGGGGCGCCGGGGCGGCCGTGCAGATCCGCACCGGCGGCCGGTGGCGGACGCTCGGCCCGATGACCGGCTCGTACACGCACCTCACGACCCGTGCGGCCGACGCCGACGCGGTGCGTCTGCTCTGGACCAAGGGCTCGGCGGCGCCACAGATCAGTGAGGTGGCCGTGCGGTAGCCGCGGGGACGCCGCAGACCGCGGGAAGACCACGGAGACGCGGGAGCACCGCGCTGCCGTGGAAGGACCGGAGACGCGGGAGCACCGCACAGCTGCGGGAGCACCGCGCGCGAAGCGAAGACTGGGGGCCCGGGCGGCCATGAAGCCGCCGGGCCCCCACACCTATCCGGCACGTACCCGCGGGCCCGGCTCAGCCCGCCCGCTGCTCCGCGTACGCGACCGGATCGGCCAGCACCTCCTGGACGATGAGCGCCGCCGCACCCCGGGCCGCGTCCCCCGAGACCGATGAGGCGCGCAGTCTGCCGCTGCCGTGCGGCCAGAGCCCGGAGATCACCCGGCCGGTCAGCTCCCGGTCGGCGCCCGGCGACAGCCACGGCATCAGGCCGCGGTAGATCCCGCCGAGCACCACCGCGTCCGGATCGAAGAGGTTCACCGCGCCCGACAGCACCCGCCCCAGCATCACCCCGGCCTCCCGGACCGCGGCCACGGTGCGCTCGTCGCCGGCCTGCGCGCGCCGCTCCAGCTCCGCGACCCCGGAGGCCCCGGCACCCTCGTCGATCCCGGCGGCCCACAGCAGCGCCGACTGGCCCGCGTACTGCTCCAGGCAGCCGCGTGCGCCGCAGCGGCACTCCGGACCCGCCGGATCCGCCACCACATGGCCGATCTCACCGGCGAACCCGTGCGCCCCGCGCAGCAGTTCACCGTCGAGCACCAGGGCGCCCCCCACGCCGATGTCGGCGGTCAGATAGAGGAAGCTGCGGACCGTGCCGAGCCCGCCGAACCATAGCTCCGCGAGCGCCGCCAGATTGGCCTCGTTGTCCGAACCGACCGGCAGCGGGCGGCTGTCCGGGCGCAGCGCGGAGAGCGCCTGCGCGAAGATCCCCTCCGCCGCCACCCGGTTCCAGCCGAGGTTGGGGGCCTGCCGCACGGTCCCCCCGGAGACCAGACCCGGCAGGGCCAGCTGGACACCGACGGGCCGCAGTTCCTGTTCCCGCGCCGACTCCAGGGCGCGCGCCGCGACCCGCGCGGCGCGGGCCAGTACGGCGGCCGGCGGTGCGCCCCGGTTGTCGAGGTGCTCGGTCAGGCGTACCCGGCCGGTTCCGGCCAGATCCACCACACAGACCGACACATAGTCGATGTTGATCTCGACACCGACACCCGCGGCCCCCGTCCGGGCGGGCTTGAGCACCGTGCCCGGCCGGCCGGCCTGCCCGCTGAACGTCTTGCCCGACTCCGCGAGGAAGCCGCTTTCGAGCAACTGCTCGACCAGCGACGAGACGGCGGCCCGCGTCAGCCCCACCCGGCCCGCGACACCGGCCCGGGTCGCCTCGCCCTGCTCCCGCACGGCGCGCAGCACGAGACTGAGATTGTGCCGCCGTACGGTGTCCTTGTCGGCCTTGGGGCCGAGCGGCGTGAGGTTGTTGGTCATATCGTCGCTGAGCCTATGCGACCCCACACCCAAGCCCTAAGCGCCTGCTCAGCCAAAAAGCTTGTGCGGAGTGGAACACGTTCTTAACATCATCGATGTCACATCACTTGTGTCACAGTCCTGGGGGCGTGATGACAGAGGCAGGGAACGGTCCGCTGGCCGGAGTCCGGGTGGTCGAGCTGGCGGGGATCGGACCCGGGCCGTTCGCCGCGATGGTCCTCGCGGACCTCGGCGCCGATGTCGTACGGGTCGACCGGCCGGGCGGCGCGGGGCTCGGCATCGACCCGGCGTACGACCTCACCAACCGCAACAAACGCTCGGTCCTCGTCGACCTCAAGGCCGACGACGGCCCGGCCCGCGTCCTCGGCCTCGTGGAGCGCGCCGACATCCTGATCGAGGGGTACCGGCCCGGCGTCGCCGAACGCCTCGGCGTCGGCCCGCGGGAGTGCCACGCCCGCAACCCGCAGCTCGTGTACGGACGGATGACCGGCTGGGGCCAGGACGGGCCGCTCGCCGAACGCGCCGGGCACGACATCGCGTACATCGCCGTCACCGGAACGCTCGGGATGATCGGTGGCGCCGGAGAGCCACCCGCCGTACCGGCCAACCTGGTCGGTGACTACGCGGGCGGCTCGCTCTATCTGGTGATCGGCCTCCTCGCCGCACTCCAGCACGCCCGCACCGACGGGGGAGCGGGCCAGGTGGTCGACGCCGCGATCGTGGACGGCGCCGCGCACCTCGCCACCATGATCCACGGCATGGTGGCGGCGGGCGGCTGGCAGGACAGACGCGGCGTGAATCTGCTCGACGGGGGCTGTCCGTTCTACGGCAGTTACCGGACATCGGACGGCGCGTACATGGCCGTGGGTGCCCTGGAGCCGCAGTTCTACGACGAGTTCGTACGGCTGCTCGGCATCGCGGACGACGCCCCGGCGCGTAAGGACCTCGCACGCTGGGACGGGCTGCGCGAGACGATCGCCGCCCGTTTCCTGACCCGGACCCGTGCGGAGTGGACGGCGGTCTTCGAGGGATCCGACGCGTGTGTGGCGCCGGTGCTCTCGCTGCGGGAGGCGCCGGACCATCCGCATCTCGCCGCCCGGGGGACGTTCACGGAGCACAGCGGGATGACCCAGCCCGCGCCCGCGCCGCGCTTCTCCGCCACCCCCGCATCCGTACGCAGCGGGCCGGCCCGTCCGGGCGCCGACACGACCGCGGTCGCCCGGGACTGGGACGTACCGGGCCTCACCGGAGCACCCGGCCCGCCGGATACGACAGCACCCGCCGGGCGACCGGACGAGCCCCCCGCGGCCGGGGAGCGGGACGGCACCACCGCGGCCGGGCGACCGGCCGGAACCACAGCAGCCGGGCAACCGGACGACACCACAGCAGGGGGAGACCGATGAACCGCCGGCTCTACACCGCGGAGCACGAGGCGTTCCGGCAGACCGTCCGCACCTTCCTGAACAAGGAAGTCCTCCCGTACTACGAGCAGTGGGAGAAGGACGGGATCGTCTCCCGGGACGCCTGGCTCGCGGCCGGCCGTCAGGGGTTGCTCGGGCTCGCGGTCCCCGAGGAGTACGGCGGTGGCGGGAACCCGGACTTCCGCTACAGCGCCGTGCTCGCCGAGGAGTTCACCCGCGCGGGGGCGTCCGGTCTGGCGCTCGGGCTGCACAACGACATCGTCGGCCCGTACCTCACCACGCTGGCCACCGATGAGCAGCGGCGGCGCTGGCTGCCCGGCTTCTGCAGCGGGCGCACCATCACGGCGATCGCCATGACCGAGCCGGGCGCAGGGTCGGATCTCCAGGCCATCCGGACCACCGCCGATGACCGCGGCGACCACTGGATCCTCAACGGCTCCAAGACGTTCATCTCCAACGGGATCCTCGCCGACCTGGTGATCGTGGTCGCCAGGACATCACCGGACGGCGGTGCCAAGGGCCTGTCCCTGCTGGCAGTCGAGCGCGGTGCCGCCGGGTTCGAGCGCGGACGCAACCTGGACAAGATCGGCCAGAAGTCCCAGGACACCGCTGAGCTGTTCTTCCACGACGTCCGGGTCCCCAAGGAGAATCTCCTCGGCGAGCTGAACGGCGCCTTCATCCATCTGATGACCAACCTCGCCCAGGAGCGCCTGGCCATCGCCGTGGCCGGAATCGCCGCCGCCGAACACCTCCTGGAGATCACCACCGAGTACGTCAAGGGGCGCGAGGCGTTCGGCCGTCCGCTGTCGAAGCTCCAGCACATCCGTTTCGAGATCGCCGAGATGGCCACCGAGTGCGCCGTCACCCGTACATTCATCGACCGCTGCACAGCCGACCACACCGAGGGCGGGCTCGATGCCGTGCACGCCTCGATGGCCAAGTGGTGGGCCACCGAACTCCAGAAGCGGACCGCCGACCGCTGTCTCCAACTGCACGGCGGTTACGGCTATATGACTGAGTATCCGGTCGCCAGGGCATTCACCGACGGCCGTATCCAGACGATCTACGGCGGCACCACCGAGATCATGAAGGAGATCATCGGCCGCTCGCTGCTCGCCTGACCCGCCCCCTCGTACCCGTATTCGCATCCGCACCCCGTCATCCGTATCCGCACTCCGCACCGCGCATCCCGATCCGCACTCCGAAAGGCCGCAGTCTTGAGTACCGAAGCGTTTGTGTACGACGCGATCCGCACCCCACGCGGGCGCGGCAAGGCCAATGGCGCCCTGCACGGCACCAAACCGATCGACCTCGTCGTCGGGCTGATCCACGAGCTGCGCCGCAGGTTCCCCGGTCTCGACCCGGCGGCCATCGACGACATCGTGCTCGGCGTAGTCAGCCCGGTCGGCGACCAGGGCTCCGACATCGCCCGCACCGCTGCCGTCGCCGCGGGCCTGCCCGACACCGTGGCCGGGGTCCAGGAGAACCGCTTCTGCGCCTCGGGGCTCGAAGCCGTCAACCTGGCGGCAGCGAAGGTCCGTTCCGGCTGGGAGGACCTGATTCTGGCGGGCGGGGTCGAGTCGATGTCCCGGGTCCCGATGGCATCCGACGGCGGGGCCTGGGCCATGGACCCGATGACCAACTGGGACACCGGCTTCGCACCCCAGGGCATCGGCGCCGACCTCATCGCCACCATCGAGGGGTTCACCCGCCACGACGTCGACTCCTACGCCGCGCTCTCCCAGGAGCGGGCCACCGAGGCATGGAAGGAAGGCAGGTTCGCCCGCTCCGTCGTCCCCGTCACCGACCGCAATGGTCTGGTCGTCCTGGACCGTGACGAACATCTGCGGCCGGGCACCACCGCCGAATCGCTCGCCTCCCTGAAACCGTCCTTCGCCGCCATCGGCGAGATGGGCGGCTTCGACGCGGTGGCGCTGCAGAAGTACCACTGGGTCGAGAAGATCGACCACGTCCACCACGCGGGCAACTCGTCCGGCATCGTGGACGGCGCATCCCTGGTCGCCATCGGCTCGGGCGCGGTCGGCGAGCGCTACGGACTGACGCCCCGGGCCCGGATCCTCTCGGCCGCCGTCTCGGGCTCGGAGCCGACGATCATGCTGACCGGGCCCGCGCCCGCCACCCGCAAGGCGCTCGCCAAGGCCGGTCTGTCCATCGGCGACATCGACCTCGTGGAGATCAACGAAGCCTTCGCGGGTGTCGTTCTGCGCTTCGCCCGCGACATGGACCTCCCGCTGGACAGGATCAACGTCAACGGCGGAGCCATCGCCCTGGGACACCCGCTCGGCGCCACCGGCGCGATGATCCTGGGCACCCTCATCGACGAGCTGGAACGCCGCGACCAGCGGTACGGCCTGGCCACGCTCTGCGTCGGCGGCGGCATGGGCATCGCCACCGTCGTCGAGCGTCTCTGACCCCGTCCCCTCCCACCCACGGCCCTCACGGAGCAGCCACACCATGAGCGAGAACACCACCATCCGCTGGGAACAGGACGGGACCGGCGTCGTCACCCTCGTCCTCGACGACCCCCACCAGTCCGCGAACACCATGAACCAGGCGTTCAAGGAGTCGATCGCGGCCGTCGCCGACCGCGCGGAGGCCGAGAAGGACTCCATCCGCGGCATCATCTACACCTCCGCGAAGAAGACCTTCTTCGCGGGCGGCGACCTCAAGGACATGATCCGGGTCGGCCCCGACCAGACCCAGCAGGCATTCGACACCGGCACGGCCATCAAGAACTCGCTGCGACGCATCGAGACCCTGGGCAAGCCGGTCGTCGCCGCCATCAACGGCTCGGCTCTCGGCGGCGGTTACGAGATCGCCCTCGCCAGCCACCACCGCATCGCGCTCGACGCGCCCGGCTCCAGGATCGGCCTGCCCGAGGTCACCCTCGGCCTGCTGCCCGCCGGAGGCGGTGTCACCAGGACCGTACGGCTGATGGGCATCGCCGACGCCCTGCTCAAGGTCCTCCTCCAGGGCAACCGCTACAACCCGCGGCGCGCCCTGGAGAACGGCCTCGTCCACGAAGTCGCCGCCACCGCCGACGAGATGCTGGACCGGGCGCACGCCTTCATCGACGCCCACCCCGAGTCGCAGCAGCCCTGGGACGTCAAGGGGTACAAGATCCCCGGCGGCACCCCGTCGAACCCGAAGTTCGCCGCCAACCTGCCGGCCTTCCCCGCCAATCTGAAGAAGCAGCTGCAGGGCGCCCCCTATCCGGCGCCGCGCAACATCCTCGCCGCGGCCGTCGAGGGCTCCCAGGTCGACTTCGAGACGGCGCTGACCATCGAGGCCAGGTACTTCACCGAACTGGTCACGGGACAGACCGCGAAGAACATGATCCAGGCGTTCTTCTTCGATCTCCAGGCGGTCAACTCCGGCGCCAGCCGCCCCCAGGGCATCGAACCGCGTGAGGTCCGCAAGGTCGCCGTGCTCGGCGCCGGGATGATGGGCGCCGGCATCGCCTACTCGTGCGCCCGCGCCGGGATCGACGTCGTACTCAAGGACGTGTCGGCGGAGGCCGCGCAGAAGGGCAAGGCGTACTCGGAGAAGCTGCTCGCGAAGGCGCTCTCGCGCGGCCGCACCACCGAGGCCGACCGGGACGCGCTCCTCGCCCGCATCACCCCGACCGGCGACCCCGCCGACCTGGCAGGCTGCGACGCGGTGATCGAGGCGGTCTTCGAGGACGTGGCACTCAAGCACAAGGTCTTCCAGGAGATCGAGGGCGTCATCGAGCCCGACGCGCTGCTCTGCTCCAACACCTCCACCCTTCCCATCACACTGCTGGCCGAAGGCGTCGAGCGGCAGGGCGACTTCATCGGGCTGCACTTCTTCTCGCCCGTCGACAAGATGCCGCTCGTCGAGATCATCAAGGGCGAGCGCACCGGCGACGAAGCCCTGGCGCGCGCCTTCGACCTCGTACGCCGGATCAACAAGACCCCCGTCGTCGTCAACGACTCACGCGGCTTCTTCACCTCACGCGTCATCGGACAGTTCATCAACGAGGGCGTGGCGATGGTCGGCGAGGGTGTCGAGCCCGCGTCGGTCGAGCAGGCCGCGGCCCAGGCCGGCTACCCGGCCAAGGTGCTCTCGCTGATGGACGAACTGACCCTCACCCTGCCGCGCAAGATCCGCAACGAGGCGAAGCGCGCCACCGAGGAGGCGGGCGGCACCTGGGCCGGGCACCCGTCGGACGCGGTCATCGACCGGATGGTCGACGAGTTCGGCCGGACCGGCCGCAGCGGAGGGGCCGGGTTCTACGTGTACGAGGACGGCAAGCGCGCCGGACTCTGGCCGGGACTGCGCGAGCACTTCACCAAGCCCGGGACGGACATCCCGTTCACCGACATGCAGGAGCGGATGCTCTTCTCGGAGGCGCTGGACAGCGTCCGCTGTCTGGAGGAGGGCGTCCTGACCTCGGTGGCCGACGCCAACATCGGCTCGATCCTCGGCATCGGCTTCCCCGGCTGGACCGGCGGTGTCCTCCAGTACATCAACGGTTACGAGGGCGGCCTGCCCGGCTTCGTGGCCCGCGCCCGGGAACTCGCCGGCCGGTACGGTGAGCGGTTCGCGCCGCCCGCGCTGCTGGTCGGGAAGGCGGAGCGGGGCGAGACGTTCAGCGACGGCTGAGCGAGAGGCCGTCAGGGGCTGTCCGGCGGGCCCGCAGCACCTGTGCCCCCGGGCCGGGCCCGGCCGGTCAGGTGGCTGCGGGCCCGTCCACGTAACGGGCCCGCAGCTCCTCCTTCAGCGACCGCTGAAACGCGGTCACCAGCGCCTGCACCACCATGGGCTGCATATCGGCGGAGAGCGACTTCATCGCCTCCACCGCGTCAGGGTCGCTCTCGCGTTCGCGGTAGGGCCCCCACACCTCGTCCTGGAAGAGCCGGGTCAGCTCCTTCGCCGCGGCCCGGGTGTGTTCGAGCACCACCGTGCGCGCGGCCAGGATCGTCTCGTGGGCGATCGGCACGTCGAGCAGCTGCACACCGAGCGCGAGCAGCCCCGGATCCACCCGGAAGGCGTCCCTGTCGCCCTCGACCCGCTCCAGTACGTTCATCGCCGCGAGCCGGTCGATGTCCGGCTCCGGCAGCGGCCGCCCGGCCCGGCGCTCCAGCTCTGCGCGGGTCGCGTCGTCCGCCCCCTCCGGCGCCCATGAGGCCACGACGGCGCGGTGGATCGCGAGATCGTGTGCGCTCAGGTCGTCGGGGAGCTGCCGCAGATAGCGCTCGATGGCGGCGAGCGTCATCCCGTGGTGCTGCAGCTCCTCGACGAGAGCGAGCCGGGAGAGATGCGCCGGGCCGTACAGCCCGACGCGGCGCGGCCCGATCACCGGCGGGGGCAGCAGGCCGCGCGCGCTGTAGAAACGGACGGTACGGACGGTCACCCCGGCGCGCGCGGCCAGCTCGTCGACCGTGAGGGCAGCGGCCGCGCCTGTGGCGGTGGAGGTGTCCGTGGCCGTGTCGTCGGGGCCGGTCCCCATGCCTCTGCCTCGCTTCCCGGACACCCGCCGGTCACGGGGTCGCTCCCTCGGTCGATCCGGCACAACAGTACTGCTGTCCCACCAGCCTTGTGAAAGCCCTGGACCGCAGGCCCGGGGTCAGCGCGTCCGGCTCTCGGCCGTGACACGGTCCTGCCGACTCATCGTGGTGAGGAGGGTGGAGGAGATGTGGGCCAGTGCGGGGTCCGCGGCGATGAAGACCGTTTCGACTCCGGCCAGTTCGTGGTTCATGCGGGCCATCGGCATTTCGTAGTCCAGGTCGGCAGTCCCGCGGACTCCGCGGATGACGACGTCGATCCCGGCCCGTCGGCAGTAGTCGACCAGCAGGCCGCCGGTGTGGGAGTCGACCGTGACGTTGCTCAGGCCGGTCGCTGCCGCGCGGAGCCGGTCCAGCCGTTCCGGGACGGGGAGGCGGCCGGTCTTGTTCGCGTTGAACATCACGCACACGACGACCTCGTCGAAGAGGAGGGCGGCGCGCCGGAGTACGTCCTGGTGTCCTTGCGTGACCGGGTCGAAGGATCCCGGGAAGAGGGCTCGCATGACCGGGAAGAGTAACAAGCGGCCGCCGCAGATGCTCCTCCATGAGCTATGCATTCAACTTCAAGAGGCAGGTTCCGATTCGTACCGCGTGTATTGCCATGGCATGAACGGACTCCTACAGTCTGGCGTCAAGCAGAGCCGTGGGAGCGTTCCCACGGACCTTGTCCGTCCGAGCAGTGGAGCTCCGATGAAACCTGTGAGCCGCAGGCGCATACTCGGCGCGGCCCTGGCCGTCCCTCCCGCCGTGATTCTGGGATCGGGCCCGGCGCATGCCGCTTCGTGGGGAAGCCCGGTCACCGTCAACGCGTGGAACAAGATCAGCGGAAGGTGGACGGCCAACAACGAGCTGGAGACCTACACGCCGGACTGTGTCTGGTACGAGGGTTCGACGCTGGTCATCAAGACGTACAACGCCGGAGGCGGTCTGTACTACTCCGGCCGCGTGGAGTCGACGGCACTGTACGGGTACGGCACCTACAGCTTCACCGCCAGCATGCCCAACGGTCAGGGCCTGCTCCCCGCGGTCTGGGGCGCCTACCTCAACCCGTGGCTCCCCGAGTTCGACGCGGCGGAGATCGTCGGGCAGAACCCCAACACCGTCTACCAGACCTCCCACGACGCCAACAATGCGCAGGACCAGTGGGCCCCGACCAACTCCAGCGGCTGGACCAACGCGTACCACACCTACTCGTTCAGCTGGTTCCCCGACCACATCGACTTCGCCGTGGACGGCGTCTTCACCGGCACCAAGTGGTACTCCACCGCGGCCGGCGTGGGGATGCATTTCATCGTCAACACCGCAGTCGGCGGTGACTGGCCGGGCAACCCGGACGACTCCACCTGGGCCACGGCCGACGGCGCCCGGTACCTCAAATGCTCTGCCATCACCCACACGCCCTACTACCCGTAACGCATCCGGTGACCCGGTCGGCAGCACCATGACGTCGTTGCCCTGGTGGCCGGGCCCCCCGGCCGGGCCACCCCGCGCCACTCCGGCCCCGTCAGTCGCATACTGGGACTGAGGACTGACGGGAGCGGGCGGGTGTCCGGATGCCCGCAGGGAACGACGGGGCCAGTGACGGGAGGCCGTGCATGACCAGCCGCACCACGCCGGGGCCGCCGCCACCACCGCCCGGCGGGGTGCTCTGGAGCGAGGTCGGTGACATCCGGGTGCTGCTGACGCTGCCCGCCGCGCTGACCATGCAGGTGGCCCACCCGGCCGTCGGCGCGGGCGTCGACGCGTACTCCGTCTTCCGTACGGATCCATGGGGCCGCGGTGAACGCTCCCTGCGCTCGATGCAGCTCTGGGTGTACGGCGGGGACGCCGCGGCCGAAGAGGGGCGCAGACTGCGCCGTATGCACCGCACCATCCGCGGCACCGACACCCGCGGCCGCCCCTACCAGGCCCTCGCCCCCGCCACCTTCTCGTGGGTGCACGCCACCGGATTCCCGGTCTTCCTGCAGGGCCGCAAGTACCTCGGACGCCCCTACACCGACGCCCAGGAACGACAGTTGTACGCGGAGTGGCTCCAGGTCGGGCGGGTACTCGGCATCGACGACCGGGACATGCCGCAGACCATCGAGGAGTTCTGGCCCTACTACCGGAAGATGCTGGCCGACGAGATCGAGGCGACCCCGGTCGTCCGCGAGCTGACCGACCCGCACAGCCCCGTGCCGCCCCCGGACCGGGGACCGCGTGCGCTGCGCCCACTGGTCCGGTTGGTCTGGCCGGTGCTGCTGCCGCCACTGGCACGCTTCCGGCACTTCGTCACCGTGGGGCTGATGCCGCCGGAGGCCCGGCAGGCCATCGGCCTGGAGTGGACGGACTCCCAGGAGCGGACGCTGCGCCGCTTCGGCCGGTGTGTCCGTGCCGTGGTGCCCGTGCTTCCCGAGCGGGTGCGCTATCTGCCGCTCGCCCGCGCGGCGAGGGCCGCCCACCGTGCAGCGGTGTGAGGCGGGGCGGCCCGCCGGACATCACGCCGAGGCCCGGCGTACCAGGTCGGTCGGCAGGATCACGGAGTCCGGCGGGGTGACGCTCTCGCCGTCCAGCCCGCGTACCAGCATCCGCACCATCAACCGGCCCATCCCCTCTATGTCCTGACGGACCGTCGTCAACGGCGGGTCGGTGCACTCCGCGACCTTCTCCATGTCGTCGAAGCCCACCACCGCCACATCGTCGGGTACCCGTCTGCCCCGTTCCCGCAGGACCTGGAGCGCCCCCGACGCCATCAGGTCGTTGGCGGCGAACACCGCGTCCACATCGGGCCGCCGCTCCAGCAGCTCGGACATGGCCGCGGCGCCGCTCTCCACCGTGAACGCTCCCTGCGCGGTGAGCCGGGGGTCGACATCGAGGAGCACGTCACGGTAGCCGTCCAGCCGGTCGATCCCCGATGTCTGATCCTGCGGGCCCGCGATGTGCGCGATGTGCCGCCGCCCGAGCGAGACCAGATGCTGGACGGCCGTACGGGCGCCGCCACGGTTGTCGCAGTCGGCGTAGGGGAGCGCGAGACCGGACTCAGGACCGGCCCACACGGGCCGCCCGCCGAAGACCGTGGGGATCCTGACCCGGTGGATGACGGCGGGCAGCGGATCCTCGGTGTGCAGCGAGAAGGCCAGCGCCCCGTCCACATGACCGCCCGCCAGATAGCGGCCGATCCGGTCGTAGTCCTTCCTGCCCTCCACCAGGAGAAGAACCAACTGCGAGTCGTGGGCGGTCAGTTCACGGCTGATGCCGTGAAGCTGCTGGGAGAAGAAGGGGTCCGAGAAGATCCGGATCTCCGGCTCCGCGATGATGACGGCGACCGCTCCGTTGCGCCGGGTGACCAGGGTCCTGGCCGCGTGGTTCGGTACGTAACCGAGTTCGTCGACAGCCTGCTGGACCCGCTCCACCAGCGGCTTCCGCACCCCGGCGCCGCCGTTGACGACGCGCGACGCGGTGGCTCGCGACACACCCGCACGGGCTGCGACGGCCTCCAGGGTCGGCCGGGAGCCATGGGTCGGATCGGGCAACGGGTACTCCTCGGTCGGGCGCGGCGGCAGGGCGTACGGGTGCTCGCTCCTTGCGGCGGTGCGAGCACCCGCGGTGCCGGAGCAGCGTAACCACCGGCGGCCGGACGCAGGAAGCCGCGCACCCTGAACGCCCCGGCCGCGCCCGGGAAGGGCCGCGCCCGGGAAGCCCGCCGCCCTGCCGGTACGCGACGTGCGGAGCCGCGCCGCCCCGGTCAGGGGTGGCGCGGCTCCGGTCAGGGGGTGGCTCAGCGGTCGTGGACGGTGTGGGTCCGCTCGATCTGCGCCCAGGACTCCGGCGCCACGGGCCTGCCGTCGGTGTGCGCGAGGCGGGCCTGCCGGGCCGCCGGTGCGGCAGGCTTCGACGGGGTGAACAGCCAGGTGTCGAAGAAGGCGGCCAGCGGCTTCCCCGAGACCTGCTCGGCGTATTTCTCGAAGTCGGCCACCGACGCGTTGCCGTAGGCGTGCTCGGCGGGCCAGCCCTTGAGGATCTTGAAGAACGCGGTGTCACCGATCTTGTCGCGCAGCGCCTGGATGGCCAGGGCGCCCCGGTCGTAGACGGCGTCGTCGAACTGGTTCGCCGCACCGGGATCGCCCGGCTTCACCGTCCAGAACGCGTCGTCTGCGGGGTGCGAGGCGTACACGTAGTCCGCCAGCTCCTGCGCGGTCCCGTCGCCCTGGCTCTCCGACCAGAGCCACTGGGCGTAGGAAGCGAACCCCTCGTTGATCCAGATGTCCTTCCAGCCCTTGAGGGACACGTCGTCGCCGTACCACTGGTGGGCCAGCTCATGGACGACCACCGACACGTTGGCCCCGTTCGCGAACTGCTTGGGGCTGTAGTACGGGCGGGTCTGGGTCTCCAGCGCGTACCCCGTCGTGGTGTTCGGCACATAGCCGCCGAGCGCACTGAAGGGGTAGGGGCCGAAGTACCCGCTCAGCCAGTCGGCGACCTCACCGGTCCGCTCCACGCTGGCACGCGCCGCGCCGTCGTTGTCGCCGAGGTCCTTGCTGTACGCGTTGACGACCGGCACCCCGGCATCCGTGGTGCCGGTGGTGATGTCGAACTTGCCGACCGCGAGCGTGGTCAGATAGGTCGCCTGCGGCTTGTTCGACCGCCAGTTGTAGGTGGTCCTGCCCAGTTGCGAACGCTGCGACTGGAGCACGCCGTTGCTGATCGCCTGGGTGCCGTCGGGCACCGAGACCGACACGTCGTACGTGGCCTTGTCGAGCGGGTGGTCGTTGCTCGGGAACCACCACCACGCCGACTCGGGCTCGTCCGCCGCGACCGCCCCGTCCGGCGTCCGGTGCCAGGTGGAGAAGCCGTACGCGGACTTGGTGGACGGCACACCGCTGTACCGGACCACGATGGTGACGGCGGAGCCCTTGGCGAGGCCCTTGGCCGGGGTGACCACCAGCTCGTGCTGCCCGGACGTGGCGAAGGACGCCTTGGCACCGTTGACGCGGACCTCGCTCACGTCGAGCAGGAAGTCCAGGTCGAACCGGGAGAGGTCCTGGGTGGCGGTGGCCAGGATCGTCGCGGTCCCGTCCAGCCGGTCGGTCGACGGCTGGTACTTCAGCTTGAGGTCGTAGTGCGAGACGTCGTATCCGCCGTTCCCGTACGCCGGGTAGTACGGGTCGCCGATGCCCGGAGCCCCGGGTGTGAAGCCGGCCGCCGATGCCGGGATCGCCAGCAGAAGCGAGGCGGCCGCGAGTACGCCCGGGACGATGAGTCTGCGGTGCACTGATGCTCCAAGTCGTCGTGTTCGTCGCTGTGTTTGCCGTGTTGTTCGTCTTGCTCGTCGTGGCGGTTCGTCGTGATGGTTCGTCGTGGTGTCCGACCCTATTCAGCCCCGCTGCCTCTGGTCATGTCCACGGTCACAGCTGTCACAGGATCGCCATTCGGCCGACATGGATGCCGGCACGGATGCAGCCCGGGGTGCCGGCGCAGATCCCCACAGGGATGTGCCGGGATTCCGGCATGGATCCTGCCGCACGGACCCTGCCGCACAGGGCCCGCGCCGCACCCCGATTAGGATCGGTTCCCTCATGACTGCAACCCTTGTCGCCAAAGACCTCGCCGCGGGCCACGGCGACCGCTCGCTCTTCTCCGGCCTCGACCTCGTGGTGGCGCCCGGTGATGTGATCGGTCTCGTCGGTGTGAACGGCGCCGGCAAATCGACCCTGCTGCGCCTTCTCGCCGGGCTCGACACCCCGGAGGAGGGCGAGCTGAGGCTCTCGCCGCCCACCGCCACCGTCGGCCACCTCCCGCAGGAGCCGGAGCGCCGCGAGGGCGAGACCGTACGCGGCTTCCTCGCCCGGCGCACCGGGGTGGCGGCTGCCCAGAGCGCCATGGACGAGGCCACCCAGGGCCTGGTCGACGGGGTCGCGGGAGCCGACGACGCCTACTCCGTCACGCTGGAGCGCTGGCTCGACCTCGGCGGGGCCGATCTCGACGAGCGGGCCGGTGAGGTGGTGGCGTCGCTGGGGCTGACCGTCGGCCTCGACCAGCCCATGACATCGCTCTCCGGCGGCCAGGCGGCCCGCGCCGGTCTCGCCTCACTGCTGCTCTCGCGGTACGACGTGTTCCTCCTCGACGAGCCGACCAACGACCTCGACCTCGACGGGCTGGACCGGCTTGAGCGCTTCGTCGGCGGGCTGCGCGCGGGCACCGTCGTCATCAGCCACGACCGGGAGTTCCTGACCCGTACGGTCACCAAGGTCCTCGAACTCGACCTCGTCCAGCAGCAGATCACCCTGTACGGCGGCGGCTACACGGGATATCTGGAGGAGCGGGAGACCGCTCGCAGGCATGCCAGGGAGGAGTACGACGAGTTCGCCGACAAGAAGGCGGCTCTGGAGGGCCGGGCCCGGATGCAGCGCGGCTGGATGGACAAGGGCGTCAAGAACGCCCGCCGCAAGGCGACCGACAGCGACAAGCTCGGCCGTAAGTTCCGCAGCGAGGCGAGCGAGAAGCAGGCGGCCAAGGCCCGGCAGACGCAGCGCATGATCGAGCGCCTCGACGTCGTGGACGAGCCCCGCAAGGAGTGGGAGCTGCGCATGGAAATCGCGGCCGCCCCGCGCTCCGGCTCCGTGGTGGCCACCCTGCGGGACGCGACCGTCGTCCGAGGGGACTTCACCTTCGGCCCCGCCCACCTCCAGATCGACTGGGCCGACCGGGTCGCCATCACCGGGGCCAACGGTGCGGGCAAGTCCACCCTGCTCGGTGCGGTGCTGGGCCGCGTCCCGCTGGACACCGGGCACACGGCGCTCGGCCCTGGCGTCGTCGTCGGCGAGGTCGACCAGGCCCGCGCCCTCTTCCACGGTACGGAGACGCTGCTGGCCGCGTTCTGCGCGGCGGTCCCCGAAACCGAGCCCGCCGAAGTCCGTACGCTGCTCGCCAAGTTCGGCCTGAAAGCGCCGCATGTGCTGCGCCCCGCGACCACGCTCTCGCCGGGCGAACGCACCAGGGCCGCCCTCGCGCTGCTGCAGGGCAGGGGCGTCAACCTCCTGGTACTCGACGAGCCCACCAACCATCTGGACCTGGAGGCCATCGAGCAGCTGGAGTCGGCGCTCGACTCGTACGAGGGGACCCTGCTGCTGGTCACCCACGACCGCCGGATGCTGGACGCGGTCCGTACGACGCGCCGTATCGAGGTGGCCGGCGGAAAGGTCACGGAGGTCTGACCGGCCAGGTGCGCTGTGCTCCGCGCTGTGCTCCGTTGGGCCGACCGTTTTCTGCTGCGCTGCCGGGTGCGCTGTGCTCCGCTGGTCCGGCCACTGTTCTCCGCACCGCCGGGCGGGCCCGGACGGGCCCGCCCGGCGGGTGCGTCAGGTCATCAGGGCCGCAGCCCCGGCCGGATCAGCCGCGCCCCGAGCCGCGCCCCTTGCCCTGACCGGGGTCCGCCAGTCCGGCCCGGCGCAGGGCGTCCGCCATCGCACTGTTGGCCGGTGCCGGAGCCGACGACCCACGGCCACCACCACTACCGCCACCGCGCCGGCCCCCGCCGCCCTGCCGCTGCTGCGGAGGGCGACCGCCCTGGCCGCCCTGTCCGCCCTGGCCTGCCTGTCCGTCCTGCGCCCGCCGGCCCCGGTCCTGGCGCTCCCTGCTGCCGCCGCCCTGCTTGGCCCCCGGCTCGTCGTCGAGCCGCAGGGAGAGCGAGATCCGCTTGCGCGGGATGTCGACGTCCATCACCTTCACCTTGACGATGTCACCCGGCTTCACCACGTCACGCGGGTCCTTGACGAACGTCCTGGAGAGCGCGGAGACATGGACAAGACCGTCCTGGTGGACCCCGATGTCCACGAACGCGCCGAACGCGGCGACATTGGTGACCACACCCTCCAGGACCATCCCGGCCGTCAGATCGCCCAGCTTCTCGACGCCCTCCTTGAAGGTGGCCGTCTTGAACGCGGGCCGCGGGTCGCGTCCCGGCTTCTCCAGCTCGCGCAGGATGTCGGTCACGGTGGGCAGCCCGAAGGTGTCGTTCACGAACTCGGCCGGGTCCAGCGAGCGCAGCAGCGCCGCGTTCCCGACGAGCGTTCCGCCGCCCGCCTTCCTGGCCATCGTCCGCACCACCGGATACGCCTCCGGGTGCACGCTCGACGCGTCCAGCGGATCGTCACCGTCCCGGATGCGGAGGAAGCCCGCGCACTGCTCGTACGCCTTGGGACCCAGTCGCGCCACGTCCTTGAGGGCCTTGCGCGACCGGAAGGGGCCGTTGGTGTCTCGGTGCGCCACGATGTTCTCGGCGAGCCCCGAACCGATCCCGGAGACCCGGGAGAGCAGCGGGGCCGACGCGGTGTTGACGTCCACACCGACACCGTTCACACAGTCCTCGACGACCGCGTCCAGCGAGCGCGAGAGCTTCACCTCGGCGAGGTCGTGCTGATACTGACCGACGCCGATCGACTTGGGGTCGATCTTGACCAGCTCGGCGAGCGGGTCCTGGAGCCTGCGGGCGATGGAGACCGCGCCCCGCAGCGTCACATCCATATCGGGCAGTTCCTGCGAGGCGAAGGCGGACGCCGAGTAGACGGAGGCGCCCGCCTCGGAGACCATCACCTTGGTCAGCTTCAACTCCGGGTGCTTGGCGCACAGTTCACCGGCGAGCTTGTCCGTCTCACGGGACGCGGTGCCGTTGCCGATCGCGATCAGCTCGACCGCGTGCTCCTTCGCCAGCCGGGCCAGCTTCGCCAGCGCCTCGTCCCACCGGTTGGCCGGGACATGGGGGTGGATCACATCGGTGGCCACGACCTTGCCGGTCGCGTCGACGACGGCCACCTTCACCCCGGTACGGAAGCCGGGGTCGAGCCCGAGGGTGGCGCGGGTCCCGGCCGGTGCGGCCAGCAGCAGATCGCGCAGGTTGGACGCGAAGACCTTGACCGCTTCGTCCTCGGCGGCCGTCCGCAGCCGCAGCCGCAGGTCGATCCCCAGATGGACCAGGACCCGGGTGCGCCAGGACCAGCGCACCGTCTCGGCAAGCCACTTGTCGCCCGGCCTGCCGCGGTCGGCCACGCCGAACCGCCGGGCGATCATCGACTCGTACGCCGAGGGCCCCGCGGCGTCCGACGGCTCCTCCGGCTCCAGGACCAGATCGAGCACGTCCTCCTTCTCGCCCCGCAGCATCGCCAGCACCCGGTGCGAGGGCAGCGCGGTGAACGGCTCGGCGAACTCGAAGTAGTCGGCGAACTTGGCGCCCTGCTCCTCCTTGCCCTCCCGCACCTTCGCCGTCAGCCGCCCCCGGGTCCACATCCGCTCCCGCAGCTCGCCGATGAGGTCGGCGTCCTCGCCGAACCGCTCGGTGAGGATGGCGCGTGCGCCTTCGAGTGCGGCGGCCGGATCGGCGACGCCCTTGTCCGCGCCGGCGAACGCCGCCGCTGCCGTGAGCGGTTCCACCGAGGGGTCGGCCAGCAGACCGTCGGCGAGCGGTTCGAGCCCCGCCTCCCGCGCGATCTGGGCCTTGGTCCTGCGCTTCGGCTTGAAGGGCAGATAGATGTCCTCCAGCCGCGCCTTGGTCTCGGCGGCCCTGATCTGCGCCTCCAGCGCTTCGTCCAGCTTGCCCTGCTCCCGTACGGACTCCAGAACTGCCGTCCGCCGCTCCTCCAGCTCCCGCAGATAGCGCAGCCGCTCCTCAAGAGCGCGCAGCTGCGCGTCGTCGAGCATCTCGGTCGCTTCCTTGCGGTAGCGCGCGATGAACGGCACGGTCGAGCCGCCGTCGAGCAGCTCGACGGCGGCCTTCACCTGCCGTTCCCTGACGCCGAGCTCCTCCGCGATCCTGCTTTCGATGGAAACTGGGGTGGTCGTGGTCACGATCCCGTACCGCCTTCTCGCTGAGCTTGCCGCATTCTTCCGGAGCGGTCCCCGGACCCCGCGGGGCGAACGGACCGCCGGTGGGAGCCGGGCCGCCGCCACGCGGGGAAACAGTGCATCAGCATTGTGGCAGGCGGCGCCGACAGAGCGGGGACGACGCCCGCCCCGGCCGCTTCAGCTGATACCGGAGGGGAAGGCGCCGGCCGCCACCGCGGTGGCGAGGAAGCCGCGCGCCAGCTCGGTCAGCCGCTCCACGCCCTCGGCGCCCAGGTGTTCGTACGGTGCGAGATCGAGGCGGTCGGTCTCCGACTCGACGTCCTGGCGCAGCTGGGTGCCCGCTTCGGTGAGTGCGCCCTCCGCGTCCAGCAGCCCGCGCCCACGCAGCCGCTCGACCGCCGCGTCCCAGTCGCTCCGGTGCCAGCCGCGGGTGGTGAGGATCCACCGGGGCGCCATGCCCTTGCCGGTCGCCGTGTGGCTCACCAGCGCCTCCAGCGGGTCGAGCCCTGCGGTGAGCAGTACGGCGAGGTGGCCGTCGCCGCGGTGCTCGCGCAGCAGGGTCGCCGCGTGCCAGAACGCGAGGTGGGGCTCGTCGGGGACCGGCAGATCTGCGTGGGCCGCGTAGAGCGGGCGGGCGTGCCGGGTGCACGCCTCGGCGGCGCGCAGCGCGAGCCGGGCCGCCTCGGCCATCGGCTCCGACGCGACTGCCTCCTCGCCGAGCAGCCGCCGCAGCGTGGCGTCGGCGGCGCGCAGCCGGGCGTCGAGCACGGTCCACGGATCGGCCTTCTCCCACACGGCGGGGACGTGCCGGGCGATCAGTGCGGGGTTGAAGTTGTAGAACGTGGCCGCGATGGTGCCGGGCCCGACAGCCCCCATCGCCGCACCGCGCGCGGCGAAGTAGGCGGCGGCAGGGTCGTCGATCCCGGCCGCGGCGAGCTGTTCGGTGAGATCGGGGGAGAAGTAGAGCGTCGAGTGTAGCGGGTTGACGGAGTTGTGGCAGCGACGGCCGGCGCGCGGCTGGAGCGAGGTCATGGCCGGAATGTTACCGACTGGTCGGTACGGGAGGAAGGGCGGCCGGGTCTCCGGGCCGTACGGGGGAGGATCCGCTCGGGAGCCGGGAGCCGGGAGCCGGGAGCCGGGAGCCGGGAGCCGGGAGCCGGGAGCCGGGAGCCGGGAGCCGGGAGCCGGGAGCCGGGAGCCGGGAGCCCGGAACCGGGAAGGGGCGAGGGGCAGGGCGGCGAGTCCCGGCAGGGCGAGGGCAGCGGGTCCGGGAGGGCGAGGGCCGCGGCACCGTGCCGGGCGGGGCAGCGGGCCCGGGACGGCCGGGGCATGGCAGGAAAGGTGGGAGTTTCGTCATTGCGGACACCGCCCCCTGCGCCAAGGATGGACGCCATGCCGCAGAGACCGTTGCTGATCGTCCTCTTCGACGGTGTGCAGAGCCTCGATGTGACCGGCCCCCTGGAGGTCTTCGCGGGCGCCGGCCGTATCGACCGGGACGCGTACACCCTGCGTACCGCCTCGCTCGACGGCGCCCCCGTCCGCACCTCCGGCGGCCTCACTCTCGTACCGGACGGAACGCTGGCCGATTCCGGGGACCCGCACACCCTGCTGGTCCCCGGCGGCCAGGGCACCCGCGCCCCCGACCCCCGGCTGATCGACTGGCTGCGCGAACACGCGCCCCGCGCCGAGCGCGTCGTCTCGGTGTGCACCGGTGCGCTGCTGCTCGCCAGGACCGGTCTGCTGGACGGACACCGCATCACCACGCACTGGTCGGTCTGCGATCATCTGGCGCGTACCTATCCGGCCGTCGATGTCGACCCCGAGCCGATCTTCGTACGGGACGGGAAGTTCGCCACATCAGCCGGGGTCACCGCCGGAATCGATCTGGCCCTCGCGCTGGTCGAGGAGGACCTGGGCCGGGACACCGCGCTGACCGTCGCCCGCCATCTCGTCGTCTTCCTCCGCCGTCCGGGCAACCAGGCGCAGTTCAGCGTCCAGCTGGCCGCCCAGACCGCCCAACGCGACCCGCTGCGCGAGGTCCAGCAGTGGATCAGCGAGCACCCCGGCGGTGATCTGTCGGTCGAGTCCCTCGCGGCCCGCGCCCGGCTCTCGCCGCGCCACTTCGCCCGCGCCTTCCGCGCGGAGACCGGAACGACGCCGGGCCAGTACGTCGGGCGAGTCCGGCTGGAACACGCCAGGCGGCTCCTGGAGGACACCGCGGACTCGGTCGCGGAGATCTCCCGCGCCTGCGGCTACGGCACACCCGAGGCCATGCGGCGCGCCTTCCTGAAATCGGTGGCCACCGCCCCGGCCGAGTACCGCCGACGCTTTCACGCGCCCGCCACCCCTCGTTCCACGACCCCGCCGACCGCACCCCGGGCCACCCCGGCGCCACCCGTCTGAAAGGCACACCATGCAGATCGCGATCGCCCTCTTCGACCGCTTCACCGCGCTGGACGCGGTCGGGCCGTACGAAATGCTCTGCCGCATCCCGGACGCCGAGACCGTCTTCGTCGCCGAGCGGACCGGAGCCGTGCACAACGACAGCGGAAGCCTCGCCCTGGTCGCGGAGCGGACGCTCGACGACGTGCCGCGCCCCGATGTCGTCGTGGTGCCGGGCGGGCCGGGACAGACCGCCCAGATGGAGAACGAGCGGCTGCTCGGCTGGCTGCGCGCGGCCGACGCGGCCAGCACCTGGACGACCTCCGTCTGTACGGGATCCCTGCTGCTGGCAGCCGCGGGTCTGCTCAGCGGCCGGCGCGCCACCAGTCACTGGCTCGCGCTGGACGCCCTGACCGCCTTCGGTGCGGTGCCGACTAGCGAACGGGTCGTCACCGACGGCAAGTTCATCACCGCGGCCGGAGTCTCCTCCGGTATCGACATGGGGCTCGCCCTGGTCGGCCGGATCGCCGGGGACCGCCATGCGCAGGCGGTCCAGCTGGGCACCGAGTACGACCCGCAGCCGCCGTACGACGCGGGCTCACCGCTGAAGGCCCCGGCCGATCTGGTCGCGGAGCTGCGCGGGCGGAGCCGCTTCATCCTCCGGTAGCGCCCCGCGGAACGGCTGCCGGGCGGGGGGTCCAGGTGAAGCGGGGCTCCCGGCGTTCCAGGAAGGCGGCCACGCCCTCCGCCGGATCGCCGGAGTCCCGCGCCGTCGCCCGCCAGTACGCCCCCCGGTCCTCCCGGCCCGCGGCGAACTCCTTGGCGGCCGTCTGTGTCAGCTGCGACCGTGACACCAGCACCCGGGCGAACTCCGCCACCCGCGGGCCGAGCAGGTCGACGGGCGCCACCTCGTCGAGGAGACCGGCCCGCAGTGCGTGGTCCGTACCGATCAACTCGGCTGAGAACAGAAGGTACTTGGCGGTCGCCGGACCCACCAGGGACACCAGCCGTGCGGTGGACGCCGCCGGGTAGACGATCCCGAGCTTCGCGGGAGTCACCCCGAACAGCGCCCCCTCCTCGGCGAACCGCAGATCGCAGGCGGCCGCCAGCTGGCAGCCGCCGCCCACGCAGTGGCCGCGCACGGCGGCGAGAGTCGGTTTGGGGAAGGCGGCGAGGGCCTCCTCAGCCCGGACCGCGAGCCTCTGGGCGTCCTCGCGCGGGTCCCGCAGTGTCGCTATGTCGGCCCCGGCGCAGAAGGTGCCCCCGGCTCCGGTCAGGACCAGGACGCGGACTGCCACGTCGTCCGCCAGCCGGTCGAGCAGCACCGGCAGGGCCCGCCACATCGCCGCCGTCATGGCATTGCGCTTGGCGGGATTGCTGATCACGACGGTGGCGACCCCGTCGGCGACACTGTGCTGCAGCTGCGGCTCCATGAGCCGGATGCTATCCGGCCGGGCCAGGCGGAGCCGTACCGCCCGCAGGCCCTTCGGCGGACGGAGGGCTGCGGGCGGTACCCGTGTCGCTTTGTCGCCCAAGTCACTTACACGACCACAGACGTCAACAAAGGTCCAGAATCGGTCGCGTCAACAACAAGGCCGGTCGCACTCCGTCGATTAGCGCCGATTAGTGCTGACTTCTGTTCAGCTGCTCGGGGTGGACCGGCTCATTCCCAACACTCATTGCGTGGTCACCATCGAGCGCGAGGGCGGGAGCCGGGATATGGAGAGCCGCGGGAGCAACAGCCCGCCCGACCCGGCGGTCGCCGGCTCCCTGCCCTACGAAGGCGTCTGGCGGTTCACCGCGCCGGCGGTCGACATCTCCGTACCGCAGGCCCGGCACGCCGTACGCGATCTCCTGACGCGCCAGCAGGTCCCGGTCGGCCGTGACACCGTCCAGGGGCTGCTGCTGATCGTCTCCGAGCTGGTCACCAACGCCGTACGCCATGCCGCGCTGCTCTCCCCGGAGGTGGCCGTGGAGGTCGCTGTCGGAGCCTCCTGGATCCGGGTATCGGTCGAGGACAACCACCCCTACCGGCCCAGGGCGCTGGACGCGGACCAGGGGCAGACCGGCGGCCGGGGGCTGATGCTCGTACGGGAGATCACCGCGGAGGCCGGCGGGACCTGCGGGGTCGAACAGACGGCGAGCGGCGGCAAGGTCGTCTGGTCCGCACTGCCGCTCGCCCCCGTCGTCACCAGCCCGCGTCCGGCCCCGTCAGCTCTCTGACCGCGGGGCGGGCCGCGTCGAGCACCGTCATGAACCAGGACGAGAACCGCGCGGACGCGTGCCGCTCGGTCAGTTCGGCGGCGGTGACGAACGCCGTGTCGTCCACCTCGTCGGGGTCCGGCCGCAGTTCCGCCTGGGCGAGTCCGACGAACAGATGGTTGAACTCCTGCTCCACCAGGCCCGAGTCGGGGTCCGGGTGGTTGTAACGGACCGTGCCCGCCTCGGCGAGCAGCGCCGGTGAGATCCCCAACTCCTCGTAGGTGCGGCGGGCCGCAGCCGCGAAGGGGGACTCACCCGGATAAGGGTGCCCGCAGCAGGTGTTGGACCACACACCGGGGGAGTGGTACTTGCCGAGCGCCCGACGCTGGATCAGCAGCCGTCCCGCACCGTCGAAGAGGAAGACCGAGAAGGCCCGGTGCAGCTGGCCGGGTGCCTGGTGTGCGGCGAGCTTCTCCGCTGTTCCGATGGTCCTGCCGCTCTCATCGACCAGTTCGAGCATGATCGCTTCTGCTGCGCCGTTCGACATAACCATCCTTCGCATCGGGCGTCACCGGCTCCTCAGTCTGCCGTACAAAAGCGGCTTGTCCGTACTTCGGAGGGCGAGACGTGTCGGTGGCCCCGCCGCACAGTGCGGCAGGGCCACCGACCGGAATATCAGAATTCGCCGCCCGCCGGGAAACCGGCCCCGGGCGAGCGGGCCGGCGACCGCGGTCGCACCGGCGGTGAGCAGCAGCGGGGTGCCCGCCGCCTCCCCCGGCCCTCGCGCCCCCGTACGGACCCGCTCAGTGGCAGAGCTTCGCCTCGTGCGCCGCGTGGCCGCCCGGCTCCAGCTGGAAGGTGCAGTGCGCGACATCGAAGTGCGTGCCGAGGCAGCCCTGCAGGTCATGGAGCATCTTCTCGTGCCCGATCGTGTCCAGGGCGTCGGGGCTGACCACCACATGTGCGGAGAGGACCGGCATCCCCGAGGTGATCGTCCACGCATGCAGGTCGTGGACTCCGGCCACCCCGGGAAGGGCCAGGATGTGGGCCCGCACCTCGCCCATGTCGACGTTCTTCGGGGCGGCCTCCAGCAGTACGTCGAGCGTCTCGCGCAGCAGCTTGACCGTACGCGGGACGATCATGAGGCCGATGACGATCGAGGCCACGGGGTCCGCGGCCTGCCAGCCCGTCGTGAGGATCACGGTGGCCGAGACCAGCACGGCGACCGAGCCCAGCGCGTCGGCCATCACCTCCAGATAGGCACCGCGGACGTTGATGCTCTCCCGCTGCCCCCGGACGAGAACGGAGAGCGAGACCATGTTGGCCACCAGACCGATGAGACCGAAGACGATGGTCCGGCCGCCCGCCGTGTCGGCCGGCGTGATGAACCGCTGGATCGCCTCGTACAGCACATAGCCGCCCACGCCCAGCAGCAGGAGGCAGTTGGCGAGCGCGGCCAGGATCTCCGCCCGTGCGTAACCGAAGGTGCGGTTCTCACCGGCCGGGCGGTTGGCGAAGTGGATCGCCAGCAGCGCCAGCGCCAGCCCGAGCGCGTCCGTCGCCATATGGGTGGCGTCCGCGAGCAGCGCCAGCGAGTCGGCCAGCAGCCCGCCCGCGATCTCCACCGCCATCACGGCCAGGGTGATGGTGAGCGCGATGCGCAGCCGGGCCCGGTGCGCGGCGCCCGCGGTCCCGGACTGCGGCGGCCCGCCGTGTGTGTGCGGGTGTGTATGCCCGTGTGCGTGCCCAGCCCCCATGCGAGCGCCTCCCGTGTCAGCTGCTCTGACCTGCGGAAATCATGGCAGGTTGGAGCAGGACACGAGATCATTTACGGCGTGCGTCGGGGTGTTGCGGCGTCTTCTGGCGCTGCGGCCTCGGGGTGTCGCAGGCACCAGCCGTCCCACGCCGACTCGACCATCTCGCGCACCCCGCGCCCCGCCGTCCAGCCGAGCTCCCGGTGGATCAGTTCACCCGATGCCACGGCCGTGGCCGCGTCACCGGGGCGGCGCTCCTCGACCACCGGCGACATCGGCATCCCGGTGACCGAGGCGACGAGGTCGGCCAGCTCCCGCACCGATACGCCCACCCCGCGCCCGACATTGAGCGTCAGGTCCCCCGCGCCGCCGTCGGCGTCCAGCCTGGCGGCCACCGCGAGATGAGCGTCGGCGAGATCGGCGACATGGATGTAGTCACGGATACAGGTGCCGTCGGGGGTGGCGTAGTCGTCACCGAAGATCCGCGGCTGCTCCCCGCGGGTCAGCCGGTCGAAGAACATCGGGATGACGTTGTGCACCCCGATGTCGGCCAGCGCGGGCGCCGCCGCACCGGCCACGTTGAAGTAGCGCAGGCAGGCCGTCGAGATGCCGTGCGCCCGGCCCGCCGCCCGGACCAGCCAC
Organism: Streptomyces sp. NPDC054757; assembly: GCF_053612185.1. Lineage (NCBI taxonomy): Bacteria > Bacillati > Actinomycetota > Actinomycetes > Kitasatosporales > Streptomycetaceae > Streptomyces > Streptomyces sp. NPDC054757. The sequence goes on from NZ_JBSHBW010000016.1 coordinate 161,354, forward strand.
TCGCCGGCCAGCTTCGTCTCCCCGTACGGATTGATCGGCGCACAGGGCGTCGACTCGGTGATCAGCTCCGTGCCGGGAACGCCGTAGACGGCGGCCGACGACGAGAACAGGAAGCGTCGCACCCCGGCCGCGACCGCGGCCTCAAGCACCACGGTCAGACCGTGCACGTTCTCCCGGTAGTAGCTCAGCGGGTGCTCGACGGACTCCCCGACCTGCTTCCTGCCCGCGAGATGCACCACACCGGAGATCCCGTCGGCGGTGAGGGTCGCGTCCAGGAGCCCCCGGTCGAGGACCGAGCCACGCACCAGCCGGACCCCGTCCGGAAGCCGCTCGGCGAGCCCGCTCGACAGGTCGTCCAGGACGACCACCCGCTCACCGGCCGCCACCATCGCCCGCGCCACATGCGCCCCGATGTACCCCGCACCACCTGTGATCAGCCACGTCATACCGGCCACCCTATAGACCCCGGCCGGCCGCCCCGGCGCCGTCTCTGCCGGACGGCCAGGGGGGGCGCGGTTTGTGGGGCGGGGCATGGATCGATCATGATGACCGCGGCAGGCGGCCCGGGGCCGTGCCCACCGGGACCGGGGCCTAATCGGGACGTAAACGGGCCGTGAACTCCTGCTTCCGTCCATCCGATAGCCTCTGCCGACATGCCGCCCGCCCCTGCCGGGAGCGGGCCGTCTCCGCGTGTGCCACGCCAGCTCCAAGGAGTGAGTTCGTCTGTCGACCGCCATCCTCGCCGGTGTGCCGGTACCCGGATCGTCGCTGGAGGGCGATCTGCGGTCGCTGGGCTTCGACGTACGCACCGCAGCCGACGCGGCAGAGACAGCGAAGCTGCTCGCCGCCGCACCCGCCGACGAGCGCGTCGCGGTCGTCGACACCCGCTTCGTCGGCCACCTCCACTCGCTCCGCCTGGCCCTGACCGACCCGCGCTTCGCCGCGGCCGCCGTCCCCGGGGCGCTCACCGTCCAGCCGCAGGCCCGGCCCGCGCTCAACCGCGTACTGGCGAGCACCCGGCCGGGCCCCGACACCCTGGCCGCGGCACTGGACACCGCCGGAACCCCGGTACAGCGGCCCGAGCTGGGGTCCCTGGTCGCCTCGGTCCCGCAGGACCCGCAGAGCCGCCACGAGGCCAGGGCCGCCGTCGCCGCCGTGGACGACGAGGCCGTACGGCTGCGTACGGCGGTGAAGTCCCGGGACGGCTTCTTCACGACGTACTGCATCAGCCCCTACTCGCGGTACATCGCCCGCTGGTGCGCCCGCCGCGGGCTGACCCCGAACCAGGTCACCACCGCCTCGCTGATCACCGCGCTCATAGCGGCGGCCTGCGCCGCCACCGGCACCCGCGGCGGTTACATCGCCGCCGGTATCCTGCTGATCTGCTCCTTCGTGCTGGACTGCACGGACGGCCAGCTCGCCCGGTACTCGCTCCAGTACTCGACGCTCGGCGCCTGGCTCGACGCCACCTTCGACCGCGCCAAGGAGTACGCCTACTACGCGGGACTCGCGCTGGGCGCGGCCCGCAACGGGGACGACATCTGGGCGCTGGCGCTCGGCGCGATGGTCCTCCAGACCTGCCGCCATGTCGTGGACTTCTCCTTCAACGAGGCCAACCACGACGCGACCGCCAACACCAGCCCCACCGCCGCCCTCTCCGACAAGCTCGACAGCGTCGGCTGGACGGTCTGGGTGCGCCGCATGATCGTGCTCCCGATCGGTGAACGCTGGGCGATGATCGCCGTGCTCACCGCGGTGACCACCCCCCGCATCGTCTTCTACGCGCTGCTCATCGGCTGCGCCCTGGCCGCCTGCTACACCACGGCCGGCCGGATCCTGCGCTCGCTGACCCGCCGGGCCACCCGCACCGACCGCGCCGCCCAGGCACTGGCCGACCTCGCCGACTCGGGCCCGCTCGCCCAGCTCTTCGCCCGGTTCCTCAAGGGGCCGCGCGGTGCCCTGCCGGTGATCGCGTGCGTGGGGGGTGCGCTCGTGGTGGGCGTCTCGCTCTTCGCGCCGGTCGGCAGCTGGTGGCCGGCCGTGGCCGCCGCCGTGTACTGCGTACTCTCCGGGACGGCCGTCTCGCGCCCGCTCAAGGGCGCGCTGGACTGGCTGGTGCCCCCGGTCTTCCGGGCGGCCGAATACGTCACGATCCTCGTGCTCGCGGCCCGCTCCGGCGTCCACGAGGCGCTGCCCGCGGCCTTCGGTCTGGTGGCGGCCGTCGCCTACCATCACTACGACACGGTGTACCGCATCAAGGGCGGCACCGGCGCGCCGCCCCGTTGGCTGGTGCGCACGATCGGCGGCCACGACGGCCGGACCCTGGTGGTGGCGGTGCTCGCCGCCGTACTGACGACACGCCACACCACCGGGGACAGCTTCGCCGTCGCGCTCACCGTGTGCGCCGTGGCCGTGGCGGTCGTGGTGCTCGCGGAGAGCATCCGCTTCTGGGTGTCCTCCGGCGCACCCGCTGTACATGACGAAGGAGAACCCGCATGATCGGCCTCGTACTGGCGGCCGGCGCAGGCAGGCGTCTGCGTCCCTACACCGACACGCTGCCCAAGGCCCTCGTGCCCGTCGGCCCCGAGGGGGAGGGCGAGCCGACCACCGTTCTCGACATCGCGCTCAGCAACTTCGCCGAGGTCGGGCTCACCGAGGTCGCGGTCGTGGTCGGCTACCGCAAGGAGGCGGTGTACGCACGCCGCGCGGAGTTCGAGGCCAAGTACGGCGTCACCATCACGCTCATCGACAACGACAAGGCCGAGGAGTGGAACAACGCCTACTCCCTCTGGTGCGCCCGTGAGGTGCTCAAGCAGGGTGTGATCCTCGCCAACGGCGACACCGTGCACCCGGTCTCCGTGGAGAAGACGCTCCTCGCCGCACGGGGCGACGGCCGGCGGATCGTCCTCGCCCTCGACGCGGTGAAGCACCTCGCCGACGAGGAGATGAAGGTGATCACGGACGAGACCGGCGCGGTGGCCCGGATCACCAAGCTGATGGACCCCGCGACGGCGACCGGTGAGTACATCGGAGTCACCCTCATCGAGCCCGAGGCGGCCGAGGAGCTCGCGGACGCGCTCAAGGTCACCTTCGAGCGCGACCCGGACCTCTACTACGAGGACGGCTACCAGGAGCTGGTGAACCGCGGCTTCCGTATCGACGTGGCGCCCATAGGGGACGTCGCCTGGGTGGAGATCGACAACCACGACGACCTCGCGAAGGGCCGTGGCATCGCGTGCCAGTACTGACGAGGCTCATCCCGTCCCCTGTCGTCGTCGACATCAGCAGTGGCGCCCTCGACGACCTGGCGGGGCTCCTCGCCGACCAGCGGATCTCGGCCTCCGGCAAGCTCGCCCTGGCCGTCAGCGCCGGTTCGGGCCAGGCGCTGCGGGAGAAGCTCGCCCCGGTGCTGCCCGGCGCCGACTGGTACTCCGTCGCCGACGGCACCATCGACTCCGCGGTGCGGCTGGCGGACGGCATCAAGGGCAAGCGGTACGACGCGGTCGTCGGTCTCGGCGGCGGCAAGATCATCGACGTGACCAAGTACGCGGCGGCCCGGGTGGGCCTCCCGATGGTCGCCGTCGCGACGAACCTCTCGCACGACGGCATCTGCTCGCCGGTGTCCACCCTGGACAACGACAACGGGCGCGGCTCGTACGGCGTCCCGACCCCCATCGCGATCGTCGTCGACCTCGATGTGATCCGGGACGCCCCGCCGCGCTTCATCCGCTCCGGCGTCGGCGACGCGATCTCCAACATCTCCGCCATCGCCGACTGGGAGCTGTCCCACAAGGTCAACGGCGAAGCGGTCGACGGGCTCGCCGCGGCCATGGCCCGCACCGCGGGCGAGGCGGTCCTGCGCCACCCCGGCGGGGTCGGCGACGACGAGTTCCTGATGGTGCTCGCCGAGGGGCTCGTACTCTCCGGCATCGCGATCTCGATCAGCGGCGACACCAGGCCCTCGTCCGGCGCCTGCCACGAGATCTGCCACGCCTTCGACCTGCTCTTCCCCCGGCGGGCCGGCAGCCACGGGGAGCAGGTCGGGCTCGGTGCGGCCTTCGCGATGCATCTGCGGGGGGCGGCCGACGAGTCCGCGCTCTTCGCCGATGTGCTGCGCCGGCACGGGCTGCCCGTACTCCCCGGCGAGCTGGGCTTCAGCGTGGACGAGTTCGTCCAGGCCGTCCAGTACGCCCCGCAGACCCGCCCCGGGCGCTTCACCATCCTCGAACACCTCAACCTGTCCGCAGACCAGATCAAGGACGCTTACGCCGACTATGCAAAAACCATCGGTAGCTGAACTCCGCCCGGTCGTTCACCCCCCGGGGGTCAAGGACCGGCGGAGCGGCGAGCACTGGGGCGGCCGGCTCTACATGCGCGAGGTCTCGCTGCGCGTGGACCGGCACCTGGTGAACACGCGGATCACGCCCAACCAGCTGACCTATGTGATGACGGTCGCCGCGGCCCTCGCCGCCCCGGCCCTCCTGGTGCCGGGCGTCTGGGGCGCCGTGCTCGGTGTGGTGATGGTCCAGCTCTACCTGCTCATCGACTGCGTCGACGGCGAGGTCGCCCGCTGGAAGAAGCAGTACTCGATGGTCGGCGTCTACGTGGACCGGGTTGCCGCCTACGTCTGCGACGCCGCGGTCCTCGTCGGCTTCGGGCTGCGCGCGGCGGACCTCTGGGGCACCGGCCGGATCGACTGGCTGTGGGCCTTCCTCGGGACGCTGGCCGCACTCGGCGCCGTCCTGATCAAGTCCGAGACCGACCTCGTCGGCGTCGCCCGCCACCAGCAGGGGCTGCCGCCCGTCAAGGAGACCGCGTCCGAGCCGCGCTCCTCCGGTATGGCGCTGGCCCGCCGGGCCGCCGGGGCGCTCAAGTTCCACCGGCTCGTCCTCGGGATCGAGGCGTCCCTGCTGATCCTGGTCCTGGCGATCGTCGACCAGATCAGGGGCGACCTGTTCTTCTCCCGGCTCGGCGTCGCCGTGCTGGCCGGTATCGCGCTCCTGCAGTCCCTGCTCCACCTCGTGTCCATCCTCGCTTCGAGCAGGCTCAAGTGACGGCCCCCGGCGCGGGCGGCCCCGCGAAGGTCGGCGCGGTCATCATCACGATGGGCAACCGCCCCGACGAGCTGCGCGACCTGCTCGACTCCGTCGCGAAACAGGACGGCGAGCCGGTCGAGGTGGTCGTGGTCGGCAACGGCGCGCCCGTCCCGGACGTCCCCGACGGCGTACGGACGGTGGAGCTGCCCGAGAACCTGGGCATCCCCGGCGGCCGCAACGTCGGCATCGAGGCATTCGGCCCGGCCGGCTCCGACGTCGACATCCTGCTCTTCCTCGACGACGACGGTCTGCTGCCCCGCACCGACACCGCAGAGCTGTGCCGCGCGGCCTTCGCCGCCGACCCCGAGCTGGGCATCATCAGCTTCCGGATCGCCGACCCCGACACCGGGGTCACCCAGCGCCGCCACGTCCCGCGGCTGCGTGCGTCCGACCCCATGCACTCCTCGCGGGTCACGACCTTCCTCGGCGGGGCCAACGCCGTACGGTCCAGGGTCATCGCCGACGCGGGACCGCTCCCCGGCGAGTTCTTCTACGCGCACGAGGAGACCGACCTGGCGTGGCGGGCGCTCGACGCCGGCTGGATGATCGACTACCGGTCCGACATGGTGCTGCACCACCCCACCACGGCCCCGTCCCGGCACGCGGTCTACCACCGGATGGTGGCCCGTAACCGGGTCTGGCTGGCCCGCCGGAATCTCCCCGCACCGCTGGTGCCGGTCTACCTGGGGGTGTGGATGCTGCTCACGCTGGTCCGCCGCCCCTCGGGGGCCGCGCTCAAGGCGTGGTTCGGCGGCTTCCGGGAGGGCTGGACGACACCCTGCGGACCACGCCGACCGATGAAATGGCGTACGGTCTGGCGGCTGACCCGACTGGGCCGGCCTCCCGTGATCTGAGAAGCTCTCTGGGAGGAAGCTCTCCGAGAGCATCGGACGTACTTCGGGACCCGGCATCCGAGCCGGTCCCGATCCGGCAGCGCATCTTGAACACGAAAGTTTCAACTTGTGAGTGACACAACCCATGACGGTGCGGTCGCGCTGAGCGACCGCCCGTCTCCCGACGACGGTCTGTCCTCGGCCGAGCTGGCCGGGAAGTACGGCCTGTCGGTGAGCGGTGCCCGGCCCGGACTCATGGAGTACGTCCGGCAGATCTGGGGACGGCGCCACTTCATCCTGGCCTTCTCTTCCGCGAAGCTGTCAGCCCAGTACAGCCAGGCCAAGCTGGGCCAGGTGTGGCAGGTGGCGACCCCGCTGCTCAACGCGGCCGTCTACTACTTCATCTTCGGCCTGCTCCTCAACACCAAGAGGGGGCTGCCGCACGACGTCTTCATCCCCTTCCTGGTGACCGGCGTCTTCGTCTTCACCTTCACGCAGAGCTCGGTGATGGCCGGTGTCCGGGCGATCTCGGGCAACCTCGGCCTGGTGCGGGCGCTGCACTTCCCGCGGGCCTCGCTGCCCGTGTCCTTCGCGCTGCAGCAGCTCCAGCAGCTGCTGTACTCGATGATCGTGCTGGTCGTGATCGCGGTCTGCTTCCACAGCTATCCCTCGCTGTCCTGGCTCCTGGTCATCCCCATCCTCGCGATGCAGTTCGTGTTCAACACGGGTCTCGCGCTGATCATGGCCAGGCTCGGGAGCAAGACGCCGGACCTCGCCCAGCTGATGCCGTTCATCATGCGTACCTGGATGTACACATCGGGCGTGATGTTCTCCATCACGGTCATGCTCAGGGGCAAGCCGCCGTGGATCGCCCATGTCCTCCAGTGGAATCCGGCCACCGTCTACATGGACCTGGTCCGGTTCGCCATGATCGACGGCTACGGCTCCGAGAACCTGCCCCCGCACGTCTGGGCGGCCGCGGCCGCCTGGGCGGTGCTGCTGGGCCTCGTGGGCTTCGTGTACTTCTGGAAGGCTGAGGAGCGGTACGGCCGTGGCTGAGGAAACCATTCAAGCGCGCATCCCCACGGTCATCGCGGACGACGTGCACATCGTGTACCGCGTCAACGCCGGTGGCGGCGGCAAGGGCGCGGCCACCGCGGCGCTCAGCCGGATCGTCGGCAAGGACCGCAGCGCGGCCCGCGGTGTCCGCAAGGTGCACGCCGTACGCGGAGTGACCTTCACGGCCTACCGCGGCGAGGCCATCGGCCTCATCGGCTCCAACGGTTCGGGCAAGTCGACCCTGCTGCGGGCCATCGCCGGACTGCTCCCGACGGAGAGCGGCAAGGTCTACACCGATGGCCAGCCGTCCCTGCTGGGTGTCAACGCCGCGCTGATGAACGACCTGACCGGCGAGCGCAATGTCATTCTCGGCGGTCTGGCCATGGGGATGTCGCGCGAGGAGATCCGCGAGCGGTACCAGGGCATCGTCGACTTCTCCGGCATCAACGAGAAGGGCGACTTCATCACGCTGCCGATGCGGACGTACTCGTCCGGTATGGCGGCGAGGCTGAGGTTCTCCATCGCGGCGGCCAAGAACCACGATGTCCTGATGATCGACGAGGCGCTGGCCACCGGTGACCGCAAGTTCCAGATCCGTTCCGAGGAGCGCATCCGCGAGCTGCGCAAGGAGGCCGGCACGGTCTTCCTCGTCAGCCACAGCAACAAGTCGATCAGGGACACCTGCGACCGCGTGCTCTGGCTGGAGAAGGGCGAACTGCTGATGGACGGCCCGACCGAAGAGGTCGTCAAGGCGTACGAGAAGGAGACCGGCAAGTGAAGAAGGCCGGCAAGTGAAGGGCACCGGCAGGTAACGGCCGAGTCCGAACCCTCCGCTGCACGAGCGGCCCCCGCCCGGAATCTCCGGCGGGGGCCGCTCGCATGGTGTCGCCCGCCCCTCGGCAACACCCCGACACGCCGGTAGGAGCGAGGTGTTCAGGCCATCGCCGGACCGCCGTACAGAGCTTCCGGCGAGTCAAGTGATCGTCAAGTACTGTGCCTGCGGGGAAGGTTGCGGCGGATTGAAGTGTTCTTGTAATGCGCGCTGCACCCCGCTGACGTGCCAGTCGTTGTACAACGTAAGCTGTACCGGTGCTGATTCACGGCAAGCGGGGCCACAACCCTGCGTCGCCAACCCGGCGTCGCCTTGCCTGACGGTCTGCGCGGCGTGTCCGAAATGGGTTGTATTGAGTCAGCAGTGTAGAACGGGAGATGTGACGGCAATGGCAACGGACGTGTCCCAGCTCCGCGATGGTTCCGCCGTTCCCGCGCCTGGCAGCATGCGGTGACGGGCGCTCGGGACGCGGGCACCGACAGCCATGCTCGCACCACGCTGGACAAGGCTTCCGGAGAGAACTTCCCGGTAGCACCGTTCTTCCTGCCGCGCGCCTGGCGCGACGACCTGATGGCGGTCTACGGCTTCGCCCGGCTCGTCGACGACATCGGCGACGGAGACCTCGCGTCGCCGGCGACCGAGGCCCGGCTCCTGGGTCTCGACCCCGTACGCTCCGACGACCGCCTCGCGCTGCTCGACGCGTTCGAGGCTGACCTCCGGCGGGTCTTCGCCGGACCGGGCGAGCAGCCGCGCCACCCCATCCTCCGCACGCTCCGGCCGACCGTCCGCCGCTGCGCCCTCACCCCCGAGCCCTTCCTCGGGCTGATCGCGGCCAACCGCCAGGACCAGACGGTCCGGCGCTACGAGACCTACGAGGACCTGCTCGCCTACTGCGAGCTCTCGGCCAATCCGGTCGGCCGTCTCGTCCTGCAGATCACGGGCACGGCGAGCCCCGAGCGCATCCGGCGCTCCGACGCCGTCTGCACGGCACTGCAGATCGCCGAGCACCTCCAGGACGTCGCCGAGGACCTCGGCCGCGACCGTATCTACCTTCCCGCCCGGGACATGAAGGAGTTTCACGTCCAGGAGGCGGATCTGGCCGTCCCGAGCGCCGGCGCCTCGGTGCGTGCGCTCATCGCCTACGAAGCCGAGCGCGCCAGGGAACTGCTGGATGAAGGCGCCCCGCTGGTGGGTAGCGTCCATGGCAGGCTCAAGCTGCTGCTCGCCGGGTTCGTGGCCGGCGGAAGTGCCGCTCTCCACGCGGTCTCCGCTGCCGGATTCGACGTGCTTCCCGGACCGCCCAAGCCCACCAAGCTCGGCCTGTTGCGCGAAATGGGAGCCGTCTTGCGAGGAACGCGTAGAGAGGGGTGAGCCGGACCGTGGAGGGACAGACACCGGTTTCGGGGCCCGTGATGGCCGCGTACACGTACTGCGAGGCCGTCACAGGACAGCAGGCGCGGAATTTCGCGTACGGCATCAGGCTGCTGCCCGCCGACAAGCGGCAGGCCATGTCCGCGCTGTACGCCTTCTCGCGGCGCGTGGACGACATCGGCGACGGGGAGCTGGCACCCGACGTCAAGCGGGAGCGGCTGGAGTCGACCCGTGAACTCCTGGGGCGGATCCGTGCAGGAGCCGTCGACGAGGACGACACCGACCCGGTCGCGGTGGCCCTGACCGACGCGGCACGCCGGTTCCCGATCCCGCTCGGCGGACTCGACGAACTCATCGACGGCGTACTGATGGACGTACGCGGCGAGACCTATGAGACCTGGGACGACCTGGAGGTCTACTGCCGTTGCGTCGCGGGCGCCATCGGGCGGCTCTCGCTCGGCATCTTCGGCAACGCGGCGAGCACGGCCGCGGCCGGCCGGGCCTCGCAGTACGCCGACACGCTCGGCCTCGCGCTGCAGCTCACCAACATCCTGCGGGACGTCCGGGAGGACGCGGGCAACGGCCGCACCTATCTGCCCGCCGAAGACCTCGCCAAGTTCGGCTGCTCGGAAGGGTTTCACAGCGCGACGCCGCCCGCCGGATCCGACTTCGCGGGCCTGGTGCACTACGAGGTCCGCCGCGCCCGCGCCCTGTTCGCCAAGGGATACCGGCTGCTGCCCTTCCTCGACCGCCGCAGCGGGGCCTGCGTCGCCGCGATGGCGGGCATCTACCGGCGCCTTCTGGACCGGATCGAGCGCGACCCCGAGGCGGTCCTGCGCGGCCGTGTCTCGCTGCCCGGCCGGGAGAAGGCGTATGTCGCGGTCCGTGGTCTCTCCGGTCTCGACACCCGCAACATCACACGTCAGAGCGCCCGGAGGCGCACCTGATGCCCCTCGACAGACCCGCTCCGTCACAGGCGGCCGAGCGGCACTCAACCTCCCGGGAAGATCACGCGTCCCTGAATCCGACGACCTGCCCTCCGCACCCGGACGGCCGGGGCGGGGAGGGGGACGTATGACAGCCGACGCTGCGCGGCAGGCGCGTGCCGTCGTGGTCGGCGGAGGACTGGCCGGCACCACCGCCGCACTCGAACTCGCCGACGCGGGCGTACACGTGACGCTGCTCGAAGGCCGCCCGCGGCTGGGAGGTCTCGCCTTCTCCTTCCAGCGCGGCGCACTGACCGTGGACAACGGCCAGCATGTGTACCTCCGCTGCTGCACCGCGTACCGCTGGTTCCTCGACCGGGTCGGCGGCGCCGCCCTCGCCCCGTTGCAGGACCGGCTCGACGTGCCGGTGCTCGACATCGCGCCCGCGGGCGGGCCGCGCCTCGGCAGGCTGCGCCGCAGCGGGCTGCCCGTGCCGCTGCACCTCGCCAGGAGCCTCGCGACCTATCCGCACCTCTCGCTCGCCGAGCGGGCGAGCGTCGGGCGCGCCGCGCTCGCGCTCAAGGGGCTCGATCTCGCCGATCCCGCCCTGGACGACACCGACTTCGGGAGCTGGCTGCGGCTGCACGGGCAGTCGGGCCGCACCATCGAGGCGCTCTGGGACCTGGTGGGTGTCGCGACGCTCAACGCCACCGCGCCGAACGCCTCGCTGGCTCTCGCCGCGATGGTCTTCAAGACCGGGCTGCTCTCCGAAGCGGGCGCCGCCGACATCGGCTGGGCCCGGGTCCCGCTCGGCGAACTGCACGACAGGCTCGCCCGCGAGGCACTCGACGCGGCGGGCGTGCGCACCCGGCTGCGCGCCAGAGTCGCCGGGATCACCCGCGAAGCGGACGGCGGCTGGCGGGTCGAGACGGACGGAGAGACGCTGGAGGCCGACGCCGTGGTACTCGCCGTACCGCACCGCGAGGCCCACGCGCTGCTCCCCGAAGGGGCGCTCGACGCACCGGAGAGACTGCTTGGGATCGGTACGTCGCCGATCCTCAACGTCCATGTCGTGTACGACCGCAAAGTGCTCCGCCGCCCCTTCTTCGCCGCGCTCGGCACCCCCGTCCAGTGGGTCTTCGACCGTACGGACTCCTCGGGACTCCAGGGCGGCGGGCAGTACCTGGCGCTCTCCCAGTCGGTCGCCGACGACGACATCGACCAGCCGGTCTCCGTGCTCAGAGAGCGCTATCTCCCGGAGCTGGAAAGGCTGCTGCCCGCGGCGCGCGGCGCCGGGGTGCGGGACTTCTTCGTCACCCGGGAGCGGACCGCGACCTTCGCGCCCGCCCCCGGTGTCGGACGGCTGCGTCCCGGCACCCGCACCAGGATCCCCGGCCTGTACCTGGCCGGGGCGTGGACCGCCACTGGCTGGCCCGCGACCATGGAGGGCGCGGTGCGCAGCGGTCTCAGCGCCGCCGGGACCGTGCTCACCACGCTCGGCCGTACCCACGACCATCCGCTTCAGGAGGCGGCATGAGCACTGTTACTGGAACAAGAGGAGAGCCTGTGACCCCGGCCGCAGACACCGTCGATACTGTCGCGCTCCTGGAGCGCGGACGGACCCTGTCCTCACCGGTGCTGCGCGCTGCTGTTGACCGGCTCGCACCGCCCATGGACACGGTCGCCGCCTACCACTTCGGCTGGATCGACGCCGAGGGCCGCCCCGCCGACGGGGACGGCGGCAAGGCCGTACGCCCCGCGCTCGCCCTGATCTCGGCGGAGGCCGCCGGAGCGACGGCCGATGCCGGGATCCCCGGCGCCGTCGCGGTGGAGCTCGTGCACAACTTCTCGCTGCTGCACGACGACCTGATGGACGGTGACGAACAGCGCCGCCACCGGGACACCGTCTGGAAGGTGCACGGCCCCGCCCAGGCGATCCTCGTCGGTGACGCGCTCTTCGCGCTGGCCAACGAGATCCTGCTGGAGCTCGGCACGGCCGAGGCCGGCCGTGCGACGCGCCGGCTGACCACCGCCACCCGGAAACTGATCGACGGTCAGGCCCAGGACATCTCCTACGAGCACCGCGAACGGGTCACCGTCGAGGAGTGCCTGGAGATGGAGGGCAACAAGACGGGCGCCCTGCTCGCCTGCGCCGTCTCCATCGGTGCGGTTCTCGGCGGCGCCGACGACCGCACGGCCGACACGCTGGAGGCGTACGGCTACCACCTCGGCCTGGCGTTCCAGGCCGTCGACGACCTGCTCGGTATCTGGGGCGACCCGGAAGCCACCGGGAAACAGACCTGGAGCGACCTGCGCCAGCGCAAGAAGTCCCTGCCCGTCGTCGCGGCACTCGCGGCCGGCGGACCCGCGTCGGAACGGCTGGGCGAACTGCTCGCGGCCGACGCCAAGAGCAGTGACTTCGACACCTTCTCCGAGGAGGAGTTCGCCGCTCGGGCGGCTCTGATCGAGGAGGCGGGCGGCCGGGAGTGGACCTCGCAGGAGGCCCGCAGGCAGCACGCGATCGCGATCGACGCGCTCAACCGGGTCGAGATGCCGGAAAGGGTACGGGCGCAGCTCATCGCGCTCGCCGACTTCGTAGTAGTACGGAAGAGATGATCACCATCGCCACATAATTCGCGGTCGCCGGCCGGTGTTCCAGGACACCGGCCGACGGAGACCCCAGCACAGCAGAGGAAGCACTGCACGAAGGGGAAGCCATGACAGCGACGACCGACGGAAGCCCCGGAGCCATGGAGCCCGGCGCAGCCTCGGCAACCGGAACAGCTGAAACAATTGAACCTACTGAAACGATTCTTGCCGGACACCCGGTACGTGAAGCCGCCGAGCGGGCCGCAGGGCGCTCGGTCGAATTCCTGCTGGGAGCCCAGGACGCCCAGGGCTGGTGGAAGGGCGACCTGGAAACAAACGTGACCATGGATGCCGAGGACCTGCTGCTGCGGCAGTTCCTCGGCATCCAGGACGAACGCACCACCCGGGCCGCCGGACAGTTCATCCGCGGCGAGCAGCGCGCGGACGGCACCTGGGCCACCTTCTTCAAGGGGCCCGGTGAACTCTCCACGACCATCGAGGCGTACGTGGCCCTGCGGCTCGCCGGGGACGAGCCCGACGCCCCGCACATGGCGCTGGCGTCCGCCTGGATCCGCGCCAACGGGGGTGTAGCGGCGAGCCGTGTGTTCACCAGGATCTGGCTCGCTCTCTTCGGCTGGTGGAAATGGGACGACCTCCCCGAGCTACCACCTGAGATGATTTTCCTGCCCAAGTGGTTCCCGCTGAACATCTACGATTTCGGCTGCTGGGCCCGGCAGACGATCGTGCCGCTGACCGTCGTCTCAGCGAAGCGCCCGGTCCGCCCGGCCCCCTTCGCGCTGGACGAGCTGCACACCGATCCGGCCGACCCCAATCCGGCCAAGCGGCCTGCCCCGCTGGTCAGTTGGGACGGAGCGTTCCAGCACCTGGACAAGGCGCTGCACCTGTACCACAAGGTCGCTCCGCGAAGACTCCGCAAGGTGGCCATGAACGCGGCGGCCCGGTGGATCATCGAGCGGCAGGAGAACGACGGCTGCTGGGGCGGCATCCAGCCGCCCGCTGTGTACTCGGTCATCGCGCTCCATCTGCTCGGTTACGACATCGACCACCCCGTCATGCGGGCGGGCCTGGAGTCCCTGGACCGGTTCGCCATCTGGCACGAGGACGGCGCCCGCATGATCGAGGCCTGTCAGTCCCCGGTGTGGGACACCTGTCTGGCCACGATCGCGCTGGCCGACGCGGGGCTCAGCCCCGACCACCCGGCGCTCGTCAGGGCCGCCGAGTGGATGCTCGCCGAGGAGATCGACCGGCCGGGCGACTGGTCGGTGCGCCGCCCGGGACTCGCCCCCGGCGGCTGGGCCTTCGAGTTCCACAACGACAACTACCCCGACATCGACGACACGGCCGAGGTCGCCCTCGCGCTGCGCAGGGTCCGGATGCCGGACCGGGCGAGGCTGGAGGGGGCCATCGCGCGCGGTGTGCGGTGGAACCTCGGCATGCAGTCCAAGGACGGCGGCTGGGCCGCCTTCGACGCGGACAACACCAGTCCGTTCCCCAACCGGCTGCCGTTCTGCGACTTCGGCGAGGTCATCGACCCGCCGTCGGCCGACGTCACCGGCCACGTCGTGGAAATGCTCGCCGTCGAGGGCAAGACACACGACCCGCGCACCCGGCGCGGCATCGAGTGGCTGCTCGCCGAACAGGAGGCGACCGGCGCCTGGTTCGGGCGCTGGGGCGTCAACTACATCTACGGCACCGGCTCGGTGGTCCCGGCCCTCACCGCGGCCGGGATGCCCGTCTCCCATCCGGCGATCCGCCGTGCGGTCTCCTGGCTGGAGTCCGTACAGAACGAGGACGGCGGCTGGGGCGAGGACCTGCGCTCGTACAAGGAGGAGGAGTGGATCGGGCACGGCGCCTCGACGCCCTCCCAGACCGCCTGGGCGCTGCTCGCGCTGCTCGCGGCGGGGGAGCGGGAGAACAAGGCCGTGGAGCGGGGCGTCAGCTGGCTCGCCGAGACCCAGCGCCCGGACGGCGCCTGGGACGAGCCGTACTTCACCGGTACCGGCTTCCCCTGGGACTTCTCGATCAACTACAACCTCTACCGGCAGGTCTTCCCGCTGACCGCGCTCGGCCGGTACGTCCACGGTGAGCCCTTCGCCGTAACCCGGCAGGGGAGCTGATGGCAGAGGCTCCGGGCGGCGTCCCGCTGCTGATCGCGTGTGCGCTGGGCATCGAGCGTTTCGCCCTGCGCACGGGCGCCGGCCGCGGCGGCGCGCCGGGCCCGGTGACCGTACTCCGTACGGGCATGGGGCCCGAGGCGGCCGCGTACGCCGTCACCCGCACGCTCGGCGAGATCCCCTCCCGGGAGACCGCCGTGATCGCGTCCGGCTTCTGCGCCGGTCTCGCGCCCGGGATGCATCCGGGCGATGTGATCGTCGCTGATGAGACCAGGGACAGCAGGGGAGCCACCGCCTGTGCGGGCACCGAGGTGCTCGCGAAGGCGCTCACCGCTGCCCTGCCCGGGCGTACCGTGCACACCGGTCCGCTGACCGGGTCAGACCATGTTGTACGCGGCCACGAAAGGGCCGAGCTGCGTGCCACAGGGGCGATCGCCGTGGACATGGAATCCGCGGCGACGCTCTGGAGCGCCGTACGGACCGGGCCCCGCCCGGTTGCGGCCGTACGAGTGGTCGTGGACGCTCCAGAACATGAACTCGTCCGAATCGGGACGGTACGCGGTGGAATATCGGCCTTCCGTGTACTCCGTGCCGTCCTTCCAGCTTTCTATGAATGGCACCGTTCTTTGCTGCTCCCCAGGAGGTGAGCTAGATGGCCATGCCGCTCCGTCAGACCATCAGGGTCGGGACGTATCTCTTCGAACAGAAGATCCGCAAGCGTGAGAAGTTCCCGTTGATTGTCGAGCTGGAGCCGCTCTTCGCGTGCAACCTCGCCTGCGAGGGCTGCGGGAAGATCCAGCATCCGGCGGGAGTGCTCAAGCAGCGCATGCCGGTGGCGCAGGCGGTGGGGGCCGTCCTTGAATCGGGTGCTCCGATGGTTTCCATCGCGGGTGGTGAGCCCCTGATGCACCCGCAGATCCATGAGATCGTGCGCCAGCTGGTGGCGAAGAAGAAATATGTCTTCCTCTGCACCAACGCGATGCTGATGCGCAAGAAGATGGACAAGTTCACGCCGTCGCCCTACTTCGCGTTCACCGTGCACATCGACGGGCTGCGTGAGCGGCACGACGAGTCGGTGGCGAAGGAGGGTGTGTTCGACGAGGCCGTGGAGGCCATCAAGGAGGCGAAGCGGCGCGGTTTCCGCGTCACGACCAACTCCACGTTCTTCAACACCGACACCCCTCAGAACATCATCGAGGTGCTCAACTACCTCAATGACGACCTGGAGGTGGACGAGATGATGATCTCGCCCGCCTACGCCTATGAGAAGGCCCCGGACCAGGAGCACTTCCTGGGGGTCGAACAGACCCGGGAGCTCTTCAAGAAGTCCTTCGCGGGCGGGAACAGGCGCCGCTGGCGTCTGAACCACTCGCCGCTCTTCCTGGACTTCCTGGAAGGCAAGGTGGACTTCCCCTGCACCGCGTGGGCCATTCCCAACTACTCGCTCTTCGGCTGGCAGCGTCCCTGCTATCTGATGAACGACGGGTATGTCCCCACGTACAAGGAGCTGGTCGAGAAGACCGACTGGGACAAGTACGGCCGGGGCAGGGACGACCGCTGTGCCAACTGCATGGCGCACTGCGGTTACGAGCCGACCGCCGTACTCGCCACGATGGGCTCCCTCAAGGAGACCATCCGCGCCGCCCGCGAGACCGTGTCGGGAAACCGCGGGTGACCTGATGGGCGCAGGAGAGCCCGGTGCACCCGGGCTCCCCGAGCCGCCGGCCCGACCTCCTCAGGTC